>JAHQWC010000045.1 GCA_019634025.1 Vampirovibrio sp.
ACTCGTTTGTATTTTCAACTTGTGGACCCACTGCTTCTATTGTGCTGGACGACATATAACCCTCTCCCATCCACTATTAAGTCACGCTAAGAATATTTAAGCATATTAGCAGGTCGGAATATTCCTCGTCACTACTTTAGCAGTAATTTCGTCTAGTGATTCGAGTCCTTTTGGATGCTTTACGGCCCTTGTCAATAGTGGATTGCTCTTAAACAATAACAATATTAGTGTGATATCAGCATAGATAGAGCAGTGGAATTAAGAAGACCCGTGCCTGGGTTACGCGTGCTCCAGCCGGTAGTCCTGTTGAGGTTGTTCGGCTAAGAAAGTTCTCAGGGCTTTGACCATAGCTTCTTTGTTGGGGGCAACGTGTGGTGGAACTTCATGCTGCTTGGCTATGTGTTGGTCTTTTCTGCCCTGGACGACGTGGAATATTTGACCATCCACCTCAAGGGTAAAGGGTTCTGTCACGATATGCGCCACAGGCTTTTTTTTAAAAATACTGCCAAACGCAAGTTCTAAGGATTGAAACGTTTGCAAAGCTTGCATGGGAGAGACTCCTGGGTTAGCGAGGGTTAATATACAAATCTCTTTTCATATTTTTAAAGTCAATTGAATTTGATGGATTGCCTGACTATAAAGAAACTTAAAGAAAGTGATATCCATCATATAGGGATGGGAGGCAACTATACGGGTTGACGGTTGTTTAAAGAGAACACCTTTTTGAGACCGACGGTGACACAAAATCAATGAGCGTAGCTTGGATAAATAGCACCCTACAATATCTTCATAAAAACCCGACACAGAACATGTACGGGCGGGAACTGGCAGGAGATGTGTTGCCCCATATTGTGATTGCCCGCACCTGGGATGAGGTGGTGGATACCAGTGTGATTCAACTGACGAATACCCTATTACCATTTGGCTTGGGGTATGGTTTAAGCCGGTTCTATGATGGGATACAGAAACAAATCCAACCGTTGGAAACCAAACTGGCAAAGCAATGGTTCTATTTGGGAAAGTCCTTGGCACTATTTGGATTTTTGGCAGCCATTCCAGTGGCCAATGCGTTTATCCGAAACTGGGTAACCGCCAAACGAACCGGGACAGACGGATTTATTGAGGTGGTGGGAGAGAAGTCCGTTGGATTTCAGTCTGAGGCAGAACAGCAGAAGCTAAAACAAAAAATAAAAAGCCAGGAGCACCATATAGTCGGAATATGGAGTGCCGGAGCAATGACGTCTTTGGCCATTTTTGGGTTAACCCAATTGGCCATTAAACGAAAATTACCATTTGGAAAAATTCCATCGGTATTATCCAAATATATAGGGCTCTCTAAAGGTAAGTTTGAAAACTTTCCAAAGCCTGATAAGTCTTTATTTGGCAAAATTGCATTGCCCCCAATTCTGTTTTGGGGCTTACCGATTTACGCTGGCTTATTTTCAGCATCTCGAGATCAGTTTGAATTTAAGGAGCTTGTACTACGATTTGCCACCTTCTTAACCTCATTTTTTATCTTGCCTCGACTGGCCAAGGACGTGATGGTGAAGCGGGCGCCTGAATTTTTGAAAAAGAAGCTGGGTAGTGCAGAAAATGCAGGGGTATTAACCGAATTTGTGGCCACCAGCATTTTATTTGCTGTGTTGCCGCCGTTGGTGAATATTTATTTGACCCACCAGCGGGTGAAGAAGGAGGGGGAGAAAGAGTGGGCTAAATGGGTTGAAGGTGGGTATGTGCCGATTCAGCGTCGCCCTTTATTTGTACCTGTTACTGGAGTCGTTGAATCGCCGTAGGTCAAGATCTTTCAGATCGAGTTCTTAACAATAGGTCGTCCGAAGGTATGACGAAGGATATACCTTGCACATCCAGGCCGTATCTGCTGCGTATCCATTGAGAATTATTACGTGGAAACTGAAAGGCCTGAAGTTGAATTCACGGGTTGATCAGGGCTTTTACCTATCTGTAACGAATACTCAATAGGGATCAATTGTATTCTAAATATTGTTTTTATTAATTAAGAGTAAGTACTCAGGATATACTCCCAAGGGCCTTACTTCACTAGGAGAAGAGCACACAATTCGATAGGGCACGCTGCTCAGGAGCGTTTTTTGACGCATCTGGATGGATCTTACTGAGCGTGGCGTATCGTGACATATCGCTACAGAGAGGAGAGCAACTCATGAGCGTTACCACCCCGTTTATGCATCGCCCGTTTATTTCATTGGGACAGTCTGCAGGCGCTTTGTTTCCGCATACTATGCATTCCCAGTTTCCCCAACAAACGGCGTTTGATATTAATCAGCTGTTTTCGCGAAATCGCCAAGTGTTGAATCCAACACAAAACGTGAATGTGAATCAGCATCACATTGATAACGTGCATCAAATTCATCCGTTCCACTTTAATGTGCAGCGCAACCTGACCCAGAATAATTTTCATAGTTTTCCAACGTCAGTGACTAACCAAGGAATTACTGGGTTCCGCCAAAATAACTTTGGATCTTTCCAGATGCCACAGTTTAGTCCGTTGCCGGGTTTCCAGCCTGTTTCCGGCGGGCACGGCGGTGTCTTTGGTGGTGGTCTGTTCGGTGGGAACTCAATTGTTCATCGCCATGGTTCCCTTGGGTTCCATAATCATCAAAGCCCTTTTACTTTTGGCGGTGGTGTTCAAGGCATGTCTCCTAACTTAGGCGGTTTTTCGCAAGGACACATTCCAGGTGTGTTTGCCTGGTAGCACGTGTATACGTGTTTATCTAATCGTTAACCCGCCTGGTAGGAATTATACCTGCACCGTAGAATTGGCCGGCCTTTCAAATAGATAGCATCTGTCCGATCGCTTCTTTTCTTTATCTGGCAGTGTTTTTGGAAGGCCGGTTTTCACTCTCCGCTGACGGCCATGCCCTCATCCCGACCCGTGATTTTTTGGTTGCGGCTGGCCCAGGTTTGTAAAAGCTGTTTTTTAACGTTCTGTAAGAGGTCTTGAGTGGCTTTGCTGCCGTAGGCGACATAGGTGCCAGTAAGGGTTCGGATGGTTCGTTCTGAGGTATCCGACTGGTACTCCTTACACATACTCAGGTACTCCTGAATGTGTGCCAATAATTGCAAGGTTTCGCGAGCCATTAAGCGTCGGTGATCGTCGGATAGGAGCATCAGATAATTCATCATCTTGTGGGTCTGGGGGTTATGATCATAGGGGCGGCCTTTGCGCTTGGATTTATGCAGGGCCATAACCTTCTCGTAGCCCACGGATTTGAATTCTTTTTGCAGCTCACTGGCTTTACACTCGCGTTCAGCGATTTCGGCTAAGCCTTCTGAAATAATACTTTGAAAATCATGGGGAAAGCAGAAGAGTGCCTCCACCGCCTGGAAGACAATGGGGTCTTTCTCATAAAACCTGGGATTGTCGTTATTGTCTGCCATGAAGGGTAACGGCTCCTGCTTTTAGAAAAAAGGAGATACAAATAGATAGAAACGCTATCGGCAAAAAATGCTGGAATTTGAATTTAGCTGACCGGCTGGCTAATGCTTTTGATCAGCGGTCTTGTGAGTTGAAAATACTAAGTAATCTAACTTAATTGGATTTTTAATCCCCTTTAACAGCCATATCATTACCAAAACCGGTAATTTTTTCTCCTCGACCGGCCAGGTTTTCCATAAACTGCACTTTTACCGTCTTTAAGAACTCTCGAGTGGCTTTTTCCCCATGACCTGTATAGGTTCCCGTGAGTGTTTGCATGGCTTCTGCCGATGTTTGTGACTCGTATTCCTTACATAAACTTAAATAATCTTGGATACAGCTCATGAGCTGTAAGGTTTCTCGAGCCATCAACTGACGGTTTTCCTCAGATAAGAGCATCAGATAGTTCATCATCTTATGGGTTTGAGGATTTTGATCGTAAGTCCTGCCTTTCCGTTTAGACTTATAGAGAGCCATGACCTTGTCGGTTCCCAGGGATTTTAGCTGTTCCGCCAGCTCGTTTGCCCGGCATTCTCGCTCGGCAATTTCAGCCAAACCTTCGGCAATGATGCTTTGAAAAGCTGGTGGGAACGAGAATAAAGCTTCCACGGCTTGGTTCACCAGCGGATCTTTTTCATAAAATCGGCTTTTCTCTTTCATGACCAGTTATTACTCCTATGGGAGGAGACACCTGCACCCGTTGATACAGGTGAAAAACGGAAGAATCTGTAAGCGATACAAACGTATCGGTAAAAAACGTTTGTCTCTTGATAGATATGGTTTTGATTGGTTGGGAATAGGCAGTGTTAGAGGCAGCTTGAGGCGTTTAAATTTTCTTTACAATGCTGTCCGGCAGTCTGGATTGGATAAATGTGGCCATCATCTGGCTTTCTTTTGTGAACGGCGCTGTTTTACGGGTGTAGATGGCCATGGTTCTGCCTTCGGTGGATTTAGAGAATTCAGAAAACCGAAGGCTCTCTGAGAATTTGTCTGGATCAGGAACTGCCAACTTTGGAATAACGGAGATGCCGATACCCGTGGCGGTCATTTGAAGTAGGGTTTCCAGGCTAGTCGCCTTGAACGTTTCTTGGGTGAAGCTTTCCTGAATTTTACAGATATCGACAGTTTGATCCTTCAGGCAGTGGCCGTCTTCCAACAGTAAGAGTTGGGTTGGGTCAATGTTGCTCACCGTAATTTTGTCCTTAAACCGGTAGCCCACCAAGGGGTTATAGGCAAGGACAAACGGCTCAAAGAACAGGGGTAAGTGCGTTAACGAATCGTCTTCAAACGTGGTGGCGGCAATAACCCAGTCCAGCTCACCGTGTTTGAGATCCTTTACAAGATCGTCGGTAAGGCCTTCCTTGATGGTGAGGCGTAAGTCCGGGTATGAGTCTCGGATGTCGCCGACAAAATAGGGCAACAGATATGGGCAGGAGGAGGCAATCACGCCCATTCGATACTTACCGGACAAAGGTTGCTGATGTTGGTGCGTCAAGCGAATCATTTTTTCACCTTCATCCAGGATGATTCTGGCCTGTGCCACAACCTGCCTACCCGTCTCGGTGACCATGACATTGCGTTTATCCCGTTCAAACAGAGAAACGCCAAGCAGGGTTTCAATTTGCTTGATTTGTTTACTAAGAGCCGGTTGGCTCACCAGACATGCCTGTGCTGCTTGACCAAAGTGCTTGTACTCTGCCAGAGCAAGGATGTAGGTGAGATCTCGAAAGCTGAAGTTTGACAGTGCCGAATTCATAACTTTTAGTTATTAAAAAAATAAATTATATATATTGGAAGAATTATTGTACAACCGCTATGCTGAAAGAGTCAAATCCGATGAATACAGAGCCAGTGCATTACAAATGCCAATAACCATCTTAAAAAAGGAGACTGATGATGAAACAAGCAGATACCCAAACCAATAAAAATCTGGAAGCTGCCTTTGCCGGGGAGTCTATGGCAAACCGCAAATACCTGTACTTTGCCAAGGTGGCCCGAGAGTTGGGCAATGAAGAGATAGCCGAGTTGTTTGAAAAAACAGCTCACCAAGAAACCGCCCATGCATTTGCCCACCTGGAACTGATCTATCCCACTGAAGGGATGACGGTAGCCAAACTGCTGGAAATTGCGATTGAAGGCGAGCTGTATGAAACCAACCAAATGTACCCGGAATTTGAGCGGGTCGCCCGTGAAGAAGGACATTTGAGCGCTGTAGGTGAGTTCCAGGAACAGGCAGCCGAATCGGCAGAACATGCTGAGATCTTTCAGCAAGCTGCCAAGCGGTTCAAAGCACTGACTGGCGTCGAAGCCCATCATGCGGCCCGTTACCAAAAGGCGCTGGATAATCTGGCCAGCTAACAGCTAGCCACCCAAATAAAAGTAGTTAGGAGCATCAACCCATGAATTACCAACAATACATTTGTACCCTGTGCGGGCATATTTATGACGAGGCGGCTGGGGATCCCGATAGCGGGTTAGCCCCCGGCACCCGGTTTAAGGATATTCCGGATGACTGGATGTGCCCCGACTGCGGCGTGACCAAGGAGATGTTTGAACTCCATCAGCCTTAACCCTTATGTGTTTACACTAAGTGCATATTTTTGCCCTAAGATAGCGTGATGATAGTCAATCCATTCTTAATAGACACGGAACGCCCTTTGGTGGCTTTAAAAGGCCACCGGGGCGGGTATGTTCAATTGGCGCCCAGTCGTGAAGTTACGAGCTACAAGGAGGCGCCCACAGAAGTTTTTCAAGCAGCCCATGCGTGGGCGGCGCAGTTAGAACTATTGGGCGCCAGGCGGGTCTATTGGATTACTCTCTCTGAAGTGGTTTCTCACCTGCATATTCATCTTTACCCACGGTGGACAGAGAATGAGCTGAAAGGCCTACCGCTTTTTGAAGCACGAGAAGATACTGTCCAGCCAGTTTGGACACCTGAACTGACCGCTGCTCTTCAGGAATGGGCAGAGAAGTGGCAGGTACACGTTGAGGCTTCTGAATAACGCTAAGGGGTAAATACTATGGGTTGTGAAGGGGAGTCTGTCATGGAGATGAGAAAATTTTCCATAGACAGCTCTCTTTGGTAGCCTTCTGGCTGACTCTGATGGCTGAGGTAGGCTGCGTTGGCCATCAACAGGATGCCAGTAAACCCAATTAGGGAAAGGGTAATGGGACTATAGAGTACAGTATCCAAGATTAGACTCTCTTTTTTCATAGCGCTGTTTCCATTGTTTTTCTTTATTTCATTATTTTTATAGCGTGCTCAGGTGCTACGGGGGTTTAGTATATAAAATTCGTCTGGCTGTCCTCCATAAGTCAGGTGTCTTGTTTAGATTGCCCGGTTAGGGAGGTGTAATGGACAACAGACTAGTATTTGAGAGGATTGAACTTATGGGCTTGAAGGAGTGGGTTGGAAGCCTGACAGCCATGAGTGTTAAAATACAAAAGCTATAGACGACAAAGGTTTTCGGAGTTCCCAAATGACAAACCGCCTGAAACATTTGATTTTCCTTGGGGTATTCGTATTGTGCCTGTGCCTGACCACGGGTACGACTGGATGGACGGCAGACACCGAGAACGTTTCTTCTGGGCAGGAAAAGTTGCCCGATGAAATGATTCAAACTGTCGATCAATTGGCCCGGCAAGACATTCGTGAGGCGGTCTTAGAGAATGGACAACGGGTGGAGTGGGATGCAGATGAAGAGAAAACCAAAGCAATATTGCCCTTTAAGGATGTGCGACGGCTGGTGGAGCGTGGGGTGCTATCTGAATGGATGAATCAATGTGGCGCCGACTGGCGGGAAGATTTTCGGTGGTATATGAAACGGGAGCGACGTAAACGGAGATGGACCCCTAAGCAAAGGGCCTATATGATGCTATTGCACCGTACCAGCATGGAATGGTACCGGTTTCATCCGGAAATCATACGCCAGTCTCAGGAATGTCCGGCATTTATGGAAACGGCCTTCAACTAAGAGCAATTACAGTGGGTAGTGTTCTGAAATCTTATCGTAAGGTACATTGCCACCGCTGATGAGACAAACCGTCAACCGCTTCTCATTGGGGGAAACATCTTCCCTTTCTTTAAGACTTAACGTACCGGCGCTGGGGCCTTCTACCCATGTGTCCAGTTCGTCTTTGGCCTCTTTCATACACCGCAACATAGTGGCGTCATCCATCTCGGCAATTTCGATACCCAGGGCATTAAAAATATGACGGTTACCCGGGGCAATTTCTTTCACCCGGATGGCATCGCCCCATTCGGCATGCATGTCTTCCAACCGAAGCCCTACCACTTTGAGGGAGGTGTTGCGAAAACGGGGATCCCAGGCCATGCCAATTTGCAGGCCGGTGGTGGTGCCAGCAAGGAGGCCACCACCGCCAATGGGAGAAATCAGAACGATTTCCTCGATGGGTTTTTTCTGCATCTCAGTTGCTAATTGGGCCAGGAGTTCTAGGCCGATAGTACCCTGCCCCGCTACCACCCAGGGGTTGCTGTAGGGGTCAATGTAGTATTCACCCTCTGCCTGTTGAGCAATGGCCCAGGTGCGGCAATCATCAAAGGTCTCTCCAACGGTGACGACTTTTCCTTCAACATCGTATTTTTTAAGGTCAGCAATTTTTTCTTCAATCTTGCGGCGTTTGCCGGGTGCGGTGTTGGACGGTACTGCAATAGTCACGGTGGCGGGTTTCAGGAGCCGGGCAGCCTGAATAATGCCCAAGGCATGGTTACCGGTAGAGACGGTGAGAAATTTAGAACGGTCAAAGCTTTCCATGGCCTTTGCCATAGACACCACAGCGCCCCGGACCTTATAGGCACGAGTGATGGTCAGATCTTCACGCTTGAAGTAAAGATTAGGAGTCTTTGTCGATGCTTGAAGCGGGGTCATGGGCTCCTGATTATCGGCCAGTTCAATTTGGGTGAGGGCTGGGCGGTGCCGATCCAGAATTCGGCTGGCTTCTAAAATCGAGGAATGAACGTGAACCAGGGAGAGATAGTGATCCATGGAGACCCCGGATGCTAGACCCGGTAGCCGGATTTGCCCGTCTTCTTGTAAGCCGTTGTTCTCCATACCATTGTCATCCCAGGCAATTTTTTCAAGCGCCTGGGCTTTTTTTCGGTTGAGAGTTTTTAGGCCACCTTGGCGATCAGAGGGCATTTAAGAACTCCTTAAGGCAAAGAGAAAAGGAAAAGCCGGCTGTTACACCGGCTTTATTCCGTTAGTTCTTGTCACGTTCTACAAGTTTATCGGCAGCGAGCCAACTCATCATGCTGCGAAGCTTACGACCAGTAACTTCCAGGGGGTGATCCTGGTCTTTCTCGACCAGAGCCTTGAGGTTCGGTTGCCCGGCCCGGACTTCGGTGATCCACTCTTCAGCAAACTTGCCGGATTGGATTTCGCCCAGCACTTCCTTCATGGCTGCTTTGGCTTCAGCCGTAACCACCCGAGGTCCTCGGGTCACATCACCGTAACGAGCAGTGTCACTGATAGAGTAACGCATGTCTTCAATGCCACCTTCATACATCAGGTCCACAATCAGCTTCAGTTCGTGGAGACACTCAAAGTAGGCTAATTCTGGCGGGTAGCCCGCTTCCGTCAAGGTTTCAAACCCGGCTTTCACCAAGGCAGTGGCGCCACCACACAACACGGATTGTTCACCGAACAGATCGGTTTCTGTTTCATCTTTAAAGTTGGTCTCAATAATACCAGCGCGGCTGCTACCGATGCAGGCGGCATAGCCCAAAGCAATCTCTAGAGCGTCGCCGGTGGCATCTTGATCCACAGCAACCAGGGCTGGAACCCCTTTGTTCTTTTGAAACTCAGCCCGAACAAGGTGGCCAGGGCTTTTGGGGGCTACCATCACCACATTCACGTCTTTAGGGGGTTCAATTTCTTTGTATAGAATGCTGAACCCGTGGCTGAACAACAAGGTTTGACCAGGCTTCAGCTTGCCTTCAAAAGATTCCTTAAAAACCGGGCCATGGTGTACGTCGGGAATCAAGAACACCAAGACGTCTGCCCACTGAACGGCTTCGTCTATGGTGATAGTGTTCATGCCGGCGGCTTCGACTTTCTTCGCCGTGGCGCTACCGGGACGCAGGGCAATCTTTACGTCCGCGCCGGATTCCTTGAGGTTCATGGCTTGACCATATCCCTGGCTGCCAAAGCCCAACACCGCAACCTTCGTTTTTAAGAACTTGGCGCGGTCGATGTCCTTGTCGTAATAGATATTGAGTGCTGTATTTTGAGTGGGCTTGGTTTCAACTGCTGTAGACATGGTTTATTTCCTTTTTCAGTTGCATATAGGGTTATAGATACATTTATAAGCTTATATTGTTGCGGCTTTTACATCTGGAGCCTTTTCATGTTGAGATCTTGCAAAAATAGGGGTTACAGTGCCGGTTGTTTCACCAGCGTCATCAGAATGCTCATCATAAGTCGATTCGTAACCACCTTCAACATCCAGGGTTACATAGCTGGCATCCAGAACGAACACCTGGTTTTGAATAGATTTTAACAACTTGGTAGCAGCCTTTTCATCGGCCATGTTAAAGGTAAACCAAAACACCAGGTGGCCAGTGTTTGGGTCAACTGAGGCGCTTAGTTGATCCGGCATTACACCCCGATGGGTCAAGGCGCCCAGTACGCGGTCCATAGCGCCAAAGCGTTGTTGCAGTACACACATCATGCTTTTTTTCATCATTTGTGTCCTCTTATTCTGCTTGTTGCATAGTCTGGCTGCTAGATGGGGCTTCTTCCTCCAGCATATCTTCATTGGCGCCGCCGGCAGGCACCCACGGATACACATCGGCGTTGGGCTCCACCCGGAAGTCAATAATTACCGGACAGTCCTGAATGGCAAAGGCTTCTTTGATAACTGCATCCATCTCGCTAGGATGAGATACTACAAAGCCTTTCCATCCATAGGCTTCTGCCAGTTTTACGTAATCTGGTGAAATCATTTCTGCTTCTGATTCGCGGTTAAACATTTTACCTTGCCACTGGCGAATCATTCCCAGACGGCTGTTGTTAATGACCGCGACTTTCACCGGCAAATTGTAGACCTTGGCGGTGATCATCTCTTGCAGGGTCATCTGGAAGCTGCCGTCACCGGCAATGTCCAGCACGGTTTTATCTGGAAACGCTGTTTGGATGCCGATGGCTGCCGGAAAGCCAAACCCCATGGTGCCCAGCCCGCCAGAAGAAATAAAACTGTGAGGGTTAGTTAGGTTGAACTTCTGGGCGGCCCACATCTGATGTTGCCCCACCTCGGTGGTGACATAGCCGTCTTCAGGCATATGGGCAAACAGTTGCTCAATGACCTGCTGAGGGACTAGCTTATCCGTAGGGTAAGGGTAGCGTTTCCGGCGGGTTTTCCAGCCTTCAATTTTGTCAAACCAGTCGTTACGGGTGGCAAGCGACTCATCAAATCCGGCCAAGGTTTTGTTGTCATCCAGCTTGGCCAAAATTTGGGTCAATACTTTTTTAATTTCACCCTGCACCGGTAAACGGGCGTTCACATTTTTCTGCAGGTTGCATGGGTCCAAATCAATGTGGATGATTTTGGCGTTTTTGGCAAACCGGTCTGAATTCCCGGTTTGACGTTCGTTCAACCGGTTGCCGGCAACCACTAATACATCGGCGTTGGCAATGGCAATGTTGGCCCAATATTCACCATGCATGCCGCAAAAACCCATATACAGCTTGTGGTTAGCAGGAAACCCGCTCAAACCCATTAAGGAGCATGCTACCGGGATGTTTAGCCGTTCCGCCAATTGGGTCATTTCTGAGTGTGCATCTCCGTTGACTACGCCGCCACCAGATAAGATCACCGGTTGTTTAGCAGACTGGAGCAGTGCAACGATTTCATCAATTTTTTCATCACTCACGTTTGTCTGTTCAGTACATTGATATCCCGGCAGATTAATGGATTTCGCCGACTCTGGGCTATAATCCATCATGGCGTTCATCACGTCTTTGGGAATATCCACGAGTACTGGGCCAGGGCGGCCTGTAGTGGCCACGTGAAAGGCTTCGTGAATAGCTTGAGGTAACTCTTCAATGGTGCGAACCAACACGTTGTGCTTGGTGCAGGCGCGGGTCATGCTGACGATATCTGCCTCTTGAAAGGCGTCATTGCCTAGCATAAAGGTGGGTACATTACCGGTAAAGGCCACTACGGGGACCGAGTCGTAAAATGCATCTGTAAGGCCAGTAATCAGGTTGGTTGCTGCAGGGCCACTGGTAGCCAGACACACGCCGGGCTTTTGGGCGGTGCGAGCATAGCCTTCAGCCATATGGGCAGCACACTGTTCGTGGCGCACCAAAATATGCCGGATATCCGGATAATCCGGCAGAGCTTCATAAATGGGTAAGATGACTCCACCAGGCAGTCCAAAAATCGTATCTACGCCTTCTTTGCGCAGGCACTCAAAAAATACCTTTGCGCCATTTAATTGTTTGGTAGCTGGTTTAGTACCCTCTCCACCTTCTACAGAGGTGAAGGCTGGTGTAGTAGGCATAGAAGCTTTTGCTTGTTGATGGGACGTATTAGTCGGCGTCATGACATGAACCTCCCCAAATAATTCGGTGGCTATGGTCGGTGCTTACAGAGACGAGTTGGAGGTTGGAGAGAAGGAGTGTGGCGTTCATGGCTGGGTCCTTAAATTAATTGGGGTTGTTATTAAAAAAACCGCCGGACCTTTTTTTGTGTCCGGCGGTTTTGAATCTGTGTTAGAGGGGGCTGTTAACAGGATTCAAGACTCACCGGACGACCGCTGAGTACAATAATAAGGAGGACTACACTGTTAACAAAAGAGTTGATCATATCGCTATAAAACCTGTGGGGTTGTTAAAATTGATCACGTGTAAATATAATTTACGGTAACCAGTATACCTGCTATGCCCGTAAGGTCAAGTGGGCCAAACGATCTGTTTCTATTCTTTACGTTTTTTGCAGGAGTATCGGTGTTTCATGCCAACCGAAAGGTTTTACACCTACATTCTCCAATGTGCCGATGACACCTTATATACGGGTTGGACCACCGATGTGGAGAAACGGTTGGCAGCGCATAATGCAGGAAAAGGTGCTAAGTATACGACAGGTCGCTTGCCAGTAAAGATTGTTGCCCAATGGGTGTTTGAATCCAAGCAGGCCGCCATGCAGGCGGAATATTGGATTAAAAAACTTCCACGTGCTGCAAAAGACCAATTAATTCTGATGCCAAGGCAGATTGAGCAAGTATTACCCTAAACTGTCGAGGGGACTTTGCATGCTTCATTTGGTGCGCTGGTTTGTCCGGGGTGAGTTACTGCACCTTGGCAGGCAGGTCCAACGCCCTGGGCATACTTATAAAGAATACCGCTCTTATAATTCGGCTCGGGCTGCTTCCAAGCGGCTTTGCGGTTGGCCAGCTCAGCGTCATCCACACAAAGGGTAATCTCGCCTTTCACAGCATCTACTTTAATGATGTCACCATTTTGCACCAGGGCAATGGGGCCACCCACATAGGCTTCAGGACCGGCATGGCCAATCATCAACCCTCGGGTGCCACCGCTAAACCGGCCGTCGGTAATTAGGGCCACATCCTGCCCGTGACCTTGACCGTAAAGTGCTGCAGTTACACTCAGCATCTCCCGCATTCCAGGGCCGCCTTGGGGTCCTTCGTAGCGAATAATCACCGTATCTCCGGCGTGAATCTCCCGTTTTTCAATGGCCTCGAAACAGGATTCTTCATTATCAAACACCTTGGCCGGGCCTTCGTGGGTCAGCTTGCTGAGGCCGGCCACTTTCACCACACAACCTTCCGGTGCTAGGTTGCCAAACAGCACCCGCAGGCCACCGGTTTCTCGGATAGGATTACTGGTGGGATATACCACATCCTGGTCCGTCGGAATTTTGACATCGGCCAGGTTCTCTGCCAAAGTCTTGCCACTCACCGTCATACAATCTCCGTGGAGCAAGCCGCCATCCAACAGGGCTTTTAACACCACCGGCACACCGCCAATGTTGAACAGGTCCAGCATCACATATTTCCCACCGGGCTTTAAGTCAGCGATGGTAGGGGTTTCTAAAAACAGCTTGTTAAAGTCCTTCATGGTGAGATCCAGCCCCACCTCATGGGCCAGGGCTGGTAAGTGCAAAAGGACATTAGTGGATCCGCCAGTAGCGGCCACCACCCGAACCGCGTTTTCAAACGCCTTGCGGGTCAAAATATCTCTGGGGAGAATGTTGGCTTTGAGTAGCCGCATCACGGCTTCACCGCATTCTCTGTTCACATCCCGGCGGCCGGGGTGCTCTGCCGGCCAGCCGCTACTGCCCGGTAAAGCCAAGCCAATGGCCTCACCAATACAGGCCATGGTATTGGCCGTAAACTGACCACCACACGACCCAGCGCCGGGGCAGGCGGCGCATTCTATTTTATACAGCTCATCATCACTCATATTGCCGGCAGAGTGGGTGCCTACGGCTTCATACACATCTACAATGGTGAGATCCCGGCCGTCCAGCTTGCCGGGCATAATGGTGCCACCGTAAAGGAATACTGACGGCACGTTGAGTCTGGCCATGGCCATCATCATGCCGGGCAGGGTTTTATCACAGCCGCCAATGCCCACCAGTGCATCATATTGGTGGCCATGCATCACCAATTCCACTGAATCCGCCACCATATCCCGGCTGACCAGAGATGCCTTCATCCCCTGGTGGCCCATGGCAATGCCATCACTGACCGAAATGGTGGTGAATTCACGGGGTACCCCACCTTCAGCCCACACGGCTTCCTTCACCACGGCTGCTTGATCCTGCAATGAGATGTTACACGGCGTTATCTCGTTCCAAGTAGTAGCCACGCCGACCAACGGCTTTTGAAAGTCACCGTCGTTTAGCCCCATGGCCCGATAAAACGCCCGATGAGGTGCGTGAGCAGGGCCATCCAGGACTTTACTGCTCTTGGATCTTAAGGGGTTGGCGGGTTGTTGGGATGAGGTCATGGGACTGTACTCCGTATTGCAGGGGGCGACTGGGCTTGATTCTAACAATCTGATGGGGGAAATACAATAAATGCCTATAATTCACTGGGAAAATATAAAAGCAGGTTGCATATATATACTTGTATATTCCTCTGAATTGGTGTAGATTTTCAAAACATTACTCTGATTTGAATTCTACAGTTGATGATTCCTTCGCTTTCCAGCTATTCGCCTAAAATTCCTTATCCTGTCATGTTTCAGGATGTGCAACAGATGCAACCCACGTTGCCTGTTGGTACTTCCTTAAGGCCTGAACATATTCTATCGCTAGCTTTTCATAATGCTCAACAAGCGAAACCCACTGACTTTGCTGATACTTTCATAAAGCCTGATGAACCCCTGTCGGCAATGGAGACCGTTTTTAATTATGCGGACCGGCGAAAGTTCCAGTTTGATGACAAGACGGTGCTGATGGGCAGTCAGCATCTGATGATGCAGACGGTTGTCCTCTGCAAGGCACTGATTAAGTTGGGGATGAAGGCGGATAACATTTTTTTAACCGGCAGAAGTTATTCTTCACACCCTACGGCGATAAAGGTTCTAAAGCAGATGGGCGTGCATGTGATTGAACCTTCAACGCCTACCAAAATTGGTGGTCTTCAGGAGGCTATTGCGCAGGATGCTCAGGAGCTTTTTAGTGAAGTCAATCATCACATTCGGCAGCATCAGATAAAAAAGTTGATAGTTGTGGATAAAGGTGCGTCTCTTTGGCCAGCGGTATCAGGGTCTATCCCTGCAAATGTTAAAACCGTTGGGGTGGCTCACAACGTTAAAAGTGTCATGGGTGCCACCCAAAACGGTTGGACTAAGCCAGTGGTTGAAATGGGAACTTCTGCTGCGAAATTTAAGTTTGAAAGCTTTTTAATTGCAGCCGATATTATGGCTCTGCTGGAAAACCACCTGGGAGGGCCGCTTGAGAATAAACAGTGCGGAATTATTGGGTATGGCCACATTGGCAAGGCTCTGGCGCAATTACTGGTGCAAAAAAATAATACGGTCACTGTTTATGACAAAGACAGAACGCAGTATGCTGAAGGAACGCCTGTATCAGGCGTTCAATATGCAAAAAGCATACCAGAGCTTATGAACAGTACGTCCTACGTATTCACTGCTACCGGTGCAGATGTGTTCCAGGATACGTTGTTCCCTATGCCTTCTAAAAAAACGACCCTCATTAATACCACTTCCGGAGACCTTACATCGTTGCTGAAGCAATTGGGCAATCAGCCTCAAACCAGGGTGAATTTCAATGGGGATATCATAACGCCTTTATCGAGAAACAACCGATTACGGATTTTGCGCAATGGTCAGCCCATTAATTTTGATAATTCTCTTCAATCGACACCGCTAAAAGAAATTCAGTTAACTGTTGCCCTTGCCCTTGCCTCTTGTGTTCAGGCAGGTATGATAGTGAATCTACCCAATGAAACGTTAAAGGCAAAAGGCGTGACGTTGGACTCAAATTTGCAGCAGAAGATTGTAAATGCTTGGATAGACGATAGGAAATCTTCAAAACGCCCACCCTTACCCGCTGAGTTGGTTCGCTCGGCAAAAGATGTCGCGTTTTTCTTCTAAAAGCCTTTAGCGCCCTTGAAGCAATACATTAGACGCGTTTAGCAATTTACCGTCATATTTCTTGTTTTCTAATATACTCAGATTTCTACTTTAGGGTTCTAAATGTAGACTGGGCTTTATGTCAGCTATATAAACTGCCTTCAATATGTCTACTGTTGCCTCAGGAATTAACTTCATCCGAAACCATTCCATGGTGGACATCTTGTTTCGGGAAATTACCGGAAACAACATTCCTCATGTACTCATTGTTCGCAATGCAGACGAGTTTGTAGATCAATCCATCGGCCAATTTGGAAACACTGCCGCCTTTTTTGGCACGGGGTTTTTGTTGCAAAAAGTCATCGATAAACTGACAAAACCTATGCAAAAGACATTAAGCCAAGCAGGCAAATCCTGGTTTCGGTTCGGCAAATCCTTCGCTATCTTCAGCATCTGTGGCTCCTTGATGTATGGCATGCCCTTTTTCCGAAACTACGTCACCACTAAACGCACCGGCACCACAGACTATGCGCAAATGATTGGTGAAAAACAACGGGGCGAAATTGATGACAAAAAACTAAACGCTGTTACCACTAACCTACTCCACAAGTTTTTCACCACCGTTGCAGTGGGAGCGTCCCTGGCTGCCGCTTTTTTAGCAACCGGCATTACTCTGGCTAAAAAAGGTGCCGGGATGTCTGGTTTGCTCAAATTTATTCACCAAAAACTCAGCCTGCCGGAAGGTAAATTTTCGAAACTGCGCCCTTGGTCCTCAGCCTCTTTTGGGGTTACCCCGGCTTTTGCCGGTTTCTTTGTGGGCTCCCGAGACGGATATGAACGGAAAGAAATTGCCCTTCGGTTTGCGGCATTTAACTTCGCGTTTTTTATTCTTCCGCATACCGTTGAACGTCTGATTGAAAAAGTCACTCGGTCCATGAAGCCCGGAAAACTTTTAGGCAACCACCATAACATTGCCTATATGGGGAAATTCTTTAGTTCACTGGTACTTTGTAGCGCCATCCCGAGCATACTCAACATATACCTCACTCGTCAGCGAGTCAAACGAGATATGGCCAAGTCCTCTATTACCCAATTTTTTGCTGACCCGGCAACGTATACGCCACTCAAACGAGAACAATTGAACTTTATTGCTCAACCGTCTGCGAATTATCTCTAGCTGTGCGTTACTAGATTTCAATGTTTCAGCGTTTTCCAATGACATGGTGATTCTCTTGATTTACACTCGGGTATGAATGGATCTAAAGGCAGTTCTTTTGCCAATGGTTACAAGCACAGAGAGAGGACGTATTCGATGACCATCAAATCGATTCAGGACAAAACGGTTTTAATTACCGGCGCCAACCGGGGTATTGGGAAGGCTTATGCTTTGGCATTTTTAAACGCCGGGGCCAAAAGAATCTACGTGGCGGCCCGAAACCCTGAAAGCTTAAAAGAGTTAGTGAACACCGATCCGCAAAAGCTGATTCCACTCCAGTTGGATGTGACCCTTCCGGCTCATATCGACGCGGCTGCCAAACAGGCGGAAGATGTGGAGGTGTTGGTAAACAATGCCGGGGTTCTGTTTACCGACACGGTATTGGATACCGATATAGAGAAAGCCCGGCAGCAGATGGAAGTGAATTACATTGGTCCCCTCGCCCTCACAAAAGCCTTTGCGCCAATCTTAAAAGCCAATGGAGGGGGGATGGTCATCACGGTGTCTTCCATTGCCGGTAAGGTGTCGTTTCCCGGCATCATCACCTACTCTGCCTCAAAATTTGCTGCTGAAGCCTTGATTCACGGGTTCCGCACAGATTTAGCCGCCCAAGGGACACGGGTTATTGGGGTGTACCCCGGCCCCATTGACACGGACATGACCAAAGAAATGCCCTTTGACAACAAGTCTTCGGCAGCGTGTGTGGCCGAAGAAACTTTGAAGGTGATTGCCGAAGGCGGAGAAGACGTGTTGCCAGACGCCATGGCGAAGGATCTGTATGCCGGGTTACGCCAGGATCCTCAGGCACTTTATCAGCAATTGCGGTTGCCTGCGTTGCAACCGGCATAGCTGGAGTTGGCGATAGCCATTAGAAGCCAACAGCCCACGCTTTTTGAGCGTGGGCTGTTTTTGTATTTGAGAACAGCGCAGCAGCTTGCTAGTAGACTTCAACGTGCCAACGTTTCTCTTCTTTAAGTTGGGCAAAGAAATCTTCCCAGTTAATGCCTTGGGACTCGGCGGCTTTTTGCATGCCTTCTAAAATGCCGGGTTCCATGCCCCGCAAACCGCACATAAAGAAGTAGGTTTTGCTGTCTTTCAAAAGATTGAATATGGTTTCGGCTTTCTCTTGCAGCCGGTGCTGCACATACATCCGGTTGCCTTCGGCGTTTTGTTCTTCCCGACTAAAGGCCGTCACCAGGTTAAAGCCGTCAACACCTTGGTATTTTTCGTACTCTTCTTCGTACAAAAAGTCTTTGCGGGTTTGGGCGCCAAAAAACATCCAGCTTTGGCCGGTTTCCTCCGGGTGTTTTACATAGCGGGTGTGCATAAAGGCACGGAACGGCGCAATCCCGGTGCCGGTCGCTACCATAATGAGATTGGCGTTGGGGATGTTGGGCCGTAAAAAAGCCTTTCCCACCGGGCCGGTGATTCTAACCTTATCGCCGACTTTGGCATCACACAAAAAGCTGGAGCACACACCAGGCGGAATATCTGGGGTAGCGCCTAGGGCGCGCTTAACACATAAAGTGACCGTTTTTCCGCCATCGTCATACTCGCCGGTGTAGGGCGAAGCAATGGAATACAACCGTAATTTATGGGGCTTGCCATTGGCGTCTTCGCCCGGAGGCAGCACGCCGATACTCTGGCCGTCCAGGTAACGCAGGTCGCTGTCGGCAATATCAAAGACAATGTGATCCACTTCGTTGGGCGAATCTTCTGCGGTCAGCCGCCGGTGCTCCACAATGGTGGCTTCAAACGGGCTGTTAGGCTTATAAATATTCGATGGGATGTCTTCTGTGACTGGATGGCTCATGGTGTTCGTTTTCTCCTTCCGCTATTTGTGCGGGTTTCCCTCACGTTAATCTGAAACTAATTGTCGCTTTCTGAAAGTTCTGTGGTTAACTCTTCCAACACTTTTTTGGCGTCGCCGTATATCATCCGGGTATTATCTTTTTCAAACAGCACGTTTTTGACGCCGGAAAAGCCCGCCCCCAAACCGCGCTTGATGACAAAGACCATCCGGGACTGCTCCACATTTAAGACTGGCATGCCGTACAGCGGGCTGCTTTTGTCTTCTTTGGCCGAGGGGTTTACCACGTCATTGGCCCCTACAATCAATGCAATATCCGCCTTTTGAAACTCGTTGTTAATGGCTTCCATCTCTACCAGCTCATCGTAGGGCACATTGCTTTCGGCCAGCAGCACGTTCATGTGTCCCGGCATCCGGCCTGCCACCGGATGGATGGCATAGCGGACCTGACAGCCCCGTTTTTTCAGTTGATCGGAGAGTTCCTTGATGGCGTTTTGGCCCTGAGCCACGGCCAAGCCATAGCCCGGCACAATAATGACATCTCGGGCATCTTCAAAATCCATAGCCGCTTCTTCGGGCTCGGCGCTTTTAACGTTTACATATTCACTTTTCTCACCACCACCACTGGTATCTTCGCCACCAAAGCCGCCCATCATAACGTTGGCCAAGCTGCGGTTCATCCCCTTACACATAATCTGGGTTAAAATCAGCCCAGAGGCCCCCACCAGGGCGCCGGAGACAATGAGGACGTTGGAGTTTAAGGCGAATCCAGCCGCAGAAGCAGCCAAACCGGAGTAGCTATTTAATAGACTGATAACCACCGGCATATCGGCGCCGCCAATGGGAATGGTGAGGAGAATTCCAAGGACCAGGGAGGTAACGGTAATGCCGATAGCCAAATTAACCGATAGAGTCGGATCACTGGTTGTGGCAACCCAGGCAACCGTCATGGCCAAAACGCTGATAATGAGCATAATGTTTAAGAAATGGCGTAAGGGCAGCAAAATCGGCTTACCGAACATCCGGCCAAACACTTCTGAGAGCTTCATATAGGCCATTAAGCTACCCGTCAGGGTCACGGCGCCAATGATGATAGACAGCACCAGAGCAATGGCGGTCATATAACCAGCCTCTCCCTGAAAATCCATTTCCGCCAGGGTCACGCCTTTTTCTGCGGCGGTAAATAAAGATAAAGCCACCAGGGTGGATGCAGCACCACCAAAGCCGTTAAAGACAGCCACCAGTTGCGGCATCGCCGTCATCTGAACAGAGGTGGCCAACACCAAGCCAATACCCCCGCCCAGCACTGCGCCAATTAAGATATAGGTGTAATCAATGGTCCCCAATTCTACTAAGGTACACACCACCGCTAACGCCATAGCGCCTGCCGCCATCTGGTTGGCGGACCGGGCGGTTTTCACTTTGCCCAATCGTTTAATGGCCACCACAAACAAGAAAATAGAAACCAGATAACCAATGTAAGCTATCAGACTGGCAGTATCGGGATTTAAATTCATCAGTCTGTTCCTATCGTCTAAACATCTTTAACATGCGATCAGTTACCATAAAGCCACCCACCACGTTAATGGTTGCCAGGGCTACCGCCGCACAGCCAATATAGTTGGCCAAAGAAGAATCATAGTTCACGCAGGTCAGGGCGCCTAAAATGGTGATGCCGGAGATGGCGTTACTGCCAGACATTAAAGGAGTATGAAGCGTCGGCGGCACTTTTGTAATTAGCTCTACGCCGGTAAACACCGCCAACATAAACACCAAAATTAATTCACCCACCATCAGTTATTCCCTCCAGAGGCTGCCATGGCAGGTTTCTCCAGAGGTCCCAGACCCATCGCTTCTCGAGTCGGAGCATGGCGAATGTCACCTTGGTAGACCACCATGGCCTGATCCACAATTTCATCCTCGAAGTTCCAGTTGAACTGCTTTTCTTTGTTCAGGTTGTCTTCAATCACATTTAAAATATTTTTGGCGTAAATTTCGCTAGCGTTCAGGGGTAACGTGCCAGGCAGGTTCAGGATACCCATAATTTTAACGCCATGGCGCTCCACCGTTTGCCCCTTCTCCGTTAATTCACAGTTGCCACCCTGCTCGGCGGCTAAGTCTACAATCACGCTGCCATCCCGCATGTCTTTAACCACGTCTTCTTTGACCAACACCGGCGCTGGTTTACCCGGAATTAATGCAGTGGTAATAATCACATCGGCATCCACCAGGTGAGCGCGGGTGACTTCGGCCTGCTTTTTCAAAAACGCTTCTGAAGCTTCTTTGGCATAGCCGCCTTCAGTTTCTAGATTTTCTTCACTGGGCACCTCAATGTAGGTGGCGCCCAAAGACTGTACCTGTTCTTTGACGGCGGGACGAATATCAGAGACTTCCACCACCGCGCCTAAACGTTTAGCCGTGGCAATGGCCTGCAACCCAGCCACTCCGGCGCCCATAATCACCACTTTGGCAGGTCGAATAGTGCCTGCTGCAGTCATCAACAAGGGGAAAATTTTGGGCAGTTCAGCCGCCGCCAGCAACACCGCTTTGTAGCCGGCAAGGTTGCTCTGGCTGGAGAGTGCATCCAGTTTTTGCGCCCGAGAAATTCGGGGAATAGAGTCCATGGCGTACGCGTTGATGCCCTTATCTTTTAGCGTGTTAACCAGATCATGACTGCGCACGGCATAAATAAAACTGATGATCGTCGCACCAGATTTCATCTGATGAACCTGATCGGTGGTGGGGGTATTTACCATAGCCACAAGGTCGGCTTGCCCAAACCCTTCTGCAGCACTACCAACAATGGTTGCGCCTTCGGCTTGGTAAGCACTGTCGTTTAAAAAAGCTTTTTCGCCGGCATGAGTTTCAATCAACACCGTAAACTGATTCTGCACCAATCGTTTTACTGTGGCCGGTGTGGCGGCTACCCGGGTTTCGCCCTCGGCGGTTTCTTTGGGGATAAAAACGGTGACCATGTCAAAAACCCTTTATGGGCCTAATAAAAACGTACTACTGGAAATGAGACGCAACCATGCCAAACATGACTTTTACCGGAAGAAGATAAATGTAATTTTGTCCCGAGAATATGCCTTAAAAACAACGCTAGTATGGTGTTACATTGTTTTTACCAGTGTATCATAAATTCTTGTGGCTCCGGTATCGTTTGCTTGGTTTATACGCACTGCGTATTTATTGAAAGACTCTGCTACAAGACATTTTATAGGACCATATGTTTAAGTTCACGCAGGCAGCCCAAGACACGAGTCTTGGCTAACGGTAAAATAAGCCTACGGAATCATGTCATGTTGCATCCTCTGTTTAAGCGAAAGGCTTTATTTTTCTGGTGATGAACATTTATTCATCTTTTGCAGCTTTGTGTTTATTGGTGCTTTCCCCTTTGGTATTGATAGGGTGCGGCCAATCTAATGAAAGAGCGGGTGACGATAGTGGAAAAACACTATTTGACAGGCCCTCGGTGGAAATTCAGGTAGTGGAGCCCCCGGATATTCCGGCACCCCCAGATGCCAATGACATTGGAGAGGATGCCATTGTGAAAGCGGATCAGCTGAGGCGGCAACGTAAGACCCTGATGAAAAACGCTTTTGAGCGCGCCTTAGAATTAGGCATTATTCACCGGGAGACCCTCCCGTCTAATATGCCTGAAAATTTGTCACGATTGTTTGATGGAGATAAGCCGGTGACTCGCGGTGATTTTGCTCAATGGCTGGCTGCTTCTCAAGGACTAAAACCCGTTTGGTCTGCAGATCGCACATTTTTAGACGCAGCCACATATGGGCAACGTGATGGCATTATTGAAGCAGTCTATCGACGCGGGTGGATGAAAGGCGTCTCCACAACAAAAAATCCAATAAGTAACCCACGGCATTTTCACCCTGAAAAGCACCTGACCCGAACTGAGGCGGCCCAAATATACTGGCGGGTAAAAACCACCGGGTTGACGGCTCCGCCGATAACGGAAGATACGATTTTAGAAACCTTGCCCCAGGGCGTGGAGAACCCTCGCTACTCTTTTGGCTACTTTGAAGATTTACAGCAGATCCCCAAAGAGAATCAGGCCGCTGTTGCCTTAGCCTACCGGGATGGGGTTTTAACAGATGTATTTGAGAAAACCCCGGACCAACTGCTGGCCAAAGATGGGCTTTTGCCTCAACAAAAACTGACCCGGTCTGAGGCCTTGTTATTTTTAACAGTATTGAATCATCCGGTATTCGATCCAGCCTTGTCTGAATTGGAGAAGGAAGCCGAGCAGGTTTCTGAAGCAGATACTGTGGGAACGCCTTGAATCCTAAACAGCCGGATGATTTGCGGCTTGTTCAAACGGGGTCCGGCTGATAAGATAACGGCATTGTGACGACTAATGAGCATGGGATGAATCAGTGATGAGCGAAGCCACAACAGAAACCAAACCTGCAGAAGAGACTCCAGGAGAAGAGAAAAAAACGCCGGAAGAAAAGCCTTTTAACACCGATGTGCTTCAATCCTGCACCGCCCGCTTTAGCCGTAAGGCTTGGGATTTGTACCTGGGTATGAAAGCCGATCATCAGGCGCTGCAAAATGATGCCATTCGCTGCCGCCTGACTGCCACGAGCCCCGAAGCGGTAAAAGTGATTGAAAAAGCCTTGAAAGAGGATGGCGGTGTAAATGAGATGACCGTCAAAGGAAATGACATTGAACTCACCACAACGTTTGCTGTGATCCAACAGGTGATCAAACGCCCCGAAACCGCTGGTTTTGATGCGGTAAAAATTTAAGGAATCACGTAGAACGCACTCTGCTCGCATCTACTTCGTCACTGCGCTGACCCCGCAAGGGGGAACCTGCTCCCTAAGGCTCATTCTATTTGCCAAGGGTTCAGGCTTCCGCAGCGTCACTTACTACCAGTACGCTCCTCCTTGCGTCCGCTGCTCGTTCCTCGTATCCACGTCGCCATAGCACATTCTGCGTGATTCTTACTTAAGCGATTTCTTTCCTATTCCTCTCTTTACAAAAATCAACTAAAATGTTTGGCAGCACTGAAAGCGGATAGATTCGGCTTTTAGGGTTCTAGATCAGTGTGTGACGAACATTTGTTATAAATATAAGGAGTGTAATCTTGAAAAAGACGCTAGCAGCTTTATTGTTGGCTGGAGCTATGGTGGCTCAAGCCGGCGCCGGTGCTTTTGCTGAAGATGGTCCTTGGACCACCGATAGCCCTGTGACCTGGGGTATTACCAGCCTGCCTCTGCGCGTTGTAACAGGTGCAGCTGGGGCTGGCATCGGCATGGTTTCCGGGAGTGTAGAAGGCATTATCGATACCGAAAAAGAATTTGCCTCAAACACCTTCGAAAAAGCAGATGAAAACCCATTCTTGGTACCTGTCGGCTTGGTGGGTACAGCTGTCGCCATTCCTGTTGGCATCATCAAAGGCGGCCCAAAAGATGCTGTTGACATGGGTAGAGACGGTTACCTGTGGTGGAACCGGTTCTAGAAACCGCTTCCTGAAAAATTTGAAACGGACCTGCAAACGCAGGTCCGTTTTTTTTATCGATCCGACCCTGTGGTTTAAAATTGAAGCGCTTAGATAATTAAGCATATGCCTATTAACGGTGGGTTTTAAAGCTGAACGAATCTTCGTGAACTCTGGCGGCACAGTAAACTGATGTGGTTTTTAGCCGCCGGTTCATCCCAAAAATCATTTGTTGAAGACTATCCGGTAGTCTATCGAGATAGGCTTCCATCTCATCTTGGAAGATAATTTCCAAGGTGACGTCATCGGTGGTGGCAATGGCGCTGGCGGTACGACTACTATTTTTTTCCCACAGGTACATTTCACCAAAATACTCACCAGGACCTAGCTTGGCAATGGGTATAAACCCTTGGCTACCCATCTCTTTACAGATTAAGACCTCACCGGAAATAATCTGGAAGGTGCGATCGCCTTTGGCACCCTCTTTAATGATGGTTTCTCCTTTGATGTAGCTCTTGGTGATAGACATCGCATGGCCGCCTTCTGGTTGTAAGCGTTTCGCCAAATTCCAGCAGGATAAATGGTTATTATTATAAGTATCGGAAAATTTCAGGATCTCTATAGGGTAACCCTGAGAAATTCGTTCACAAATCATTACATTTTTGCCGGAAAGTCAGGTCATTTAGCGCTTTAGCAGGCGCATGGGAATCAGGCTGATCAAGTACAGGCCGGTTAAAGCAGACGCTACCAAGACCATTGAGAAGGGGTCCTGAGAAGGGGTGACAATGGCAGACAAGACAAAGATGGAAATGAGGGCCCAACGCCAATTGTCGATGAGTTTTTGAGAGGAAACCAAGCCGGTAAACGAGA
>JAHQWC010000046.1 GCA_019634025.1 Vampirovibrio sp.
CCCCTCAACCGCTTGGCCACTGAGCGGATCTTGATCATCGACGGCGCCATGGGCACGCTCATTCAAACCTACAATTTGGAAGAAGCCGACTACCGGGGCGATCGGTTTAAAGCTCACCACAAAGACTTGAAAGGCAACAACGATCTCCTTAGCCTGACCCAGCCCCACATCATCCAGGAGATCCACGGCAAGTTTTTAGACGCCGGGGCCGACATCATTGAAACCAACACCTTTAGCAGCACCACCATTGCCCAGGCAGACTACGACTTAGAAGACCTGGCGTATGAACTCAACCTGGAAGGCGCCCGCATCGCCAAAGAGGTGGCCAACAAATTCTCGACGCCGGACAAACCCCGGTTCGTCGCCGGTGCCTTAGGCCCCACCAACCGCACGGCCTCTATTTCCCCAGACGTCAACGACCCCGGCTTCCGCAATGTCACCTTCAAAGAATTGCGAGACGCCTACTATGACGCCGCCAGAGGCCTTATCGACGGCGGCGCGGATATCCTGCTGATTGAAACCATCTTCGACACCCTCAATGCCAAAGCTGCCGTCTATGCGGTGTTGGACTTGTTCGACGACCGCAATCAAACCTGGCCCACCATGATCTCCGGCACCATCACCGACCTGTCCGGCCGTACCCTCTCCGGCCAAACCCCGGAAGCCTTCTGGCATTCGGTTCGCCACCTGCAACCCTTTACCGTGGGCCTAAACTGCGCCCTGGGGGCCAAACAAATGCGCCCGTTTATTTCTGCACTCTCCAAGGCTGCCGACACCCGAATATCTGTTTATCCCAATGCCGGTTTGCCCAACGAGATGGGGGGGTACGATGAAACCCCGGAAGATATGGCCGCCGATATCAGCGAATGGGCGGATGCCGGTATGGTCAACCTGGTGGGCGGCTGCTGCGGCACCACCCCACCCCACATCGCCGCCATTGCAGACGCCATGAAAAAATACTCCCCACGAGAAATCCCTGACCTCCCCGTTAAAATGCGCCTCTCTGGCTTAGAGCCGTTAATTGTTGGATAGAAATAATAGCCTTACTCCAGGTAGCCAAATGATAGCAACAAAAAAAACTAACGAATGCACCAACTTATCAAGCGAGCGCCAGCTCGCAAAATCCTGTAAAACGGTCGAGCGAGCAGCCGTCAGGCTGCGAAGCGAGACCAAAAAAATAACCAGGGTCGGTGCAGGGCAGGAACAGGCCCTGCGCGGCTGGAAGCCGCTCACTCCAACCAAGCTGTCCAAAAGCGAGCAACCCCAACAACCATGACCCAACAATCCTTCGCAAATTTCATCAACATCGGCGAGCGGACCAACGTCACCGGGTCCGCCCGGTTCAAGCGCCTTATTATGGAAGGCGACTACGACACCGCCTTAAGTGTTGCCCTGCAACAGGTGGAAAACGGAGCGCTGATCATTGATGTAAATATGGACGAAGGCCTCCTGGATTCTGAAGAGGCCATGGTCAAATTCCTCAACCTCATTGCCGCAGAACCTGCCATCAGCAAGGTGCCGGTGATGGTGGACTCTTCCAAATGGACCGTTATTGAAGCAGGGCTCCAGTGCCTGCAAGGCAAGGGAATTGTGAACTCCATCAGCCTGAAGGAAGGCGAAGAAAAGTTCATTGAGCAAGCCACTAAAATCCAGCGCTACGGCGCTGCCATGGTGGTCATGGCCTTTGATGAAGACGGCCAGGCCGACACCGCAGATCGCAAGGTGGAAATTTGCCACCGCTCCTACAAAATCCTTACCCAACAACTGGGTGTGGCGCCGGAAGATATTATTTTCGATCCCAACATCTTTGCTGTGGCCACCGGCATTGAAGAACACAACAACTACGCCGTGGAATTTATTGAGGCCGCCAAGCGCATCAAGGAACTGATGCCGGATGTTCACATTTCCGGCGGCGTCTCGAACATCTCCTTTTCATTCCGAGGCAACAACGTCGTCCGCGAAGCCATGCACTCCGTGTTCCTTTACTACGCCATCCGCGCCGGCATGGATATGGGCATTGTGAACGCCGGGCAGTTGGTGGTGTACGACGACATCCCCAAAGACCTGTTGGATGCGGTGGAGGATGTCATCTTAAATCGCCATGAAGACGGTACTGAAAAACTATTAGACATTGCCGAACAGTACAAAGGCGAAAAAGGCGCCCAGCAAAAAGCCGCCGATCTCACCTGGCGAGAAGGCCCGGTGGCGGATCGCCTAAGACACGCCTTGGTCCAAGGCATTACCGATTATATTGACGAGGATACCGAGGAAGCCCGGCAACAGTTCCCCAAGCCTATCGAGGTCATTGAAGGCCCCCTGATGGACGGGATGAACGTGGTGGGTGATTTGTTCGGCGCCGGAAAAATGTTTCTGCCTCAGGTGGTGAAAAGCGCCCGAGTGATGAAAAAAGCCGTGGCGTACCTGCTGCCGTATATTGAGGCGCAAAAAGCCAAAGATGGTGGCGACCAACGCAAGAACAACGGCAAAATTTTGATGGCCACCGTCAAGGGCGACGTCCACGACATCGGCAAAAACATTGTCGGCGTGGTGCTTCAGTGCAACAACTTTGAGGTGGTGGATCTCGGCGTCATGGTCCCCACCGAAACCATTTTGCAACGCGCCAAAGAAGAGCAAGTCGACATCATCGGCCTGTCGGGTCTTATTACCCCGTCACTAGATGAAATGGTGGGGGTGGCCAAAGAAATGCAGCGCCAGGGCTTTAAAATTCCGTTGCTTATCGGCGGCGCCACCACGTCAAAAACCCATACAGCGGTAAAGATTGAACCGCAGTACGAACACCCTGTGGTCTATGTCCTGGATGCTTCCAGAAGCGTTGGCGTGTGCACCAGCTTGCTAAGTGAAACCCAGCGAGACCCGTTTGTGGAGCGGCTGAAAATTGACTACCAAAAACTCCGCCACAGCCGGACCCAGCAACAACCCAAAGAAAAAATTAGCCTGGCTCAGGTTCGGCAAAACAAACTCAAACTGGACTGGTCAACCTACACCCCGCCCAAACCCTCCTTCCAAGGTCTCAAGGTCTTTGATGATTATCCGTTGGATGATCTAATTCTCCGCATTGACTGGAGCCCATTCTTCTACTCTTGGGAGCTCTTCCGCCCCTACCCGGAAGTATTGGAGCACCCGGAATTCGGCGATGCCGCCCGTCCATTGTTTGAAGACGCCAAGGCCATGTTGCAAAAAATCGTGGATGAAAAATGGCTCACCGCCAAAGGCGTCATCGGCTTTTGGCCGGCAAATACGGTGGAAGACGATGATGTCGCCCTGTATGCAGACGACAGTAATAGAACTACCCCGGAAAACACCATCCACTTCCTCCGCCAGCAAATCGCCCGGTCTACCAGCAACCCCCATGTTTGCTTGGCTGATTACATTGCCCCGGCAGAAACCGGCCTCCAAGACTACCTCGGCGGCTTCGCCGTCACCACCGGCATTGGCTTAGATAAGAAAATCGAAGAGTTTGAAGCCGATCATGATGATTACAGCAGCATCCTCTTAAAAGCATTGGCAGATCGCCTTGCCGAAGCCTTTGCTGAACGCCTGCACGAGCTGGTTCGCAAAGACTACTGGGGGTTTGCCAAAGAAGAAGTCTGGAGCAACCAGGATCTTATTGAAGAAAAATACCAAGGCATCCGCCCCGCCCCTGGCTACCCTGCCTGCCCGGATCACACCGAAAAAGGCCTGTTGTTCGATCTGTTAAACGCCCCAACCAACACCGGCATCAACCTCACCGAAAGTTATGCCATGTACCCCACCGCCGCCGTCAGCGGTTACTACTTCTCGCATCCTAACGCCAAATACTTCGGCATCAAACACATCGACGAGGATCAGGTCGTCGACTACGCCCGGCGCAAAGGTATGGAAGTCGACGTCATCGAGAAATGGTTAACTCCGGTGCTAAATTATGATCCTGATGGCTGTGCCGCACCTGCCGCTACTGCAACGTAGATTCCTTCTATGAATTACAAGCGGATATAAAAGAGTTAGAAATTCTTCTGTAAAACGGTCGAGCGAGCAGTCGTCAGGCTGCGAAGCGAGACCAAAAAATATCCCAGGGTCGGTGCAGGGCAGGAACAGGCCCTGTGCCAGCTTTGCTGGCTATTTACAGTGTGAATAGGAAGCTAGAATTCTACCCACTAAAGGTAAATGCATACATCTCCAGACCCGGCGACAAGGCTTGAATTTCTATCTGTGCATTCTGGAACCGATCCAGACTCGCCAAGGTATACAGCCGGTGGCTATCCACGGTGAGCACCCCGGCTTTGGCAGAAGGATTTTGCGCCGCACTCACCGGTTTTCCGTTTAACAGCACCTTGGCCTTTACCGGCTTGCCGGTGGCAGAGCCCAAGACCAAAAAGACTTTTTTGGCGGCAAAATTCAGCCGCAACCCGGCGCCGGCGGCCTTGGCGGTTGAATGATCTGGCCCCACCTGCCAAGCACCTTTCAGCGCCCAATTGTGGACAGAGAGAAAGCCAGGATAGGTATAGGTTTTGGCGGTAGATTTTCCAACCGACTGCTCACTGCTGAAGTTTTGCATCCGCTGGTACCCCAGATAGGTTTCGTGGGTCTGGCCCAGTTTGGCGGTGCCAAAGGGTTTGGCCGCCGATTTCTCTTGCAGGGTCATCCCACCACTAAGGCCCAACAGAGACCGAATGTTGTGTTCGGTTTCCACATAGTTGCCTTCTCCAAAGTGGGTATAGACGACTTTGCCTTGTTTGTTGATGAGGTAATGGGCCGGCCAGTAGCGGTTTTTAAAGTTTCGCCAGGTGGTAAATTTGTTATCCAAGGCCACAGGGTAATGGATGCCGTTATCTCGCACGGCCTTTTGTACGTTAGACAGGCTCTTCTCAAACGGAAACTCCGGCGCATGCACCCCAATAATGACCAGGCCCTTATCCGCATATTTTTGGTGCCACTGCTTTATGTGCGGCAGGGTCCTGAGGCAGTTGATGCAGCTATAGGTCCAAAAATCGATGAGGACCACCTTGCCTTTGAGCTGTGAGTTGGTCAGGGGTGGGCTGTTGATCCAATGCTGAATCCCCTGGATTTGTGGTGCGGTATACGGCTTTGCCAAGGGTTTAATCAGCTTGGATGCGGACGCTGCCCCTGCCGTCCCTGCAGAGGGGCTGTTGGCCCCAAGATTTAAGAGATCGATTTGAAACATCGATAGCAAAACGGTGACGATAATCACCACGCCAAAGCCTTTTCGAATGGTTTGACTATGACGCTTTAACACAGAAAGAGAGTTCATGACCACCTGGCCTCCTCTGGCAATAAACAACATGGGGATTCCCGCTCCCAACGCAAAGAAAAACACGGTTAAAATACTTTCCAACCCTGTCTCCTGCAATATAATTTGCACCAACACCGCCGCCAAAATCGGCCCGGCGCAGGGTGTCCAAATTAACCCAATACAGCATCCCAGGCCAAACCCGCTTAAAAACCCACCTTTAGAAGCGGTTTCGGTTTTTTGGCTAAGAGAATTTCCAATAGAGGCCACTTTTTGAGTTAGGGCAGAGAACTTATCAGACAAGGTTTCAGACAGCAGAATCAGGCCGAAGATCAGCAAGAACCCAAAGGAAATCCACCGCAGGACTTCCACATCCAGGCCAAACAATGACACCAACTGCCGCGAGAAAAAGGCGAATACGCTAAAGGACACAATAAACCCGGCAATGACCCCGTAGGGTCGCCGGGTGTCCCCTTCCACCGAGGTGGAGAGGATCAGCGGTAAAATCGGTAAAATACACGGCGAGGCCATGAGCACCACGCCTTCAACAAAGGCTTGCGCCAACTGAAGCCCATCAATCATAAGGCTGTCCTTTCACGAGGGTAATATTATTGATGTCCCGATAACTCAGTAATAAAAAAGAGTGTTCTAAAAAGTGTAACGCGATTGGTTGAAAGATTAGGACGCCTGAATATCCATGAATGTTCCAAACACAAAGAACCCCTGTCTGGGGTTTCCATGCAGGGGTTCTAAAAAGATATAAGGTCTTTGTATCTATAACTAGCCAGTATATTCTTTAATCTCGCTGGTCACCCGGCTGGGATCCAACTTGATGCTGGGACCCATGGTGGAGGTGATGTAGAGAGATTTGACGTAAGTTCCTTTGGCAGCCGAGGGTTTGGCCCGCAAAACGGCGTCAAACAGGGACGAGAAGTTTTTCATCAACTGCTCTTCGCTGAAGTTCTTTTTGCCGATGGGGGTGTGCAAAATGCCTTGCTTGTCGGCCCGAAACTCGACTTTACCCGCCTTGGCGTCTTTAACGGCCTGGCCCACATCAAAGGTGACGGTACCAGTTTTGGGGTTGGGCATCAGGCCTTTGGGACCCAACGTCCGGCCCAGCTTGGCCAACATGGCCATGGCGTCCGGGGTGGCAATCAAGACATCGAACTCGTACCAGTTCTCTTTTTCAATTTTTTCAATCAGGTCTTCGGCGCCAGCGATATCGGCGCCGGCTTGCTCAGCCTCTTTGACCTTCTCGCCTTTAGCCACCACAGCAACTCGCACAGTTTTACCGGTGCCTTCCGGTAACACAACGGTGCTACGCACCTGCTGATCGGCGTGTTTTACATCAATACCCAGCCGGATATGGCATTCAATGGTTTCATCAAACTTGCTGGAACTGTCCAAGGCCTTTTTTAGGGTGGCGATGCCTTCTTTGGCCAGAGCCGGTTGTTCCAGGGGTTCTAAGACCTCGGCAAAGTGTTTTTGCCGTTTGGTGAGCTTTTTAACAGGTGCTTTGGTAGCCATAATATTGTTCTTTCTAGTGGTGCAACCGAGCCCTCAGGCTCTCCCACAGGTTGGGGGTAAACGTCTATTTAATATAGTTGGGCCGGGGTAGGTAAGAAGGAAGAATGACGAGGAAGTCTAATGGAATAGAAAATACCCTTCTTACCGAAGGGGCGGAGCCCCTAGGTAAAAGTACGCAGGTGCGTACTAAGCTACAGTCACGCCCATGCTGCGGGCAGTGCCTTTGACCATTTCAACGGCAGCATCCACATCATTGGCGTTGAGGTCCTGCATTTTAGTCTCAGCAATTTCCTTGGCCTGATCTACCGTAATGGAGCCGACCTTTTTGGTATTGGGGGTACCAGACCCTTTTGGAATACCAGCGGCTTTACGAATGAGAAAGGCCATCGGAGGAGTTTTAATTTTGAAGGAGAACGAGCGGTCTTCGTAGACATCAATCTCAACAGGAATAATCTGACCCGCTTTATCGGCAGTCTCAGCATTATACTGTTTACAAAAATCCATGATATTCACCCCGTGCTGACCCAGAGCTGGGCCTATAGGGGGAGCGGGATTGGCCTTGCCGGCTTCAATTTGGAGTTTGATTTTTCCGACTACTTTTTTCGCCACGGCTGTGTAAAACCTCCAACGTCGTGTTGTATTTGAATAAAGATGAAAAGTAATGATACCGCAAAAATCTACAGGCTCAAGGGTTTTTTGTACGCAAATGCGTATTTATAGAGGAGCACTGCCGAATTTATACGAAGGGCTGAACCCTAGCGGTAAGCAGGAATTGTTAAGAGATCTTTTGAACCTGGTTGAAGACCAGTTCCACCGGTGTTTCCCGTCCAAAGATAGAGACAGAAGCCTTGAGCTTCTCTTTTTCCGGGTTTACCTCGGTCACCGTACCCTCAAAGTCGGCAAACGGACCGCTGATAATTTTGACGGTCTCGCCCACCTTGAGGTCGATTTCGACCTTTTCGGCCACCGGTGCAGACCGCATCAGGATGCGCTTGATTTCTGAATCCCGAGCTGGAATGGGCTTACGCTCACCACCCACAAACTTGGTGACGCCTGGAGTATGGCGAACAACGTACCAGGAATCATCATCCATCACCATTTCTACCAGCACGTAACCAGGGAAAATCCGCTCTTCTTTTTCTACCCGTTTGCCGTCTTTTATTTTGGTAACAGCCTTTTGGGGAACTTCTACTCGAAAAATTTTATCGCCCATATTCATGGACTCAATTCGGCGTTCCAGGTTAATTTTGACTTTGTTTTCGTGCCCAGAATAGGTGTGGACAATAAACCAGCGTTTTTTGGCTTCGCCTTTAAATTGTGAAGATTTCCGTGGCTTTGGCTTCTCGCCAAAGTTAACGTGAATCCCTGAATCGCTATCCACTTTTGTAGAAGAAGTAAGGGGGACTTCCTCTGTGGTGAGATCCCGCTCCGGCTCTTTAATGACGATTCCAGAAACAGCCATTTCTTTGGGCCCTTTATCTGCTTCAGAGGGTTCTTCTTCAACGTCTTCAACAGCGGGTGCAATCACCCCAGCCCCTAAAGACTCTTCCTCTTTTTCAGCACGATCTTCTTCGTGCTCTAAAAAGTCATCATGCACGGGTGTATTTATCTCTTGTGCAGTGGTTTCTTGCTCGTTTATCTCTTGAACGGCTACAGGCTCAGCTGTACCGGAAGATACGGTGGTGTCTTCGTGTTCGGTCACTTTATTGTCTTCTTCCGTAATCATCAAGCGGGTGCTCTTCTTATCACATTATTATAATGTTCTGACTATCAATAGTTAAGGTGTAACTGCGCTTTAAGGTGTAATTGCCCCGATGCCGAGGCGAAACAGGTTATCAATGGTCCACAGGCCGAAGCTCATAATAGACACCATGACCAATACCACCAAAGTTTGGGCCCAAATTTGAGGCATGGTGGGCCAGGAGACTTTACCCCATTCAGTTTGTACGCCTTTTAGATAGGCGGCAAGACCATTTGCGTTGGCATTATCCTGTTCGGCCTGTTTCTTTGGCTTCCGGGGAGATGCGCCTTGATCTTTTTGGGGAGTGGTTACCATTGTACTCACTGGCATTCCAATTTCAAATTATTAAAGAAACCGCGCCCTGGAGGACTCGAACCCCCGACATCAGGTTTTGGAGACCTGCGTTCTACCAACTGAACTAAGGACGCCCATCATCTTATCATACTCCAGAGGGCTTATTATTACTGCAACCCTTGTTACTTTGTTTCCCGGTGTAGCGTATGCGCCGCGCACTTGGGGCAGTATTTTTTCAGTTCCATCCGATCCGGGTGGTTCTGACGGTTTTTCAACGTACTGTAGTTGCGCTGCTGACACACCTCGCATGCCAAAACCATTTTATGTTCTTTTTTCTTGACCATCGTTGGCGGCACATTGGGTTGGGTTGTTGACTTGTGTTGATGAAAACAGTATCAACATCAAATTGCGGCAATCGCTTCCACAGAGGTTGAAGGGCTTAATGATAGAAATAACACATAGTCCTGTCAACAAATCCAGAACGCACTCTGGCTCGCATCCACTTTGTTACTGTGCTGACCTCGCAAGGGCGAACCTACTTCCGTAAGGCTCATTTATTCACCAAGGAATCAGGCTTAGGCAGCGTTACATATTACCTGTGCGCTTCTTGTATCCGATGCCTGCTTCTCACATATGCCTTGCCACCGTACATTGTGGAAAGCTTTGATCTGCTGAAATTTAAAATTGTGTAAACTTTGATCTCAATTGGTAGTCAACGAGTTGTGTATTCACGGAACCCTATAGTAAACTGACTCTTGACTACTCTATGAGTGGTTAAAAACAGGCAATGTGCGTGGTTTATAGAAAATTCGATCCTTCTTTAGCCCACAAGTTGTGAAGGGTCAGGAGAGCAGTTTGTGACAACAGCGGTATACCCCGGCAGCTTTGATCCCATTACGTTGGGGCACATTGATATTGTGAACCGGGCCAGTCGACTGTTTGAAAAGGTGATTGTCGCCATTGTGAAAAATCCCAATAAGAAATCGTTTATTCCCTTTGAGGATCGTATGGATCTGGTTTCTGAATGCACCCGGCACCTTGAGAATGTAGAGGTTGAGGTGTTTGAGGGGCTGACTGTGGATTTTGCCAAGTCTCATCGGGCCAAAGTTCTCATTCGAGGTCTGCGGGCGGTATCAGACTTTGAGTATGAATTTAAAATGTCCCAGATGAACAAAAACCTGTCCCCGGATATTGAAACCATCTTTATGATGGCCGGGACCGACTACCAGTTTTTATCTTCCAGTATGGTTAAAGAAGTGGCCATGTTGGGAGGAGATGTGTCAAAAATCGTCCCAAAGGTTGTTCACGAACGACTGGTAAAAATGAGAGAATCAACATGTTGCACGTAACGTAAAATTTTTTATGGCTACAGTTGTGCCGACACTATGTTGGCCTTAATCATGGGTTAAGGATACAGGTGGGCTTCAGGCCAGGATTAAATTCAACATTAAACCCGGATATTAAAAAAGGATAGAGTTTAGTAGATAATGAATAACGGACTATAAAAATATGTTGAGAGAGACAGACAATACAGATAACGATTGGGAAAACTACCCATCAGAGACCAGAGAACCTATGGAATCGATGGGGACCTACCAACGAGATTTTTATTCAACCCCGAGAGAGAGCACGGAAGGAGACAGAGCAATTAATACTTTTGCCAAAATGATAGAGCGGATGGAAGATCTGGTGCTGGCCGGATTGGGTATTCCACTGACCCCTTGGACAGTGGTCAATGGAGACAAACTGGTTCCCTTACTCGACCGTATCCGCGAGACCTTACCGGAAGAAATTCGCCGGTCTCAAATTATTCTGGAACGCCGGGATGAAGTGATTACCGATGCCCAGCGTAAAGCAGCCCAGATTTTAAACGATGCCAAAACCCAAGCCGAGTCCATGCTCAGTGAATCTGAGTTGATGAAGGCTGTGCAGCAAGAAGCCGAGCGCCTGCGCAAAGAAGTGGTGATGGAACTGGACGCCCTGCGTAAAAAAGCCTTTGAAGATGCCGAAGCCATGAAGGCCCAAGCATATGAAGAGGCCCGGACCGTTCGCGAAGGCGCCGATCGCTATGGTGAAACCATTTTGAACACCTTGGATAAGAACCTCAATGAGTTTCAGACCGTGGTTCATAATGGTCAACGGCACCTCAAAAGCAGCCGGGTGGACGCCCTGAAGCAGCTTCAACAATCAGCAGCTTCAGCAAGCGCACCGAATCGTAAGCAACCAGAACCTTCTGGTGGCCGTTATGCGTCTTCACCAGGGCATGCGGGTTATGTTCAAAACACCGAAGCAAACAAAAGTGCTGCATTTCTGTTTGAATCTCTGGAAGAGGCAGCTAAAAAAGACCCTCTCGGCGTTTAAACCCACTCGTCTTTCTCTCATTACTCTGTCTCAACAAAGGCACCCTTGCTTAAAAAGGGTGCCTTTGTCCATAGGTGCAGAGTCTCATTATTGAGATCGAGTGTCATAAATATACACTTGTCACAACCAGCACAGGCATTTAAAATATTTTTTCGCCTTGCCCTTGAATCTGATGGCTTTTTAAGTAAAATACTGTTTCAATTTGCTTCACCAATAGGCAAGCGATTTTTTAGATCCAAGACGGTATGTTGTCACACAGAAAATCAGGAGAGAATCGTAAGGACATTGACCAACATCACTGCCAGAACCAACGCAAAAGCCACCGATAAAAATATTTTTAACCTGGGTCACCATCTGCTTGCAGAATTTTACGATTGCAATCCAAACGTCCTAAACAATGTTCAGCTCATTGAGGATGCCATGGTAGAAGGCGCCAAACGTTGTGGGGCAACTATCGTTCAACAGAACTTTCATATGTTTAACCCCTACGGTGTGAGTGGTGTGGTTATTTTAGCCGAATCGCACTTTGCCATTCATACATGGCCGGAGTACGGATATGCTGCCGTGGATCTATTTACCTGTGGCGGCAACTGTAAGCCAGAAGTCGCTTACGAGTTTGTCAAAGACGCCTTAGGCGCGGGCGCCTCGTTTTATTCCGAATTAAATCGGGGGCTGATGAACCGTGATACTGATGAAATGATTAAAGCGCCATTTTCAGTGCAACACGAAGTCGCTGATACGCCTGAAGCTTCTGATGCCAAAGAATTGGTCAGCCAAGTGGCAGGTCAGCCGCTTAATCAGGCTTCACAACAGCCTCACCAACACAAAGAGGGACCCGCGTCATGACACAAGTCCGTTCAGAGTTTGGTCCCCACTTAATGTTGGATTGCCGGGAATGTGACCCGGATAAAATCAGCGATCTGCAATACGTCTTTGACGTGCTGGACAAGCTGCCGGAATCCGTCGGCATGACCAAAATTACCCAACCTTACGTGTTTCCCTACTCCGGACTGATTCCTGAAGACAAGGGCATTACCGGCGTGGTGGTTATTGCCGAATCTCACATTACCTTCCACTCGTTTACCGAAAAAGATTATTTCTTCTTCGACATCTTTAGCTGCAAGCACTTTGATGTGGAGAAGGTTGTTGACTACGTGGTTGAGGCGTTTGGCGTCCAAAAGTACGACAGACACACCGCCCACCGGGGCAAAGATTTTCCCCGTTCCTTGGAAGAGCGCATCCCGCTCATGGCAGCTACAGCGAATACCGTATAACGCTCTAAAGAAAGGACCGTGTGATGACGCAACAGGCCACAACACCCGCATCCACATGGTTCAACGAGCCTCCGACCAACGGGATAAAACTGTGCTTTGAAGTCAAAGACACGCTGTTTGAAGATGCGTCTGATTTTCAGAAAGTTACTCTTCTAGACACCGTGCCTTATGGACGGATGTTGTTATTGGACGATCTGGTCATGACCACTGAGAAAGACGAGTTTGTCTATCACGACATGATCACCCACATTCCGATGCTGGCCCATCCGGCGCCTAAAAACGTGCTGGTCATTGGCGGCGGAGACGGCGGCACCGTGCGAGAGGTGTTGAAGTACCCCACGGTTGAACGGGTGGTGCTGTGCGAAATTGACGGTATGGTGGTGGATGTCTGCCGCAAGTACCTGCCGACCATTGCCGGTGAGTTGGGCAACCCCAAAGTCGACATACAGATTCGAGACGGCATTGCCTATATGGCAGAAGCCGCCCAGCAAAAAAACGTGTTTGATGTCATTCTCATTGACTCTACCGATCCTATTGGCCCTGGTGAGGGCTTGTTTACCGAAGAATTTTATACCCATGTCAAACAGGCCTTAACCGAAAACGGCATGATGGTGGCCCAAACCGAATCTCCGGTGGCTCATCAACGCGGGTTTTTGAAAATTCAATCGCTGTTAAACAAGGTGTTTCCGGTGGTTACCCCATATTTTGCCACCATTCAAACCTACCCTGGCTTTATGTGGAGTTGGACCTATTGCAGCAAGGAACAGGGTCCGCTGGCATCAATTAACGATGAACAGGCCGCGCAAATAGAACAAACGACTCAGTTCTATAATCGTCAAATTCACCGCAGCGTGTTTGCCGCTCCCAATTTTGTGCGGCAATTACTCACCCTGAATCCAGATGACTTTCCCCAACCTGGTCAGGAGTCCTTATCGTGTCAGACATAGTACTTCCTGGCCCGTTCCATTCCCTGCAGTGGATGGGCAGTACTGATACCCTAGAGGATTCAGATATTGTCATAGTGGGCTTGCCTTATGATGGCACATGCTCATATCGTCCCGGTAGTCGGTTTGCTCCTCAAGCGATCCGGGAAGCGTCTTACGGTTTGGAAACCTACAGCCCTATTTCCAAAAAAGATCTGGAGAACATCCGGTTTTATGATGGGGGCGATCTCTCCTTTCCTTTTGGCAACCGGGACGAGACCCTTGCCATTATCCGTAAAAACGCTCAAGCGGTGGTAACCGCCGGTAAAAAATGGGTTGGTATTGGCGGCGAGCACTTGGTGACCTTGCCAGCGGTAGAGGCCTATTTGGACAAATACCCAGATCTCGCCATCCTGCATTTTGATGCCCACGGTGATCTGAGAGATGACTATATGGGAGAAAAACTCTCACACGCCACTGTCATTCGACGGGTTGCTGATCGCGTTGGCCCAGAGCGCCTGGTGCAAATTGGGATCCGATCTGGCCCTCAAGAAGAGTTTGACTGGATGCACCAGCACCGTACTCTGCTGGAACAGATTGAACAGGTTCCCATTGGCCGGGAGAAGCTAAAGCATCACCCGGTGTTTCTCACCATTGATTTAGATGTCTTGGATCCAAGCGTCCTGCCCGGCACCGGCACCCCGGAGCCTGGCGGTATGCAGTTTACCGAACTGATGAGCTGGCTGATGGCGTTTAAAGGCCTGAATTTTGTGGGTGCCGATGTGATAGAGCTGGCGCCAGATTATGACGCCTCTGGCGTGTCGACAGCAGTAGCGACCAAGGTGCTGAGGGAAGTGTTGTTGTTACTCTAATTACCCCACCAACAACATGGCCGTATTAATAATGGCCACATGAGTATAGCCCTGAGGAAAATTCCCCGCCAATTCGCCACTAATGGGGTTCACATCCTCTGAAAATAACCCCAGGTGGTTGGAAAATCGCAGCACGTTATCAAAATATTGACGGGCTCTTTTCTTCTGGCCAGCCATAGCCAAGGCGTCAATCACCCAGAATGTACAGATGGTAAAAGCGTTTTCCGGCTTACCAAAATCGTCTTCGTTGGTATAACGGAATGCTAGGCCGTTCTTCATCAGCTTTTCTTCACTCAGCATTATGGTGCTGTACATTCTGGGATCCTTGGCATCAATCATCCCCAGGCGAGGCATTAAAAGCGTACTGGCATCCAGGTGTTCGGACCCATAGGCTTGGGTAAAAGCCTGAATATCAGGGTTCCAAGCTTGTTCCAACACCTCGTTACGCATCCGGTTCTTGGCCCTTGTCCAAGCACGCCACTCTTTGCCTTTTTTAAGGATACGAGCAATCTTCGCGCCTCGGTCTAAAGCCACCCAGCACATGATTTTAGAAAACGTATAGTGCCGAGGATAGTTACGAAATTCCCACAGGCCATTATCCTGCTCTGGAAACTTCTCTTGAGCCACTTCAACCAAAAACACCACCATCTCCCACAGGTGCTCTACATCGCCTCGAACCACCCGTTCATCCGTAAATAAAGGGTATAGAGCCAGTACCATTTCACCGTACACATCATTTTGAAAATGGGTGGTCGCATTGTTACCAATTCGCACTGGCGGGCTGTTTTTATACCCGGCCCAATGGTCCAGGACAATCTCTTCCGGCACCACCTGTCCGTCAATGGTGAACATGGGCCTTAGGTAGTCACCACGCTCTTCTAAAATGTGCTTGAGATAACTGATAAAACCTTCCACCACCTCAAACCGCGACAGTCTTAACAAAGCCTCAATGATGAAATAGGCATCCCGGAGCCAGCAGAACCGATAATCCCAATTGCGGTTGCCGCCTACAATTTCTGGAATGCTGGTAGTAGGCGCCGCCAAAATGGCGCCAGTGGGATGATACACCAGTTGCTTCAAGGTCAGGGCAGAACGAATAATTTCCGTCTGATACTCTTTGGGCAGATATGTGTTGCGGACCCACCGCCGCCAATAGTCAATGGTTCGATTCAAGTGATCTTCAACCGTGCCCAGACTCGAGTTTTCCATGGGTCGCCCATGAGAGACAATGAAAAAAGTGTCCTGAGATAGGGTGATTTCGTTACTAGCCAAAATATCTGTTGCAGGCATATTGGAAGAAAGGAAGATGTTTTCTACCCGATTTCTGGCAACCAGACTCCAAGGATCCAGTTCTCCAACCTCGGTATCAGCAATGCCATAATTCAATCGAGGGTCAAAGCGGATTTTGAGAATCGGCTCTCCTTTTAATACCCGAATCAATCGAAACAGTTTGCACGGGTTGTAATGGGTATCATAGGAATCCGTAGTCCAGCAGGGCATAAAATCAATCAGCTGAAAAGCAGCGTCTCTGCTTGTAAACGTGGTTTCCAAGACGTTGGTGTTCTTCAGATAACATTGCTCGATGAGATAGTTACCAGAGGGTACGATCTCAAAACAGCCCCCCGTTTTTTCATCCAACAGCCGGGCAAACACCGACGGACTATCAAAAGACGGCATGCAGCACCACTCAATACTGCCACGCGATGAAACAAGCGCAGCAGTTTGACCATTGCCGATTAAGCCGTAGTCCAAGTGATTCATATTAGTGAGGATTCAAATCTATTGTTGACTCTTCTATTCAGTACCCAGTATATCGAGTTTCTCAGCCTTGGGGGAGCTATCTCAAGAGATTATTCGCCAAGAGGCAGGACCCAACTAGCCAGTTGGTTAGTCGGGCATGACGCTTGTTGCATGGCTCTTATGGTTCATTACGCTTATATTGAGAATCTTTTTTAGACTTTTTTATAAAGTTTTGTAACTCGTTGCCGATACAATGTTTAACCAGTCAAATAGACCTATCTCTATTTAGTAATGACTACGGATAGCGCGGCGGCAAACGGATTCTTGCCCTGAATAAATACAATCCATCAAACCCATCTTGTTGATCGGTTTACTTCTCTGATTAGGAGCAGGCCGTAGAAAGAGAAAGCCGAGGGGCACATGAGTCAAGCCAACCCATTTCCCAACCCGTCTCCATTCGGATCGTCGAACACACCGGAATCCGAACCGTCTCAAAAAAGGTTACTACCTGTGGCTCTCAACGAGTCTCCAGGGACAGCAGCAGCTCGCAAAAATGCTCTTGAGCATTTGAGCCAGGGGAACAACCTCTACAACAATTTTCTAAGCCGATCCAAAAGCAAGGATCTGGATTCAGCTATTAGCCACTTTCGCCAGGCGTTGGAGTTGGATCCGAATTTAGCCGAAGGCTACGTCCGGCTCGCCTCTGCTTTGTGGGACAAAGGCGAAATTAATATTGAGGCTGCTCTACAATACTGCCAGACTGCCATCCACATCAACCCAGCTAGCCCGGATGGACACTTACTGATGGGCTATTTCCTCCGCAAAGCCGGTCAACTGGATCAGGCCATGATCTATTTTGAAACCGCCATACTGAAGGCACCTTTTCAGTCATCCAAGGCTCGAATCGCGCTTGGCAGTACTCTAATTCACCAGTCTGCAAACAATGAGCAGAAGCCTGCTATTGCAAGGGCTTGGGACACAGGACGCGGGTTACTCCAGTTTGGACTGGGGCTAATGCTGCTGCCCATGGATCAAAAAACATCCCGGCTTATTCAACATGCTTTAACCCTGGATGTGTCCATATACGGCGTGCTGTTTGCAGGCCATGGACTAAAGTTTTTAAGGCTAAATCGGCTGAATAAAAAGCTGATTCAATTAGCCTGCACCCGGATGCCAGACGAGCCGGTTTTCTTTCATGTCCTAGGGGATCAGGAAACCCAGGGTAAAAATCCCGACGCTGCTGTTTATTACTATACTCGGGCCGTTGAGTTGGATACGATAAACCCCTCTCTATACCGCAAGTTATATGGCGCATACATTGCTTGCCAGGATAAACCCAACGCTACCCGATGCTTGGAAAAACTGGTGGAGTACGATCCACACGATGCGGATACCTTATACCGGCTGGGGCAATTACATTCTGAAGAAAAGAATTACATTCGAGCCTTGTATTATTACAAAGAATGCCTCCGACTATCTCCGGAAAACCCCTATGTACACAGCAATCTGGCGTACATCATGTGTAAATTGGAAGACTATGACGGCGCCATTGAAGAATACCATCAAGCCATCGCCTTCAGTCACGATCCATTATGGACGTCTACCGTGGCTCAAACTTTGGGGACACTGTATTACCAAATCCGCCAGGATTACCCCATGGCTACCGATTTATTCAGAACCGCCTGTCAGCTGGATCCGGAAAACCTGGACAGCTGGGTGACCCTGGCCGACCTATACTTCCATCTGGGAAACCTGGAACAGTCTTTGCAGATTTACGAACAGATTCTGCAAAAAGAGTCGGGCAACGCCGAATGTTATAACTATATGGGGTATTTGCTGTGGCAAATGGGCCGAAACGAAGATGCTACACAAGCCTATCAAGAGGCCATTCAACTGGATCCCACCAGTCACATTGCCTATAACAATTTGGGAGTAATATACCTGGATGAATGGGGTGATGTAGAAGAGGCCTTAACCCTGTTTGAGAAAGCCATTGCCCTCAAGTCGGACTATACATTGGCATGCTTTAATGTGGGCCGATGCCTGGAACTTATTGGTGAGCGTACCGATGCCGCCAAAACTTATAGCCGGGCCAAGGATTTAAATATGCTGAATCCGGAACTGACCGAAGAAGAAATTGAAGACCGGATTAGCGAACTGTTTCAATTGGATTAATATCTAACAGGTTTTTCAACCCTACATCTGACGCACTAGGCAGATTTAGATTCAACCCCTGCCTCATGGCTTGAACCATGCCTGCCGCTTCATAGTAACTGCTAGCGATTTGAATCGTGTCGAAAGAGTTCAATCCCAAAGCCTCCAGCGTGACATCCAAAACGCTGGTATTTTCTGACACCGCGATAACAGGGATATTTTGTTCAAAGGCAGAGAGTACCGGCACACCTCCTAAAGCATCAATTGGGGTAACCAGCACGTCCAGGTCAGAAACTGTGATACTGTGAGGCTGCTTTTCCTCAACTGTTGCAAACCTTGGCGCCTGGGCCAGGCCAGTCAGAACACAAGGCAAGAAGGTAGGCGTAATAAACTCTGCCGCCACCTTGGGCTCCAAAACCTTTTCATACTCCGGCTGGGCATCTTCCCAGGCAAACACCGGTGCATGGGCGCAAGGAATCTGATACGTAGAAACCACTAGGTGAGAGAGAATCGCCTCAATACCGCCTACCGGATCCACAGCTTGGCCGTTTTTATACGCCGTTTCACCGGTAAGTTCAGGCATGACAGCACAAACGGCAATAGCGTCTGCGCCTTGATCTAACGCCTGATGGCAAGCGGTTAATAGAATTTTCGGGTTCTCCAAACGACCAGAAGAACAGCCAGAATCATCAAAAGTACAAGACAAGGCCAATGGCGCTTCAGTCAGAATATGTCCAATAATATCAACGCCATAAACAGTTTTGACAGCATTCACCGTATTCAGGTGCAGTGTCAACATCCGAGGATCGATGGCCTGATCAAAGACAACTGCAATCCGGTTTTTCCTTGAAGGGCAGAGCGCCCAGTGTTGTTTAAAAAACTGATCCAACCCATACCCCTCAACGTACAAGGCGTTCTCCGGCAACTGCTGAAACGCAGCTGCATTGGCCACATTGGGGTGGGTAATCAGCACATCAGACACACTGGCCAGCAAATTCATTGCCTGAGTTGCATCACCACCAAATCCACCTACTGAGGCGCCGATGCCAGTAGGAACAATCATGGCCGCGGTGAAGGGCTTTAACATGGGCATTAATAACTTATTGATCTTGATGGAACACGCCAATGTATGGCAGGTTTCGTAAGTAGCCAGCCAAATCCAGGCCATAGCCCACTAAAAATTGGTTACCCACGGTAAAGCCGGTAAAGTCAATGGGGACTGGCTCAATCTCAGGACTTCGGGCCACCGGTTTATCCAGCAGCACCGCCACTCGAGTGGATTTGGTTTGATGTAATCCGGCCAGATATTCCAGCAGAAAACTCATGGTCAGGCCAGTATCAACAATATCTTCTACCAGCAACACATGCTGATCTGCCAGATTCGGCAGGGTTAAGTCTACCGGGCGAACCGATCCGGAGCTTTTGGTTTTGTTGCCATAGCTGGACAGGCGAATAAATTCAATTTGACACGGAACCTCCAGATGCCGGATGAGATCTGCCATAAACAGGAAAGCACCTTTTAGGATACCAACGACCACCACTTTATCAACATCCCGATAGGTTTGATTAATTTCTTGAGCCATCTCCCGGATCCGGGCTTGAATCTGATCTTCAGAGTACAATACCTCTAAGCGACCGCACATTCCAACATCTGACGGGAAGCTGACAGCGTTTTGTTGTATATCTTTTGCCGTCATTAAAACAACTCCGTTGAATCTTCATGTGACTCAGAACCTTCAACATCGTCAGAATCTGGTTCATCGTAAGATGCACTGATATCAACGCCATCTTCATCACCGTTTTTATCGTCAGTATTTTCCAAATCCGTTTCCAACTCATCAGTTCCCACCAATGCCGGCACAACAACCTTCGGAGCATCTTCGGTATCAGCAATGGTATCCGAATCGTCATCTGCTGCCTTCAGAACCAGCCGGTGGGTAGGCTTGTCCAAGATTCGGACGTCCTCACTAAGACCCAGACCAGGAACCCACAAAACATTTTGCCCATTAGCCAACAGTGGCAACTGATCCCGTTCAAACCGGGAAACACCTTTGTTCATCAATACGTTTTTCAGTCGTACCGGGGTGTTCATCCCCAAAGGAATCATCCGATCCCCGGATTGCCGGGTACGCAAATGAAGCGGTAAACCATTAAACATTGATAAATCCACATAGACTTCGTGGCTATCAGGCTTGGTCATCTTAATTTTTTTCAGTTGTTCCGGTGTTAACTTCACACATTTGATCTTCACATTCAGATCCGGCAGAACGGTTGTACCTTCCCAGTCCATTAACATCGGTGCAGGTGGTTCTGTTTTACCCGCCAATACATCCGGCTTCACCTCAATCACCTTGGCCCTGTTTTTGTAGAGGGAAATAAATCGATTCTTATCCGTTTGCTTGGGATTCTGCGGCAAAGAAAGCAGTGCCGTATCCGGGTGTTTTCGGTTGCCACCGGTTAAAAAATCGACGGTATCTTCTACAGTTTGGAACGACGGGTCTAACTGCAACGACTGCAACCAGTGTTTCATCACCCGACGCTGGTAGGAACGGGGCAGCTGACCAAAGCCCAGTACATCTAGCCCGCCATCCGTGTCAAACAGACGTTGCCAGATATTTTCCAGACGATCATTCAACAGATCCAAATCGCTGGAAACCAGTTCCGACAGCTTCAACATCGACGTCCGGGCATTGGGGAACCGGCGATCGATCTGAGGCAAAATTTCTTCTCGAATCACGTTCCGCAGGAACCGGGCATCTCGGTTGGCAGGATCTTTAAACACCAACAGATTATGATGCTTAGCATAGGTGGCTATGTCACTGCGAGAAATATCCAGCATAGGCCTTAAGATAGATACCGGCTTACCCTCGGACTCATTAAGCACCAGCTTGCGTTTGATGCCTACCAAACCATCGGTCCCAGTGCCTCGGAACATCCGAAATAGAATGGTCTCCACCTGATCATCGGCATGATGCGCCGTAAGTAAGGCATGAGCGCCGATTTCATGCGCCAATTCGGTTAACAACCGATAGCGAACTTGCCTTGCTCCGTGCTCGGTTTTCGGCGCTGACAATACTGTGGGAATAAGCACCAACTGTATTTTTAGCTCCAGACAGGTTTTATGCAGGATAGCCAGTTCCTCTGGCGGGTTATCCCGCCAACCGTGATTATAGTAAGCGGCGGTCACGGTGAGAGGGTGATGCTGACGGAGCTGAGCCAGAACATGAAGCAACACCGCAGAATCTACACCACCTGAGTATCCCAACACCACATGGGCAGGCCGCCCTTCGACCAAGAGTCCTTGGGCCTTTAAATTTTGCAGAACCGTTTCTTGCATCATCGGCATTTTGCTCTCCAGTAGGATGTTTTCAAACAATATGCCAAAATTGCCACTTGAACAAGCAACCGGGAACTCTCTTATCTTCTTTTCGTCTGGCGATGTAACAGGAAACCTTGATTATGCTTGTTAGCGGATTACAGTTAGAAATTTAAAAAAATCTAAATATCCTGTTGAATAAGCTCTACATAAGATATCCTATAGAACGTGAGCGCTTTATTTGGCACCTGATGAGAAAAGTAAGGGATCGAATGATTACTTTTGAGTAAGGAGTATTAAACAATGAACAAACGTGGCAAGGCAAAAGGCCGCAGTACGACGTTGATTATATCCATTACAGCGTTGCTCCTGTCTTTTGGCACCTTAGTTTACCTTTCTGTTGCAAACCCCAGCGCCCAAAATTTTATTTCCAACTGGAAGCAAGAAGCCGGAGTTACCAAACCCTACGATGACGATCGACAGATGATGCTGGCAGCCCGAAACGAAGAACAAGGCGGTTCCCCGTTTAAGGCTATGTTTGGCAGCAACCCTAACCTGGTGGCTGATGTGGCCGAACAGGTGGCCCCGTCGGTGGTCAATATTGACGTGGAACGCAGCCGTACGGTGCAGCAAGTACCATTTTTGGGAATGCAAGATGAGATGATGCGCCGTTTTTTTGGCCTGCCAGACCCAGAAGCGGGACAAGGCTTTAGCCGGGCGCCACGGCAACGGAAGCAGGTCCTTCGAGGTAACGGATCGGGCGTGATCATCGACAAAAACGGCTATATCCTGACCAACAACCACGTGGTGATGTCGGCAGATAAGATTACCGTGACCTTACAAGATGCCCGTAAGCTGGATGCCAAAATCGTGGGGCGGGATCAATACAGTGATATTGCCGTTTTAAAAATTGAGGCCCCGGACCTGCACCCCGCCGTGTTGGGCAAAAGCGACAACCTGCGCCCTGGAGAATGGGTCATTGCCGTCGGTAGCCCATTAGGGTTTGATCATACCGTGACCTTAGGCATCATCAGTGCAATTTCCCGCTATGTGCCGGATCTCAACACCAACGTCAACTTTATCCAAACGGATGCCGCTATTAATCCCGGTAACTCCGGTGGCCCCTTGGTCAATTTAAAAGGCGAAGTGGTGGGTATTAACACTGCCATTGCAGGCCATGGCCAAAACATCGGCTTTGCTATCCCGGTGGCGGTGGCCAAAGAGGTGAGTGACACCCTGATTACCGATGGCAGCATTACCCGGCCCTGGATTGGTATCGCCATGACGGAGATGACCCCCAAGCTGGCCAAGAGCCTTGGGTTGGCAGAAAACCTGAAAGGCGTGATTGTGGCCCAGGTCATTCCCAACAGCCCGTCTTCTTTGGCAGGGTTCCGCCAGGGCGATATTGTTCAGCGGATTGAAGGCAAGGTGATCTCGGATGCCAAGGAAGTTCAGGAGCTGGTGCGGGAAAAGCCGTTGAACAGCACCCTGCACTTTCAAATCTTGCGGGATGGCCGAATGATGGCCTTGGCCGTGAAAACGGATCAACTGCCGGATGAAGCGGCGTCTACCAGACTCCCCGGCTTTAACGGAAGCCGTTGAGGCACTCCTGATACATACCCCTTACAAAAAATAAGCCCCCTTCGCTCTTCGTGAAGGGGGTTTTTGTTTGAGTAGAGAAATTTGAGTAGAGAAAAAAGAAAGAAATGAGTAAAATCTTGTTTTGAGGGGCGAAGAGGCTCTTCGTTCTCTTCGTATCTGCATAAAAACAATTATTATGATTTTGATGCTAGAATATTAAGAAAGTTTAAGCACTCCATCTGAAAAGCTGTCATGACAAGGTTGTTTAGATGGAGAAAACCATATGGCCTTTTCTGTTTTTGGATAGACCCTCTAGGATTCCCCAAACAATCCGTCTAAAAAGCCTTGAGTCTCAAAATCTTTTAAATCCTCAATCCCTTCACCAACACCCACGAGCTTTACCGGTAACTTGTGCTCTTGGGCAATGGTCAGTACCACGCCGCCTTTGGCGGAGCCGTCTAGCTTGGTGAGGATGACGCCGGTGAGGTTGCCAGACTGCTGAAACACCTCGGCCTGTTTCAGGGCGTTTTGGCCGGTGGTGGCATCCAAAACCAACAGGGTTTCCAGGATACTGTCTGCCGGACGCTCTTTATCAATGACGCCGCGAATTTTTGTCAGCTCTTCCATCAGGTTAAATTTATTTTGCAATCGGCCTGCTGTATCCAGTAGAACGACCTTGGCGCTGGTCTCATTGGCCACTTGCAGGGCTTCAAAAATTACGGCCGCTGGATCTGCCCCGTCTTTGCGGACCAGGGTGGCGCCAGCCCGCTCTGCCCAGATGGCCAGCTGATCCTCAGCCGCCGCCCGAAAGGTATCCCCAGCGCCAATGACGACGGAGTGACCTTGCTGGACAAACCGATGGGCCAGTTTCCCGATGCTGGTGGTCTTACCCGATCCGTTTACCCCGACCATCAGGTAGACATTGAGCCTATTGGGGTCAAGCTGGAGGTTATTAGACGCCTGGTAGGGGTTTAAGATTTGGGCAAACTCGTCTTTCAGAAAACCAATGAGCTTTTCAGTACTATCAAACCGGTGCTTTTCAGCTCTCAGCTTGTCTGCAATGGTGACTGCCGTATCTAAACCAACGTCGGCACGGATCAGGGTTTCTTCAATCTCGTCAATGACATCGTCATCAATGCTGTTGCCGCTAACCAGTCCTTTAATCTTGCCCACCAATGACTTGCCGGTGAGCGACATGGCAGAGCGGATCTTGGATAAACCATCAGCGGGTTTCTCCGGAGGCTCTTTTACAGAAACGCTGGCAGAAGCTTCTGCAGGGGCTTCCGGTTTCTTATCCTTGCCAAACCAGTTGAACATGGTGGCTACCCTGCAGTTCCTGTATCCAAAACGGATTCAACCAATGTGTCCATCTGTGTGTCCACAGCTTCTGTAGAGGCTGAGGCGTCTTCGACTGGAGTCAAGGTGCCTTCTTCAAGCGCTTCAGCGATCTTACCCAACACACCGTTAATAAACCGGTGGCCTTCTGGCATCGAGAACTGTTTGGCTAGTTCCACGGTTTCATTAATGGTGACGCCAGTGGCGATATCTGGAAAGTACAGGATCTCAGTCAGCGCCAACCGCAGCAGGGTCCGGTCCATTTTGTTCAGACGATCAATATGCCAGTCCTGGCAAAACCGGGATAATGTTTCATCCAAATGCGCTTGGTTGCCGTGGGCCCGCTGTACCAGCTTAACGGCAAAGGTTTGGACTTTAGGTTGCTTTGCCAAAGCCATCAGCTCCGGGATCCGCTGAGCCTCCGCTAAATATTCAGCGGCCTGAAGGCAGTCCTCAATTTTTTCCAACAGCTCGCGGCTATTGGGTAAAGCCACCGGCTTTACCGGCTCGTGCATCGAAAGCTCTTGGTTATCCGCATGCCGGTATTCCAGGTCCACCAAATACTGGCTAACGGCAGATAAAGACTTGGCGGCGTCTTGGACCTGCTCTGAGGCTTGATCCGATAATGCCCGAACAGATGCCAAGACCATTTCGTGGATGACTCTTTGGGGAGCCTCCAACTCTTCAAACGGCTTTTGGGGGATTGCGCCTTTTTCACTCTTGTCGTCAGTTTGCCCGTCTTTTTGATCACTTTTCCGTCCCTGTTTCTCAGATTGAAACAGGGTGAGGAGAGCAAGTTCTCGGGCTGCGTGTCGGGCGTTCATAAGACCCGTATCGTAGCACGGACTCACCGGGGGAGAAACATATAGACCAGCTTTACCGACGATATTCGGAGGCTGATGGTCACATACTTGAACATATGAGAGCTGTATCCTATACAGTAATGAGGGTTAGATATAGGCCAGCAACCATGTTACAGGATAAATATATATTTTAATATTTATTTGAATTTTAGGCTGAAGATGGTATAAAGAATGGTGTTTATAACCCGTACCACCTCAACGCATTTGCCAACCAGTAAGCGATTCATCGGTGAAAATTACGATGCTATCTTCAAGCCACCCAATGCTCCGGCCTACTCAGGCTCTATCTTGGCAGTTAAACGGGACCATAAAACAGAATAACCAGCATCAGCATCTAATATTCTCATCCAATGCTCAACAGCCCTCGACTATTCAAAAGATAAGCACCAACCCTACACAGGAACTTGCTACTTCTTCAGTAATCAATCCGGTAACAAGCATCGACACCTATGGCAACAAACAGATTCACCCAGAGGCTTACCGGGTGCTGGCCAGGATGCGGAAGGTGTTGCTGCATAATCACGAAGG
>JAHQWC010000047.1 GCA_019634025.1 Vampirovibrio sp.
AACCCCATTGGATTTGATGGCTCTTCCTTCTCAAAGCGGTAATAACCTACTCAGCTCTCATCAGGAAGGAGCACCAATAGAGGTTATTTCACCTCAAGATGAACTTGAACAAAGAATGATGAGTGCTGCAGAAGGAAGCCCATTTAGTAGTCAAGAGCCACAGGAAATTGAAGCAAGAGAAAACCTCTTCCTGCATACATTCGTTCCAACAAATTGGATGGTCAGTTCAGTTGGTGGTCAAGAGTTGGGACACAACGGTGATGACACTGTTAGCATGCTTGATCGAGGTGGAGGCATAGCAGAAACAGTGCAGGATTTAACGGATAACGATCTATTGCCTTTGTTAGGCGCACTTAAGGAAATTGACCTTAATGTGGATATTACTTCAGAAAATATCCGTGATTTTTTGAGGCTTGTACAAAAAAGAGATCTAGCAACTGAATTAGCGATGACTGACGATGAGTATGCACCTGAAATGGCGAGATTTGGTCTTGTAGATCCTGAAAAACTCTCTGACATGACCAGTGATTACAGTGAAACAGTTTTTCCAGCTAAAATTGAAAATTATCAAAAAATGATCATTGAAGCCAAAGCATTTATGGAGACTGCGGGCATCACTGATTAATGGGATTAGGATTAAATACCAATGTTACAGATAAAACCCGGTAATATTGATCCAAAAAGCCTGGAACAGGTGGCTGGTATTCGTGAGGTGTTTGATAAGCCTTCCCAATATGCCGCCATGATGAGAGAGGCAAGAGAAGAAGGTTTTATTGATGAAAATAGCCCCTCTTTAAAGGATATTTTTAGTGACGTTAATGATGACGTGAAACTGGGCGTTTTTTTAGCGTCTGCTCCAGGGGTGTTTGACGAAAAAGGTGACTTGGCTGGTGAGAATGTTCCGGAACAGGGAATTACGCTTCATGATTTGAAAGTGATTGCAGCAGATTACATGCTTGATGGAAACGAGCTAATTCCTGAACAGTTGAGGCTAATTGGTCTTAAACATGGTCCCAGCTCAAAAAATCTTTCTGAGGACGACTCTAAACCGAGTGCGGACCAGTTAATGCAAGAGGGGATTGATTTCACCCTTGGTTTAACCGATCCAAAACAGGTTGAGGTTAAGCAGAATGAAACACATTTTGGTGAAAGTGAAATTAATTTTGCTCGGGATGGTGGATTGGCTGCTGATTTTGCAGCTTATACTGCTGGTTTTGGTCAAGACAAAATAGATTTGTTGAGAGGGCTTACAGAAGAGCAATTTGCGAGGGTGATTCACGATCTTCCAATTGTTGCTCAATTTGATGTGACTGATGAAGATGATCCCTATAAAAGGATTAATAAGCGAGATATGTTAGATGCTGCGCATACTTTTGCTGCAGTTGTGAGGGTTAAAGGGGTAGAAGATTAATGATTTATGTGATCCCGGTCGCTCTGCTGCGTTCAGGACGACGGAATGTTATTGGTTATGTTGTCTAGTTTCTGCTTGGTATTGTTTGCAGAGTTTTTCCAAAAATAAAAGATCCTGGCTGTCTTCTTCGCTGACGTGGAGGCGTTGTTGGAAATAGGTTCTCAAGTCGTTGTGGAGGCTTTCGGCGTTTTCTTTGAAGAAGCCCCGGCGGCGGCTTAAAAAGGCCTGGAGGAGTTCATATTCTTCCAGGGTCATTTGCCGGGTGAGGCCGGTGGTGGAGAGGGGTTCGGATGGTTCAGCTTCAGGCAATTCGTCCAAAGACAAGTTTTTTACAGTGGGCTTTTGAATTTTTTGAACGCTGGTGACCAGGGTGCCGGCGACATAATCGCCAAAGCGTTTTTCTTGTTTGGAGAGCATCATGGGCAGCAGGCCGATGCCTGCCAGATACACATCCAGCACCCGAAACAGGTTGCGGCCAAAGGCTTCCCAAAAGCCCAGAGGTTGACCGTTGTTGCGCACCACCCGGATTTTGGCGATGAATTTGCCCAAGGTGCGGCCGTTCCACAGCCATTCGGTGAGAAAGGGGTAGCCGAAGAAGATGAGGAAGGAGGCCAGGCCGACGTACTGCATGACCTCGTTGGTGGAGTTACTGATGAGCTTGAGGGCCGGGGCGCCCAGGAAGCCGACGAGCGCCAGAAAGAGGCACATGAGGGTGAAATCGATGATGAAGGCGATGACCCGTGGGCCGATGCCGGCGAGTTCGATTTCCAAAGGCATGTTTTCGACGGTTTGGATGCGGTGGATGGATCTGATGTCCATTTGGCAGAGGATTCTCTTTTATGGGAGCGGGAGGTGGTATGCTGGTGAGGTTGTGACGATAATCCAAGTTTGTACCCCCTCACTCGCATCCGTACGCTTCGTCAACTCAGCTACGGCTGCTCCCTCTCCCACGCGAGAGAGGGGAGTAAATATTGAAAGGGAACTGTATGAATTATAAGCGGTGGGTGCTGGAACGGGAACCAGAGTGGGCAAAGTTGGAGAGCTTGCTGAAAGATTCCCAAGAGTCTATTCGACAGCTGGCGCCGGTGGATATTCGGGAAATGGCCTTAACATACCGGGCGGTGATCCGAGATTTGGCCCGGGCCAAATCTACCCCGGAGTGTCAGCATTTGGTGCCGTATTTAAATAACCTAGCGCATCGCTTGCATGGCCGGGTGTTTGAAGCGCCAGCCACCCGGTGGCAGGATGTGTGGCGGTTTTTTGCCGCAGAGTTTCCGCAGAGCTTTCGCAAGAATAGCGGGTTTATTTCAGCTGCGTTTGCAACTTTTCTGATGGGTGCTGTGATGGCGGCGGTGACCTTGGTATTGGACCCCAACACCCATGGCTATTTTGTGAGAGATGAGATGATGACTATTATCCGGTCCGGTAAATTATGGGTGGACAATATCCAGGCCTCGGCAGCAGAGTCTGGATTTTTGATGACCAATAATATTAATGTGGCGTTTAAAGCCTATGTATATGGCATGGTGTTTGGGTTGGGGACGTTGTTTGTGATGTTCTTTAACGGCATGTTTGCCCTGGGCGGTCCGTTAACGGTGTGTTTTCAGTACGGTGTGGGGCATCAATTGTTGCTGTTTGTGGCCCCCCATGGTGTGATTGAACTGACCACCATCTTTATTGCTGGAGGCGCCGGAATGATGGTGGGTTGGGCGTTGCTGTTTCCGGGAGATTTGCTCCGGTGGATGGCTGTGCGCCGCCGGGCCACAGAATCTTTGCGGTTGATAGCAGGGTGTGTGCCGCTGTTGGTAGTGGCCGGGTTGATTGAAGGTCTGGTATCCTTAAATAAGGAGGTTCCTGCTGAAGGGCGGGTGCTGATTAGTGTGGTGTCCGCCATTATTCTATTTGCATACCTTGGTTTTGCCGGGCGAAACAATGTGGAGAGTGTATCTTTATCATGAGTCAACCGCAGCAACACTTACCCCAAAACTTACAACGAGCCAAAAAACTGGCCTCGTTGTTAGATGCGGCGGTGACGGTGCCGGTGGTGAATGCAAAAATTGGGCTGGACCCCATTTTAGGACTGATCCCCGGTGGTGGGGATGCGGCGATGGTGGTGCTGTCTTTTTATATCTTGTGGGTGGGCATTGAATTAAACCTGCCCCGGAAGGTGTTGGGCCGGATGCTGGTGAATATTTTGGTGGATGCTCTGGTGGGGAGTATTCCCGTATTAGGCGATGCGTTTGATGCCGTGTTTAAAGCCAACCAGTTGAACGTGGAGTTGATGGAGAAGGCCTATTTAGAAAAAATAGCGGCAGATCCTGGTGTTCAGGTGATTGATGTTGAGGTGAAAGCTGCCGTAGAGTGATCACTCTGCGGTGATTTGATAAACTTTGAGCATGTTACTGGCGCCGAGAAGCGGAGTTTTACCGGCGCAGAAGACAACTGTGTCGCCGGGGTGCAGCAGTTTCTTTTCTACCGTCGCATGACCGGCTTGCTCCAGGGTTTCCTCGGTACTGGCGCCGTAGGGAATTACCAGAGGCAGTACACCCCAAAGCAGGCTCATCCGGTTGTAAGTGGCTTCTTCTGGTGTAATGGTGATGATGGGGACTGGGGGTTTTTGTTTGGAGATACGTCGGGCCATGGTGCCAGAGGTGGAGAGGACCACGATGGCTTGAATGGCTGGGTCTCGTGCTAAATCTGCTGCTGCTTGGGCAATGGCTTGAGACGCGTTAGAAGAAGAAATATCTGCTGTTTGCCGAGTGGCAGATAAAAACATGCCGTCGCTTTTTTCGGCTTCGGAAATGATTTTGGCCATGGTTTGTACCGTTTCTACGGGAAAGGATCCTACAGCCGTTTCGCCGGAAAGCATTAGGGCATCGGCACCGTCAAACACGGCGTTGGCCACGTCACTTACCTCAGCTCGTAGCGGGGTAAAGCTTTCCATCATAGATTCCAACATTTGGGTAGCTACGATGACGGGCTTTCCTGCGAGATTGGCTTTTTCAACCAGAAGTTTTTGAACGGCAGGGACACGCTCGTGAGAGAGTTCTACTGCGAGATCTCCTCTGGCCACCATCATGGCGTCAGCAACGTCTAAAATCCGATCGATATCTTGAACCGCCTGAGGCTTTTCAATTTTAGCTACAATGGGTGGAGCAATGAGGTCTTGATCTGAAATAAATTTTTTGAGCTCTTCCACATCTTCGGCCTGACGGACAAACGACAATGCCAAATAATCAACGCTTTGGTTTATGGCAAACACGGCATCTTGTTTATCTTTTTCGGTCAAGGCTTTCATGGCCATAGACACATCTGGGACATTGATGCCCTTGTTTTCTTTCAGTTCGCCACCTTGGAGAATATTGCAACGAAGGGTTCCTGCGTCTATCTTTTGGGTTACTTCCAGCAGGATTTTTCCGTCATCCAACAACAACCGATTTCCTGGTTCTAGAGCAGCTACCAGATCGGCAGCTGGGGTGGTGATAGTTTGGGTATTGCCGGTTTGTTGCTTAGAGGTGAGCTCGATGGTAGCTCCCTGTACTAAATTGATAGGAAGGTGGTTTTCCAGGGGGCCGGTTCGTAGCTTAGGGCCTTGTAAATCTACCAGAATGCTAACCGGAAGATTTAACTCTGCTGAAATTCGCCGAATACGTTGAATGTTGCGTTGGTGCTGCTCTTCAGATCCGTGAGAAAAGTTTAGCCGGATAACATTAGCTCCGGCTTGTAGGAGTGCCTTGAGTACTTTTTCATTGGACGATGCCGGTCCCAAAGTGGAGATGATTTTTGCATGCTTTTGCATGATAGGTTTGTCATCTTCACCTGAAGGACAAGGCATGTCAGCTGTCATGTCAGTGCTTTCTGTAACGGTTGGAATTGTGGTCTGATTAGGCGGCATCGTGCCGGTGATCTTCTACCAGAGTCCGGCGAGTAACCAGTGGTGTGGTGACATTGAACTTGGCATACTTAATTTCGTAATCATCCAGACTGATATCGCTGGGGACAGCAAACAACAGGTAACGTTGAATGGTAAACCGTGGGTGAACCACTACCGGCATGAAGTCTAATAGCATTTCAGAGGGCTCTTGACCGAAGGTTTTGCGAAACTCAAACTTCATGTTGGTTTCCAGCCCCTGTTCAAACTGTTCTTCCGGTTCCTCAGAGCCAATGTAGCGGAGGGTAACCTCTTTGGGTACCACTTCTTGATCCTGTGCTGTCTCGTTGCGGAAGGCGGTCGTGACAACTAAGAACTGGCCGCCGGGTTCGGTTTTACTGCCGATTTTACTGTAGTGTTTAACTTCCCGAACTTCCAGCTGAAACTGAGGTTCTGCTTGATTGTCAGTAGCTGCTGTATCGCCACCGGCACAACCGCTAAACAATAGACCTGTCATGGCGAGGAGAGTTGTTAGAAATACAAAGGTGGAAACCCGTAAATACTGCATCATGATTATGGCAAGTCCCTTTAGACCTTTTGACAGTGAACACAGTCAACTAAGGTCAATTTTAGCAGAAAATTTTCTGGGGGTTATCCACGTTTTGGTGGGCACACCCAACCAGTTCACTGATATCTGCCAGATCCTGGGCGTCCAGGTATTGAAGCAGTTGTTGGTGAATTTCCTGAAAGATCAGTGGGTTGCGAAAGCATATGGTGCCGATTTGAATCATGGAGGCGCCGGCCATGAAGAATGCCAAGGCGTCTTCGGTGTTGCAAATTCCGCCAACAGCGATGATAGGGGTTTCTGGAAAATGTTTGTGCAGTTGCCAAACGGCTTGTAGGGCGATGGGCCGAATTCCGGGGCCACTGTAGCCGCCGGAGACTCTTTCCAGCACTGGTTTCTTTAACTTTACATCAATGTCCAGGCCAAGGACCGTGTTGATGGCAACCAGAGCATGGGCGCCGCCTTCGATGGCAGCACCTCCAATTTCAGTAATATTGGTGACGTTGGGGGTAAGTTTGGCAAATACCGGTTTTGAGAAGATCTGGCAGACTGCCTGCACAGCTTGCTTAACGCTGATAGGCGAGACGCCGAAATGGACGCCGCCTTCATCAATGTTGGGGCACGATAAATTTAATTCCAGGGCATCCACCCATTTGCCGTTGGGGTGGGTTACCACTTTTTCGGCCATCTGGGCAAATTTTTGACTGCTGTTGGCTGAGATGCTGAGGATGATGGGGATTTTATATTCGCGGAACTGTTCAATATCATGGTCTAAAAAATGATCCAGGCCCGCGTTTTGAATGCCAATGCTATTGAGCATGCCGATGCCGGGGAGTTCCACGGTACGATATTGAGCATTGCCGACCTGATGTTGGGCGGTAACGGTTTTGGTGACGATACCGCCCAAAGTGCCTTTAAGGGGGAACATGCGGTTAAAGTTTTCTGGGTTAAAGCAACCTGAAGCGTTGAGGATAGGGCTGGGGAAGTGTTGGCCGGCGATGGTTACAGGGAGCATGACACTTGCTCCTTATGATTAAGGTCGGAAACACACAGGCCTTCATCGGGCCACAGAATTTGTCCGGCTTCAAACACGGGACCGTTTAGACAAACTTTGGAGGGGAGGGGTTGATCGCGCCGGCCCACTACGCAGCCGGTGCAGGCGCCGGTGCCGCAGGGCATGTGTTCTTCTAGGGAAACTTCGATGCGGATATTGGGGTTGAGGCTTTTGAGTAGGTTGACTGAAGCTTGCATCATAGGGGTGGGTCCGCAAATGTAGGCCTCTTTGGCCTGTTGGACTGCTTCTTTTTCTGCAGAGAGGATTTGGCAGACGTTACCATGGGTTCCGTGGGAGCCGTCGTCGGTGGAGATCATGATGCGGTTTTCACCGAAGACTTGTTTGAGTTCGCCGAGTAAGCCAATTTCGTTTTGAGAGCGGACGCCGTAAAAACAACGGGGCATGGCGACACCCTGTTTTTGGAGTTTTTTGCCTAGAAAGTACAGCGGTGCGATACCGATGCCGCCGCCAATAAAAAGTGCATTGCCGGGATCTTGGGGCTTGGTGAAAGAACTGCCCAAGGGACCCAGCACTTTGATGGGGCTGCCGGGTTTTATAGCTTCCATCATAGTGGTGCCTTTGCCCACCACTTTGTAGTACAGATCCATGGCGCCATCGGCGTCTACCCAAAGTAAACTGAACGGACGACGAAAGAAGAATTGTTCGGTGGGGAGATCCACCATGACAAATTGGCCGGGTTTGCACTTGAAGGCTTGGGGGATGATGCCGTCTACCTGGCGTATGCGCATAAGCTTAAGCCCTTTACCCACGCGTTTGTTTTCGATAACGGTGCAGGGATAATCGTAAAGTGGATTGGGGTGCTGTTTCATTAACAATTGGACCGGCGATTCATGAGGGCTATAGGCTCTATTATCCTATAACGCGCTGAAAATGGGAATGCGCCGGTGATAAAATTTAGCGTGGGACGGGTGTTTTGCTTAAAGCTTGAGCAATGACATCATCGG
>JAHQWC010000048.1 GCA_019634025.1 Vampirovibrio sp.
AAAGTCTGGGTGGGGCGAGTAGAGCATGGTCAGGATATACATACAGCGATTGAATCGTATTGCGCAGAGCATAAGATTGAAACTGCTTGGGTGCAGGGCCTGGGGGCCTTAAGTAAGGCAACGCTGGCCTATTATGATCAGGTAAAACATGAGTATTTTGCGAAGGATTTTGAAGGGGAATATGAGGTGTTGAGTTGCACAGGTAACGTCAGCTTGAAAGACGGAAAACCGGTGGGGCATCTACATATGACACTGTCGGATACCAATTTTGATTGTATTGGCGGTCACCTGATGTCAGGGAGTGTGGCAGTGTTTGCCTTTGAGTTTGCGCTGTTTGGGATGGACGGATCTGATCCGTTGACTCGGAGCGTGGATGAGGTAACGGGGTTACCTTTATGGGCAAGTTGTCAAATTGAAGAGACGGCTGAAGAAAAACAGGAGAAGCATCACAAAGGTGAAAAGCATTCTCATAAATCTCATAGCAAACAAGCGGACGACAAAACACCTGAGGATGATGGCGAATAGTATTTAACTGTCTGACGGTTCGACCTTTACTTTGGCAAGTTGGATGCCGGTGAGGCCATATAGGACACCGGCTATAAAGCCGCCAAGGTGGCCCCAAAGATTTACGGTGGTTTGATCCATATAGTTCCAGGCAAGGAATATTAATACGTATAAGCCGAAGCCTCGGAGGCTTTGGAGGAACTCTTTGTTACCTGTGAGCCACTGAACTCTTAAAATTAAGGTAAAACAGGCGCCCATAAGGCCATAACCGATGCCGGAAGCGCCGAGACTACTGCTGGGGAGGAACAGGTAAGACAAAAGCCAAGTGCCGATGGTGGAGACGATGAATAACACAAGCATCTGCCGGGTGCCTAAGGCAGGTTCTATTAGGCTGCCGAATATGTAGATGGCGAAGCCGTTCATGGCCAAGTGGGCGATGTCGGCATGGAGTACGCTAGCGGTAACGATTCGCCACCATTGGCCGGCGTCGATGGCCTTGGGGTGGAAGAGACCCCACTCCAATGCCCAATCTGCCGGACGGGTGAATTCTGGGAAGGTTGTAAGAATATAGACCACAACGATGGTGGCTATCAGACCTATGGTGGCAGTTAACTGCTTTGAGGGAGTTGTCTCCGGATTTTCCTGAGCTGTGGGTTCCAAGGTAATGAATTCCTGATAGTTGCAATATTTAGGATGTGGCCTTTATTGTAGCATCTGATGGGGCTCAGGCCGGGCTGGGGCGAGTTGGCAGGGGGGTGTCTTTGATCCATACTAATTAACACTTGGTTGCTGGTGTTAGCTTCCGGGTATTAATGACTGTCTGCATTGAGGCGTTTAAATGATGGCCACCGTTTCTCCTGAGCTTATGACCAAATACGAAGCCGTGATTGGACTGGAAGTGCATGTGCAGCTAAAGACCAATACCAAATTGTTTTGTGGGTGCTCTATTCGGTTTGGTGATGAGCCCAACGAGAATACCTGCCCCATTTGTTTGGGAATGCCCGGGGTGTTACCGGTGCTGAATAAAAAAGCGCTGGAATATGCTGTTAAATTAGGCCACGCCTTAAATTGCCCTATTGCCGAACTTTCCAAATTTGATCGAAAACAGTATTTTTATCCGGACCTGCCCAAGGGGTACCAGATTTCCCAGTACGACCGACCGGTGTGTCAGGAAGGGTATTTGGAACTTAGCAACGGAAAAAAAGTCAGGATTGAGCGAGCTCACCTGGAGGAAGATGCTGGAAAACTGGTTCACTCTGGGGCTGATGGGCTAGCAGGATCTGATTACAGCTTGGTGGATTTAAACCGGGCTGGCACGCCATTATTGGAAGTTGTGAGTATGCCGGATATCCGGAGCAGTGATGAGGCTCAAGAGTATGTGTCTCAACTCCGCAGTATTGTGCGATACCTGGACGTTTGTGACGGTAACCTGGAAGAGGGGTCGATGCGGTGTGACGCCAACGTGAGTATTCGTCCCCGAGGCCAAGAGGAATTAGGTACCAAAGCTGAAATTAAGAATATGAACAGCTTAAAAGCGATGAAGCGCGCCATTGATGTTGAAATTGAGCGTCAAATTGGCGTGGTTGAAGGTGGCAACAAGGTCGTTCAGGAAAGTCGTTTGTGGAATGAAGCTACCGGCAAGACCATCTCAATGCGAAGCAAAGAAGAAGCTCATGATTACCGATATTTTCCAGATCCGGATTTACGACCACTGGCCATTGATGCTGCCTGGGTCAAAGAATTAAAAGATAGTCTGCCGGAATTGCCAAGCCAGAGATATGAGAAACTGACCCAAACCTTTGGTTTGCCTGAGTATGATGCAGGTGTATTGGTAGAGTTTAAAGAATTAGGCGACTTTTTTATGGTGGCCAGTGAAACCGTAGACAACTATAAAGGCTTGTCTAACTGGTTGATGGGGGATATTGCCGGGTATTTGAACGCCAACAAGAAATTGTTGGAAGACACAAAGCTGACGCCGGAACATTTGGCCCAATTTGTGAAGATGATTGATGACGGCGCTTTGAGTTCGGCTCAAGCCAAGAAGTTACTACCGGATCTATTAGAATCTGGAGAGGCGCCAGAAACTTTGGCCAAAGCCAAAGGCATGGCGCAGATTTCTGATGATGGAGCTTTAAAAGAGATTTTGCAGAAGATCCTAGATGAGAATCCAGATAATGTAGCTGCCTACCGAGGCGGTAAGGACAAGTTGTTTGGCTTCTTTGTCGGGCAAGCCATGAAAGCCACACAAGGCAACGCGAATCCGCAAAAGCTCAATGAGCTGCTGAAAGAACTGCTTCAAGGCTAATAGTTTACGCAATAATGTAAGGTTTCCTCTTTTAAAGCTTCTCTAAACTCTGTATCTCTCTATACTTCATTTTGCTTGGTGTATATAAATAAAAACAGTCTATTAAGACCGATTGATCGGTTGTTAAGAACTTGATCCATTTTTTATTTGTAGGTAGGTGTAATCCACATGACTGGATCATTTATGGGCTTTACGGTAGAATCCACTCTACCGTGGGGCATCTGACAGATGCATATGAGATGGGCGGTTGGCTCAGTGGTAGAGCATTACCTTCACACGGTAGGGGTCACTGGTTCGAATCCAGTACCGCCCACCATTTTTTATTACCTTAAGGGCTGTGTAGAGGTAGGAAAGCTTAAAAATAGGGCTTTTCAGGCTTTTTTCTTAATATAAATTCATTTTTCGTATTCAGACGTGAATATAGCGTATATGTCTAGGGCAATCCTGATTTATTAAATGTTTTATTTAAAATAGAGCAAATAAATTAGAGCTTTAACAACCCAGAAAGAGCAAATTATATTCAGGTTTGTGTGTGTTGCACAGCCTGACGCCGGTTTTATCGGCTTGTGTGTATAAATCAAGATCCAAATGGAGAGAGGGAGGTCTAGACGATATGGCCATGCAGTATTCCCAACAACATCAATGTCATCAACAGTGGGCGACGAGAATTGATACCCCCACAGCGATGCAGGAAACCATGTATGCGGATACAGATCGCTCGGGTGGGATGAATCGTCAAGAGTTGGATAACCATGTCAACAATCTGCGGTCACAATATTTTATGGAAATGATGACCGACCCCCAGAGAGCTGCACAGACTCGACAAAAACTGGAAACCATGGAAACCATTGGCCAGAATTTTGATAAATTGTCCGGTGCTGCAGGTGGATGGTTTGATCAGGAAATCTCTACAGAAGATTTACTGAAGGCGGCTCACCAGGATGGAGATCCCTTTAGTATTTCAGATAGTGATTTGCAGGCATTACCAGGCTTTCCTCAGTTTCCACAACCAATGCCAACGCCATGGAGCCCCCCAACTGGTGGACCACAGCCGACACCTTGGCAGCCTCAACCGTGGCAACCCGCACCAACGCCACAACCATGGCTTCCACCTACAGGTGGACCACAGCCAATGCCATGGCCACCGTTACCTAGCCCGCAACCAGCGCCATGGCAGCCAATGCCGTGGCCCCAGCCAACTCCTCAAGATTCGACGATCCAAACGATGGAAGCCCTTTTTACCACATTGGAAGCGGATACAGACCGCTCGGGTGGGATGAGTCGACAAGAGTTGGATCAGCAGATTCAGAAAATTAAATCTGAGTTGGAAACACCCTATCATTATATTGATAGCAGCACCTATAGTGACCGGGCAGATAAACAGAAAAAACTGAAGATGTTGGAAACCATCAAGCAAAACTTTGATAAGCTGGCCCATGCTGCCAATGGTTCTAGAGAGCTTCTTGATAATGAGATTTCATACCAAGATTTGTGGATGGCCGCCAGACATGACGGAAACATTTATGATATCTCACAGCAAGACTTGGACGCCTTACCGGGTGGCTGGACGCCAATTCCGGTGCCAGAACCAACCCCTGTCCCTACACCAGAGCCTGAAGTTGTTGCCGTGAATGAACGTGCCCGTATTTGGGGCGACCCGCACATTATTGGCGGTGACGGCGGCAAGTATGACGTACAGGACCGCGGAATCTATAATCTGTTGGATGACAATGGATTAACCGTGAATGCTGAATTTGGCCCTTGGAAAAACGACACTACGGTAGTCACAAAACTGGGTATCACTGTGGGTAACGATCAAATTGAGATTGATGCCGACGGGAACGTTAAAATTAACAGTCAGAAGTCCACGATGTCTGATCTCATCCAACTCTCCGAGGAAAAAGGGTGGGAACTGGAGCAGAGTGACGACAAGATTATTATTAAAACCGACGAATATACTTTAGAAATAGAACTGACCGGTCGCGGCTTTATGAATATGAATATTGTGACCGGAGAAGAAGGTGTTAAATCTGATGGTGTTGGCCCTGAAGGTATTTTAGGTGAGACGTTTGATGCGGACTCAGATGCCCAAACCGGTTTAAAGCAAGATATTAACGACTATAAACGGGATAGCTTATTCTAATTAAATTTATCGTATCTGTTAACTCTTTGTAGTCTGTATGAAAAATTTTTCAAATGTAAAAACCGCTCGAATATTGTGCTGCCTATCGACTCTTTATTAAGAGTTGATAGGCTTTCTGTTTTTTAGGCTTGCCCATTACTTAACTGTGGGCTGTTATGACCGGTAAAGTTTTTCCAGATCATTGATTTTTTCGCGGGTGCCGCCGATGAGATCATGAATCTCACTGGTGGCAGACTCTGCCCGTTGTGCTAGTTGGCGAACTTCTTGGGCTACCACGCCAAACCCTCGGCCAGCTTCTCCGGCCCGGGCAGATTGAATGGTGGCGTTGAGAGAAAGCAAGCTGGTTTGGCTGGAGATGTCGTTAATATTATCGGCAATGCCGCTGATTTGATTCAGGACGTTGCCCATGAGTTGGCTGGTTTGGTTGATGGCGCTTTGCCGTTCGGTATTATCCGAGCCGTACATGACAATTCGGGTAATCGCTCCACGATCGTCTTTTAACGGTTGCAAGTTTGCGGAAACGGATAGTGTTTTGCCCTCTTTTACTTCAAGGAAGAAATCCCGTTGAACCGACTTACCTGCTTGCAAGGCCTGAAAATCTTGGGAATCCAAGAGTTTTGATAAAGAGAACCGAGTATCTACCTTTAATCCTTCCAGACTCTGTTCAAGCAGTCTGGAAAATAGTGGGTTTACGTCCAACAATTTTCCAGTCGTCTCCCACTCCATCGAAAGGTTAGAACGGGTAATGACCTCCATACGACCGCTGTTTTCCAAGGCTGTTTGCTTATCCTGAGTAATATCGGAGGCGAACTTTACCACCTTCATCAGGTTCCCGTTAGGGTCATAAATGGGGTTGTAAGAAGCCTGGATCCAGATGTCGTGGCCATCTTTGTGAATCCGCCGGAAATCCCCGGCCTGGTATGCACCTGCACGAAGATCCCGCCAGAACTTATCGTAGTCTTGAGACCTGCCATAAGCAGTATCGACAAACATCCGGTGATGTTTACCCTGAATTTCGTGGATCTGATAGCCGAGGGTCTTCAGAAAATTATCGTTAGCGGTGATGATGGTGCCGTCCAGATTGAATTCAATAACTGCTTGAGACTTGTTAATAGCTTCTAGTTGTCCTTTGAAGCTAGCGCTTTGCATCTTTTGCTCAGTAACATCGGAGGCGAACTTCACCACCTTCATCAATTTTCCATTAGGATCATAAATTGGGTTGTAAGAGGCTTGGATCCAGATGTCGTGTCCATCTTTGTGAACCCGCCGGAATTCTCCAGATTGGTATGTGCCGGAGCGAAGATCTCGCCAAAATGCTTCGTAGTCTTGAGATTTGCCATAAAGATCATCGACGAACATCCGGTGATGTTTGCCCTGGATCTCGTGTAGCTGATAGCCAAGAGTCTTCAAAAAGTTCTCGTTGGCTGTGATGATGGTGCCGTCCAGATTGAATTCAATAACCGCCTGGGATTTATGAATGGCTTCTAGTTGCCCCTTGCTATTGGCGCTTTCGTTCTTTTGTCGAGTAATGTCTGAGGCGAACTTTACGACTTTTAGAAGTGTTCCGTTGTGGTCATAAACAGGATTGTAAGAGGCCTGGATCCAGATGTCGTGCCCATTTTTGTGAATCCGCCGGAATTCTCCGCTTTGGAATGTGCCAGAGCGAAGATCCCGCCAAAAACCTTCATACTCAGAAGATTGGCCATAAGCAGCATCAACAAACATTTGGTGGTGGTTACCCTGGATTTCGTGAAGCTGATAACCAAGGGTCTTCAAAAAGTTATCGTTAGCGGTAATGATGGTGCCGTCTAGGTTAAATTCAATAACTGCCTGGGATTTATGAAGAGCCTCTAAAAGCTGTGTTGCT
>JAHQWC010000049.1 GCA_019634025.1 Vampirovibrio sp.
ATTCCCAACACCGGCTATGTGGCGGTGGGAATCGTTGAAAAATATGTTCAGCCGGTTTCCGAGTTCTACGTTAAAGACGAACTTGGCCATGACGTCCGCCTGTTAGATCAACCCATTCAGGCCCACATGGGCGAACACTGTGGCAACCCTGATCTGGAAGAGCAAGTGGTGGGGATTACCTGGCTGCGGACGTTGACGAAAGAAAATGCCTTCCGCGAACAAGGCTTTTTTACTGCCAACCAGCAGTCGGTGTGTAAATTCCGGAATCAATTTACGTTAGACAAGCTGATTGAGCGTTTTGGCGTTGCCCAAGACCTGACAGAACACCCGGTGTTCTTTTAGTAGGGAAATAACTGCTTACCAAAAAGCCACTAACTCAAGTTAGCGGCTTTTTAAATATTTTTTGATCGAATGCGCAACTTTTAAACTGGACAGGTTTATATAAGGTACGTATGTAATTGATAGATATGGTGAATATGGGTACAGCGACAAGTAATTGGCTTTTATCTTTTAGCCCCTCTGCAAAGCAAAGACGTATAAAGCTAGTTGAACCTCCATTACGACGTCGGCCACCTTGGCACGATCGGGTTAAAACAACACGCTTGCCAGTAAGTTCTATTCGTCGGCAAGATACATTGACCCCTGGCCAACAGATATTGAAGGCTGTTCACACAGCTGTGAACCAAGGTGGAAAAAGATGGTACGAAGACATTATAGAACTGAAAACAGAAAGCGCCTTAGGACCCAATATTTCTTGGGGAGAAAGGCTAAAACCAAGTGCAATTATTTCCTTAGGCGTAAAAACTGCCGGCGAACAATGCCAGGGATTAATGAACAGAACATTTAAACGAGGCGAAACAACTGCAGAAGACTATGCTAAAGTAGCTAACTTTCTGGCTAGAAGAGCTCGATAATTAGAGAGAAATTAATTAAGCTGAGGCTCCAGCCAGCTCTTTCTCTTCAAACTGAGCAATAGTTTTCAATCCGCCCGCTTTTAGCGCACCTTTCACGCCTTCCAGCCATTTGCGGAAAGGTTCTTCAAATTCCAGGTCGCAATCCACCCGGTCAAAGACTCGGTGGCCACCGTATTTGGCTAAGACCTCATCAAAATCTTTCCCACATTTACAGAACTGATCATAACTGGTGTCGCCTAAGGACAATACGCTAAATTGTGTCCCGTCCAGTTTTAGTGGCGGTGCATCGGCTTTCATGGCGTTGACCAATTCTTCGGCATTGCTAGGCGGATCTCCATCACCCCAGGTACTCGTCAATACCAGGAAGTTGGCAAAAGCGTTCATATGGGTAATGTCCACCACCCCAGCGTCCAATACCTGTACCTTATCAAAGCCGTTGGCTTTCAGGTCATCGCTGGCAATTTTGGCGAGTTCTTCACAGTTACCGGATTCCGTTCCGAACATTAGGGTAATGCCTTCGGCGGCAATCTGCTTGTCAAATTTCACGGGCTTTGGACCACTGCCACCAGCAGGTTTTGCAGCAGCAGGCGCAACAGCGGCTGGTTTTGGTGCTGTTTTAGGTTTGGCGGGGGTATCTGCCGTGGCAGGCTTCTCAGATTCCACAACGCCTTTACGGGTTACAATCCAAGCGATCACGTTTACGGTCATGGCCACTGAAGCTAAAATCCAAATCAGGCTCGTATTGGCAGCATCGGGGTGTAACCCACTCCAAATAGCTGCCGCGCCCAAGGCGTAAAAGCCGGTAATCAGCGGTAAGGCAAACAAAATGACGGCTCCCAGGCCTAACAAGCCAACCCCGGTTACAAAGTCCTGAGGTACTCCGCCGTTGGGCGCCATAAATGGCCCCATGGTGGCCCAAAACGCCGCATAAAAAACGGCAAACGTAATGAAGGGGAAAAACAAATTCTTCTTGGCCAAATTATCTTCAGTTTCAGAAGCCGTACCACCGTCAATCGGAGTGTTTTCTTGGGTCATGCCGTTCAATTCCTTTGCCGATACTGCCATAAAGGGAGACAAGTGTGATACACACACTCCCTCAGATACTCAAATTTTACATTGGAGACAGGGATTTGACCAGAGCCATCCGCAGTCTCACCGGTTTTAAGGCCAACATCTAAGTGTCGTTCTTATTCAATCGTGTTTACCCGATGCTGGGCATATTTCACAAAATCATCTTCTGTTCCCACAGAAAGCTTTAAAAACTTCTCAAATGCTGCCTTAGCCTTCACCGAGTTTTTAATTTTGTCCAAAGAAACGCCCAAGGCATAGTAGGCATCTTTAAACTCAGGGTCATGGCGGGTCGCTGCTTCATAACTTTGCACGGCCTGACTTTCTTTGTTTTGGCCGCTCAAAATTAAGCCCTTATAGTAATGTGCTGTAGCATTGGCAGAATCTTCTTTCAGTGTGCTGTTAATTAACGTCAATGCTTTTGAATAAGACCGTTTGTTATAAGCTTCTACTGCTTGGGCCAGCATCTTACCTGCTGCCACCTGGTTTAGTTGTTCCAAGGCTTGATCTGTTTCGGCTTGATAGCTGGAACTTCCCAAAGCTTTCACCTTACGGTAAGACTCCATTGCTTTATCGTACTGCTGGTTTTGATGGTATGCCGTCGCCATAAAATAATGGTAATCCGCATTCTTGGGATCTTTGTTTAAGGCTTTTTGGTATTGGGTAACCGCATCGTGAAGCCGGTTCAGGTTTTGCAGGCTAATGCCGTATCCGGCATGAAATTCCGGGTTATTGGGAGCTTGGCTAATGGCTTTTTTAAATAAGGGCAATGCATCTTGATGATTGCCTTGCTGCTGCATTTCCAGAGCACGGTTGTATGCTTTTAGTCCACTTGCTTGCTCCACATCTTTCTTCAATGCCAGCACAGTATCGTTGTTGGGGTCTAGTTGCGTGGCTTTATGAAAGGCTTCCAAAGCCTCATCATCCCGGTCCAACGCTTGTAGGGCTGCGCCCATATTGGCATAGGCTGCAGCCATGTCCGGCTTCAGTTTAATGGCGCGTTCATAGTGGGTAACAGCGTCGTTATACTCTTTGAGTTTATGAAGCTCTTCTCCCACCTTTGACTGCACTTGAGCATTGCTGCTGTTGGTATTGGCGTACTGCAGCAGCTTGTGTTTTTTACTGGCAGGGTTGGGGTCCTCGTGAATAATATCCAGTAATGCCTCATGGGCCGGCGCGTACTCTGGATCCACTGCCAACAAGTTGTTGTAGGCTGTAGCGGCTTTATCTGTTTGTCCCATATCTTTGTATAGGCTGGCTATATAATACTGCGCCTGTTTGCTGCTGGGATCAATTTGCAAGATAGACTGATAGGCATTACGGGCCATTCTAAAATTTTTGGTTTCTTGATACAGCGTCCCCATATTTAGCCGGATCAGCTTTTTCGTGTCTATGCTGGTGCTGGGATCTTGGTTGGCAAAATATTCTGCCGTTTCATAGGCTTTTTCTGCCTTGGTAAATTGTTTCCGTTTCTGAAAAATACTGCCCAAGTTGGCATGGGCCAAGACACTGTTGGGCCGAAACTTTAATTCGTTCCGCCAAATCTGCTCCAGTTGATTCAATGCCGCAACGTTCTGCGGATTTTTGTCTAAAGCCAGATTTAAATTGGCAATGGCGCTATCCAACTGTCCAGATTTATTTTGTGCGCTGGCCAGCCTTACCAGTAGATCGTCTGAGGCGCCTTCACCCAAAGCATCTGCTGCTTTACCGTAATAAATGTTGGACTTATCCGGCAGATTCAACACATTAAACAGATCTCCCATAGCCATCAATGCCTTGTCAGCTTTGGGGTCTATCTCAGCGACCTGCGCGTACTCGACTAAGGCTTCTTGAAATAAGCCTTTTAGTCGAAGTTCTTGGGCCATTTTCTCGTGTAACACTTTGTCTTTAGGGTCAATCTTTAAATTGCTGTATGCAATCTTCAGGTTTTCCTCGGCAATTTTAATGTTATCTTCGTGCAACTGGCGGCGCTTTAGCCCGGCAGGCCAACCTTCTACGATCATATAGTGGGCATTTCTAAAATCACTCAGGGCTTTTTCTTTATCCCGAGCTTGCCCCAAATAATAGTTGCCCCGTTTCATATACAACACTGCCAAGTTGTTGTGGATAAATGAAATACTGCTATCCGGTGCCAGCGGTTTGGCTTTCAGATACATACCAATGGCCTTGGAAAGTTCTCCCTGTTTGGTAAACCGTTCTGCCTGATTGGTGTAAGAGACATAATCCCCTTGATACTGGGCTGCCTCTCTGCTGCCTACTGAATTATAATTCCGGGGTTGGTTGGAAGTTCTCTGGGAGGGCGGAGAAGTAGGTGGTGCATTATATGTGTTAGGAGGCCGCCGATTTTGGTTTGGCGGATAGCTCCGGGTATTGTAGTTGTTCTGATAATTATTTCTTGGGGAGGAATAATTATTACCGGGGTAATTCCCGTATCCTCTTGGAGGAGCGTTATTAGGATATCCAGGGTTTGGGTAATACCCGGGGTAATTGCCAGACTGTTGGGCATTTGCCTCAAACCCGAGGAAAACGGTGCATGTTGAGAGGAAAATCGTTGCCGCTAATACGCTTAAAATTTGAGGGAACCTCGAATTTTGAGGAGCCCTCGCCATTTGAAATGGCAAAGAAGAGCTAATAAACTTCATCACTGCTACCCAGACTCCTGATTCCATAACTCAACAAGAATAATGTAACGCCCGTTTACAATCCCGATTGTAGTAAAGCCAGCAATAACAAGGGGTTTCGGTTAGATAATGGGAGTGATTTGCATTCGGTCAGCAGTATTATATGCCAAAGAACAAAAAACATCCCTCAGGTATAAGCTAGACAATTGTAATAGACGAAAGAATCTCTCAAAAGGTTCCCTGGCAATAGAAATTGGACACAGCGAGTGTTTTTAAAACGGTAAACCAGACTCTACATAAGCCAGTTTCCAGCCATTCAGCTCCTGCACCATCTGTAGGTCCACCTCATTCTGGCTTCCGTCTGGGTAAACCAATTTGACGCGTACTGTCGCCCTTTTTCCTTGATGTGCAATAGTCTCGTAATAGCCGTACCGAAAAAACTCGTTGGCCCCACTGCTATAAAAAAAACGTTTCCAAAACGTTTTCATAATACTGGCGTCGTTGTTTTCAAATAGCAGCTTTACCTCAGCATCCCCAATCTTTGCTGCCTCAGCTGCCTTGGGGTGACGCTGGTAAATATCGTTTAGGGTCCAGGCCATAAATTGTTTCCGAGAGGGCTCTGATAGTAATCGCCAGCAGACATGGCACTGATTGTGCATCAGATATTTGAAGAACTGGTCTGCAATCATGTCTGGGGTAATGGCTTTTTTCGCCATAAGATAAAGACTCGCTTAATAGTGTTTTGACGCTAATGGAAGGACGTTTTTCTATTCTAGCGGATCACGACAGGTTCCACACCCACAAATAGGTTGAACTTCAAGGCTTATATGTTTAATGAGGAGGTGCGCTTATCCCATATAAACCGGCTAAAAACACTAGTGTATACAGGATTAACCAACCTAGCCAATAGGGCCTTATGACGTTTGCCGTGATAGAGGGAGCAAGTTTTCTTAGTCCATCATGTAGAAACTTTCCCAGGCATATTACGAGTCCCATTCTGACAAGTCGGGTTAGTGTTACCAGAAAGAGGTATACAGTTACTGACCATAAGCCTTGAGATATAGCGGTATACGTCCATATCTTAACGGGTATGCCAGAATACGGTTGTATCAGTATGGCTGAGAGCCCATGCTGCTCTGCCAAATCGGTGATTTTCAACATCATCCAAGGCAGCGTAAACGGTAATTGAAATAATACGCCTTCAACCTCTGCCGGAAAAATCTTGCATAGTCCTATCATTAAACCTGTTCCACACAATGATCCAATTGCTGCGATGATGGCCCACCGAATAACCCATAGTCGAAATCTCTGTTTTTGATGGCCGGGTAACAACAGAAATCCCATTGTAAACAGTAAAAAGTCCGGCAATATAAACCAGGCAATGGATTCTGCCACACTCCAGGCAAATAATAGAATGGAACCACCCTTTTCTTGGGTATACTGTTGCATCCTGTCATACAAATTGGATGAGATTTTTTTCATGGGTTAAATATTGTCATGCTCCCAAAACATTTGAGAGTGTTCTTCCTCCAGTTTTTTTACAGCAGCTTCCACAGACTGAACAATTCCCGGACGCTCTCCCGTAAAGTGCTGTGGTTTTCCAATGACGATATCGCAGAAGAAGGGAATTAGGATCAATTCCCCTCGTGGTAAAGATCGTCCCATACCGCGCATATAAACTGGCACCACCGGGATGTTTGGATGTTTCTGTATTAAATGGCCAACGCCGCTGCGAAAAGACTCCATCACCTCTGGCTCCCCACGACTACCTTCTGGAAACACAATCAGAGAGTATCCCTGATCCAATGCGTCGGACATCTTGGTTAATGGATTGTTTGTTTTGGTGATTCCTTTTCGTGGAATGGGCAAAATGTTCATCAACACCGTAGAAAACCAATTCAATATCGGGCTGGTCGTAAAGTAGTCTTGTGCAGCCACGGGCCGAATCTTGGCAATTCTATGAAGAGGGAATAAATTCATGAGCGCCAATGCATCCAAATGGCTATTATGATTTGCCACTAAAATAAAAGGCTTGCTTGGTAAGTGTTGCCGTCCAAAAACATTTAACCCAACCAGTACCAAAAGCAGCGGTTTAATAAAAAATATAAAAAATAGAATCCGCAGCTGATTATTGATGTGGCGCATAGATTAACCGTCCTGATCCGCGTGATTACCAAGGCGACTGGAAGAAGAAGTAATTCACAAAGTGAAAAAATAAAGGCGCTGTATAGGCTAGTGAGTCCACTCGGTCCAACATGCCTCCGTGGCCAGGAATTAGCGTTCCAGAATCTTTTACCCCTACATCCCGCTTCACGGCAGAGATTACCAAATCGCCAATAAACCCGGCGACACTAATCAGCAACCCGGCTGCTATGGAATAGAGTAAAGAAAATCCACTTAAAAATTGTAGGCCAACGGCCAGTGTTGTTGTAGTTAGCACCCCACCGGCCAACCCAGCCAATGTCTTTTTAGGGCTAATGATCGGCGCAACCTTCACATTACCAATGGGCTTGCCGCCCAACAACTTGCCCCAAAAATATTGGGCCACATCGTTAACTTCTGTCAGCACCACCAAATACAGCACCAATGCCTTCCCGCTCCCAATATGTTCTCCCATACTGGTGGTTAGGTCTGTGGGGACTAAAATCAGTAGAAATGCCACGTGGCTGATGCAATACACAAACAGCATCAACCCCCACTGGATTTGCGCCATCGAGGTAATCATTCCCTTTGGCTGCCCCTTTAACAAAAGCCTTAAAGGGATGAACAAAAACATATAGACCGGAATAAAGATAACCACCATGGCTTTCCAGTCGGTGTGAATCCACCAATATTGAAGAGGGATGGCTATGTATGCCCACAATAGTGCCCGATGATCTTCAAATCGGAGAGGCACCAGACTGAAGTACTCCTTGAGCGCTAAAAAGCTTAAAAATCCAAACAGCATCAAAGATAATACTGAGTGCACCATTAAACTGAGGAAAAAAAACCCTGCCATCCACCACCAAGACCGGGTGCGTAAAGCTAACTCCTCAAAATCAGCCTCTGGCTTACGCCATTTCAGCAGTTCAACCACAAGAGTTGCCACTGCCAGCAACCCAAATACCAGTATTCCCATCTGTATGACTGGGTTGTTCATTACGACATCTCCTCCATGTTGCCAGGAGGCCTTTTTCGCTCATCCTTTTCTGTATCTGCCGGATGGGTCAAGATATTAATTACACGGTTTATACACGTTGCTACCATTAATAAGGTGGTTATACCGAAAATCCACGTCGATAGGTCGGTTATACCCGCCCAAAAATACAGAACCAATCCGTAAAACCCCACAATAAAAGCCCGATCGCTTTTCCCCATAGGTCCTTGATACCGACGTTCCCCATCAATGGCCTTACCTAATACGCCGGAAAATTCACATAGGACTGCAAACACCGTAAACAGCACCACTAAAACGATATTCAAGATTCCCGGCCCGACAAAGAAAATTAACGGTAGATATAATACAGCATCTGATAAGACGTCTCCTAATTCGTTGAGGATTTCACCTAAACGGCTGGACATCTCCTGGGTCCGAGCCAGCATCCCGTCCAAGGCGTTTAAAGCCATTCGGACAAATAGTAGTACTGGTAACCATAGCACCACCGAATTCCCTGTAAGTTCTTCTCGGGTGCCTGGATGCCAAAATGTTAACATCAGCCCACCTGCCACCGACAGGATAAGAGCTGCCATGGTAATCTGGTTTGGTGTTACGCCAGCTTGTACAAGCAGGTTGAGAACAGGTGTTAATAACTTCTGAAAAGCAGGTTTTAACTTATAAATGGAGGGCACTGTTCAGTATCCTGTTCTAATATGAAATAGTATTTTTTATTGTACGGGGAGTCTGCCAGAATACTAGAAAACAATTAAAATATGATCTTATTAAAGGAGATTGTTGTTAATGGGACTAGACGAACTTTGGAATGCCCTTCAACAGCAAAAATCTATCAAAAACCACCCAGACTGGACAACCGTAGCCAATCGGACATTGCCTGCCTACGTGAACTTTTATTACACCAACAAAGACGGTAAAGAGGCTTATTTTGAACGTCTGCCTGTCATCAAGGTGGATATGGACCGTCTGCTCTTGATTGCTGAAGGTACCCAAGGCGACCCACTTCGGTTCGACATTACCAAAATCATGCACTGTAAAGACGCTGTCACGGGAGAAAAAGTCCAGGACCTTTTCTTTGAGCTTATTCGCCTTTGGAACGAAACTCACATTGAAGAAGAGCCAACATCATAAAAATAAACGCCTCTACCGGAATAAATCGCTTGGCATCCGGTAAAGGCTGAGGGAAACGAACTAAATCGGGCGTCAGGTTATACAGAGGTTAAAATGAGTAACACGTCGATAACCACACACTCATCATCTAAAATCCATCCGGCTCTCAATCAGAAGATTTTTCAGACTAGATTACTATAGTGGTTTTAAAGATTTACGAACATGACCCAATTGGGCAAAGGGTATACCCAGGTTTCTAATAGACAAGGGTTGTCTATATCGTAGATTTACGACAGTAATAATTGAAGGTTAAGTGTATATACTATCGGGCTTTGGTCCTGCTTCCGCAGCTCCCACCTGTAGATGTATAACATTCACTACCTACCCAATGCGCCAGTAATCTTCCTGTTGGATCAAAAATAAACGACTCTGTCTCCGACACGGCCACCGATACCGTTAACAACTGCCCTGATGGGTACCCTAACGCCTCACACAAAGACCCGGCGCAATGCTTATATGATTTGGAAGGAAATTCGCCCCCGGAGTCATACTGAACAAAACGCAAATACCCGGCCACCGAGTAATAAAACGCTGGCGGGTGATTCCCCTCACTATAATCCACCACTGCATAATTTCCTGAATCAAATACTGTAATTACCTGTTTACCCAGCTTCCCACCCCCTGCTGCTAACAAGGGTTGATGGGCTTCAAATTGAGGATCTCTTACCCCATATTGGCTTACTTCTGCTTGAGGCGTCACATCCTCAAACCCTTCTGTCCGAGCTTCTTGAATGGTCCAACTCTTCTGGGCATGAAGCTTCACAGGCCCAGCAAATACCTGTGTCACTGCCGTAAAAACTGTAAAGATGAATAACAAAAGGCTGAACAAAACAGTATGGGTAAGTTTGTACATCTGGAAAATCTCTGGGTTCCTCACTCTCTTCTCATCATAAACAGGTTTTGCCAAAACGCAAAATAAAACCACCCAAACAGAGGAGTCTTTAGGCAGCCATAGGTTAAAAGAACCTTGTTTTAAACGTGTAGTTTACATAGGGGTGTGCTTTGCCTATAACTTAGGCTATAACAGCTTTAGAAAAGAATAAAGAGAGAAAGGACCTTACCATGAAAGCACCTGTTCGCATTGCCGTTACTGGCGCCGCCGGCCAAATTGGCTACGCCCTCCTGTTTCGCATCGCTGCCGGCGATATGCTCGGCACAGATCAGCCTATGATTCTCCACCTTTTGGAAATTACCCCGGCCTTGGATGCATTGAATGGTGTGGTGATGGAACTGAACGATTGTGCATTTCCTCTTCTCCAAGGTGTTGTTGCCACTGATGATGCAAATAAAGCCTTTAAAGACGTAGATTATGCTCTTCTGGTCGGTGCTCGCCCCAGAGGGGCCGGTATGGAACGAAAAGATCTGTTAGAAGCTAACGGTGCCATCTTTGGCCCTCAAGGTAAAGCGCTTAACGACCACGCCAACCGGGATGTGAAAGTTCTGGTGGTGGGCAACCCTGCCAACACCAATGCCTTAATTGCCCAGCAAAACGCACCTGATTTAGATCCCAAATGTTTTACGGCGATGGTTCGACTTGACCATAATCGTGCAATGAGTCAATTGGCCGAAAAAACTGGCACACACAACACGGATATTAAAAAAATGATTATCTGGGGTAATCACAGCTCCACCCAATATCCGGATCTTCACCACACGACTGTAAAAGGCGAAGAAGCCTTAACCAAAATTGATGAAGGTTGGTACACCGACACCTTTATTCCAGATGTTCAACAGCGTGGCGCTGCCATTATTAAAGCCAGGGGCGCTTCATCGGCCGCTTCGGCCGCTTCGGCTGCTATTGATCATATGCGCTCTTGGGCTCTGGGAACTCCTGATGGTGAATGGGTGTCTATGGGTATTCCTGCCGATGGCTCATATGGCATTGAAGCTGGTGTTATTTACGGCTACCCGGTAACCTGTAAAGACGGCCAATACACCATTGTCCAAGGGCTAGAAATCAACGATTTTTCTCGCCAGCGGATGGATGCGACTAACACCGAATTGCGAGAAGAACGCGCTGGTGTTGAACACTTGTTTGCTAAGGTTGCCGTTTAGATGAAGATTATTGCTGCACGATTAAAGGCTAAAC
>JAHQWC010000050.1 GCA_019634025.1 Vampirovibrio sp.
AGTTGAGTTTAGGGAAATTACAAAAAAAAGCGATGGCGGGTTGCCATCGCGTGCTTCAACTAAATAGGGATATCTTTCTCTCTCGTATTCTTAAAATGCTTTTTAGGCCTTAAACTGTGGTCCCGGTGCTGGTTGGCTCCAGAATGGAGCCAATGTTGCCGTCCTGGTCGGTGATGAGATACCTTTCTACAGCTGCGGTGTAGAGAACTTTCTCGTTTAAGGTGACTCGCATCATACCGTTACCAATGTTTTGGAAGGTCGGGAGGTTCTCGGTAACAGTGGGATCAGCATCGATGGCGATAACCATGGTGTCGGTTCCTGCGCCGCCGTTAACCATACTTTGAAAGTTGAAAGGGTTGGCCGTCGCATCGAAGTTGAAGAACATTACGTCGTCGCCGTCTCTGGCGTCCAATTTGTCGCCTTGGGCCACGTTTACCAGGTCGGCGTCATCGCCGCCGATGATGCTGTCGAGGCCGCCCTGACCGTTGATGATGTTGGAATCATCAGCTTGGCCGAAGATGGTGTCTTGGGTGAGGGTACCCAGGACGTTGCCGTTTCCGTTACCATTGGTTACCAGCATGCCGCTGTTGAACTTAGCTAAAGGATTGGTATCGGTTAAGAACCCGGCTTGCAAGAAGGGGTTGGTAACAGTGCCTTGGTCAAAGATGCCGCCGGTGGAGGTGATACCAGTATCTGCCAGAATGGCGTCATCGACCACAGTGGGGTTGGCATAGGCAGTGCGGAAGGTTTCTTGAGTTTCTGCACTGGCATTGGCGAATTGCCATAAAAGGCTGGACGGATCGCCTGGGAGGTTGCCGGGCAAGAGATCCGGGAAGTCTGCGCCGGTGAAGTTCTGGAGAATAAATTCGGTAAAGGGCAAGCCACCAATGGTGGACTGGTTAAAGGACTGAACCGGAACACTACCGGCAAGGGCGTTGCCACCAAACCCAGAGTTAAAGCCATTGTTAAAACCTGTATTGAAGCCGGTGTTACCTGTATTAAAACCGGGGTTGAACCCACTGGTGGGAACCATCATAAAAGGGATAGCCGGGACGGTATTGCTGAAACCGGTATTTCCGAAACCAGTTCCGCCAAATCCGGTGTTATTGAACCCTGTGTTTGTGAAGCCGGTATTACCAAGAGTGCTGCCACCGAAAGCGCTATTGCCGAAGACGTTTCCACCGAAGGAATTGCCACCAAACACATTGCCTGAATTGAATCCGCCAAAGGTGGGGACACCGAGAATAGGGCCGGCAAAGCCGTTAAACAGGCTGTTAAAGCCATTGTTGCCGCCGAAGTTGCCAAAAGACAACTGAGACCCAAAGCCGGTGGGAAGAATAAGGCCGGTAAAGAAGTTGGTACGGCCCAGAATATCTACAGAACTAGGGTTACTGCCAAAGAAATTGAACAAGTCAGCATTGGGAGCCACCTGAGGGCCGAACACGCTGTTGGTTAATGCGCCATTGCCCAGGCCGAAGGCGGTGCTGATACCGCTGTTGGTGGTGTTAAGTACGTTGAGCTGTTGGGGGTTGTTGGTAAAAGGGTTGGGGTTAAACAGTTGAGCTTGTAAGTTGTTGGAAGTTACCGGGTTAATGGAGTTGGAAAAGTCGTCTGTTACACCGTTGATGGTGCGAGGGCTGAGGAAGCTGCTGCTGCGGTCTTCAAACACGTTGCCACTGGTGGGGCCTGTGTTGACGGTGGGGGAATTAAAGAGGAAAGGACCGCCTTGAAAGTTGGTAACACCTGCTGCATTGGTAACCATTGGATCGTGCTCCCTATTGCTTGCCTATCTCTGTCCGTGTATCTGTCTTTTATTTGTTGAAGCGGGGAATGTATCTGCGTATCTGATGTATATATCTGTTATTTAAATAAACAATCTTATGGCGATAGGATTGCCTGATATTGGATTTATTGTTACATTATTTAATATAAACAACTATTATTAGGAGCACTTAAGGGCGTAATTCTGGATTTAAGCTAACAAAACTAGCCATAGCATGGTAATAAACCCAGTAATATTTCGAACTCTGACTGGTATCAGAGCGTATTCAGGCGTTGTTGCATTTCCTGGAGAGGCATGAGGTCTCGGCGGGTGGCGGCGACGTCGATGCCTTTTTGGTAAATAGCTTTGGCTTCTTCCAGACGGTCTAACGCCTGGAGACATTTACCCAAGGATAAATAGGCCACGGAGTGGGTAGGTTGGGCGACGATGGTTTTTTCGAAGGCTGGGATGGCGTCTTCATACTCTTCCAGCTCTAAATGAGCCGTACCCAGGCCAAAATTCCCCAGAGAGTCCTCCGGGTTGTACTGGAGGGCGTCTTTAAAGAGTTGGATACGATTTCGGGTAGATTCTTCTTTTTTACGGCGTTCTGCTTCAGGATCGACTGTTTGACCTTTTTCGGCCATTTTTTGCTGGAAAGCCAGCATAGTGGCCTTCGCCTTTTCGTCTTCAGCCCTTTCCTTATCGCCCAGCTTCATATAGTAGATGGACAGGTTAGTATGAGCCATAATGCGGTTTGGATCGACTTCTAAGAGGCGATGCATGAGGGCAATGGCTTCTTCGTAGCGTTCTTGGCGGGACAGAATAACCCCTAGGGACTCGTAAGCATCTGCCAGAAGGGGATCTTTTTCAATAGCAGCCCGTAAGGTATGAACAGCAGCCTCTTCAGCCTCTTTGCCGTTTGCCTGGGCAAACTGTTGGAGCCCTTGGTCATAAAGCTGCCTGGCTTCATCGGAGGCAGTGACTGGGGTGTAAAAAGGGAGAAGTGTGACGGTAACGTCATAGGAAGTATCGCCAATCTCAACGGTCAGAGATTTATCCGGGGTGCGACAGTCTTTGGCCAGGTAAGCTAGGGCGATGGGGCACTCTAGAGTGGGAGAAGTAGTAATGCTCTTCAGTATTCCGACGGTTTTGCCGTCCAGGGAAATCTCCTGCTCTGAAGCAGGCAGTTGCGCATTGGGTTGAAATTTAAGACCCATCAAGGCTTTTTGGACGGCGCCGTAGGTTTTAACCCTGGCTACCGTCTCTTGGCCCAGATAACAACCTTTGGTGTAGCTAACGGCAGTTTGCTCTAACCCGGTTTCAGGCAAAAGGGTTTCAATATTCATATCTACCCCCATTTTGGGGATCCCAGCCTCAATACGGGTGGTTTCCAGAAAGTCCGGGGTTATATCCAGAGTCGAAAGACCATTCTCCTGGGCAGCTTCTCGGAGCTTAATGAGAAGGACATCGGCAGCATCTAATCCGGCCTGGAGAATGAACCCAGATTCACCGGTAAGGTTATATTGATATATCAGGACCGATTCGCCGAACAAGTCGCCTTCTGTGAGGCCGTAGCCAGGTATCTTCTGTAAAGTCTCTGCCAGAGAAGGATCTTCCATACAGCCGGATAAAAGTAGTTCCAGAGCAGGGCTACCTTGGCAGGCAATGAGGGCAACCTGATCCGAGACATCGCTTAGGGTGAGCTGCTCCATAATGTGGTATTTCTCTAACTCAGCCAAAGTATGCGGGATTTGGGTACGATCTAGAAGTAGCCAGAGACTTTCAGCCTGCCGATGCAGAGTAAAAGCGGACTGGATATGGGCCGAACGGTTAAGAATGGTGTTAACATGGCCTTCGCCGATTTGAAGGCTGAGGACATCGTTGGTGGTTCGGTTTTGAAGAAAAGTCAGCGCATCTGGACCATTAGCCTGTATAAGACCCAAGTGAGGTATAAACCCAATAGCAAGACCACCACGGCGGAGAGCCTGGACGTCTTGGTGAGAAGAAGGGGTGGTCATAGCCATTGCACTACCTAACTATAACTAGTCGAACTGCTGAAACAAGTTCAGCATGACGAGGATGGCTTTGGGAAGGTTTATTAGAATTACTGACCGAAGGTTTCTTTAAGAAGCGTTTGGAGTTCACCTTTTTCGGCCATTGGGCCCAGAATATCGGTATCACCATAGAATTTGCCGTTGATAAAAACCTTTGGCAGAGTAGGCCAGTTAGTCATTTCGCTGAGAGCTTGACGCTTTTCCGGGTTGTCCAGGACATCCTGGATAAGGTAGTCGTGGCCGAACTGGTCAAAGAACTCTTTGGTTTCTACAGTAAACCCGCAGCGAGGAACCTCTTTGGTACCTTTACCGTAAATCATGATTTTGTGTTCGGCCAGCTCTTTCTCAATTTCTTGTTGCAAGGTGGCGGTAGTCATGGGTCTCTCCTTTGAAATTGCCTTGTACTGGTTCATTGTCAGCGATTAGTGTAACGGGTTTGGTGGGGGGAATCAAGATAAGGTGTATTTGACTTACAGACTGTCTAAGTAATTGAATTTTTGTAAAACGACTTGTATGTTAGGCTGTTGACCCATGAGATGATTAACCTTTGAGATAAAATGTGGTTTTAAATAGAAGGTTGTCATATAAGGCATGGATAAGGTTACTTTTTTCTCCAACTTGCCAAACTCATGGTTGCCTAATTATGATCAACGCTTTGGCGCATCTGTTGGAATTGACATAGGTGCTAGCAAAGCCCAAGGTACAATTCGTGGCTATGCTGCTTCTGATGATGGTGAACATCAGGTAGCAATTAAAGGTTATGATGGCCAAGTCAGCCGTCACCTACTTCACAGTCCTACACAGTTTGTAGAAAAGGTGTCAGAACATATCGTTGAGGCCTTAAAAAGGCTCTCTATAAAAAGTAATAGAGCGCAAGAATATATTCAACGTCTTGTCATTATGATACCTGGGCTCAATGATCGTACAACAGCAGAGCCTGCCAATATAATGAGGAGCGATGGTAAGAAAATAGGTTTAATTGATTTTGGAAATATCAAATCATATCTACAAAATGCGGGTATTCAGGTAGCAAAAAAATTCAATTTTTCTCTGCTGATTGATACTCATGGGAGTGCTGCTGTTGTAGCTCGTAAATTGATCCAAGAGGGACGATTGCTCCCTGGTAGGCGAGCCTTACTCATCATGACGGGTGGGGGGCTTGGCTCTGTTGAAATTGATCACCAGAAAGATAATATTCTCCTTAGAGTTTTCCGTGGTGCATCTACTCCAATGCAGAATCAACAAGCAATTATTGAGGAATTTGGTGCTAGTGCACCCTCATTAAGAAGAAATTTTGCTGAAGCATTAGGTGTTAAAGGTACCCAGTTGACCCAATTTATACAGGAAGGGAACACGGAAGCTGTCACAAACTTTACAAAGGCTAAAAAAATTATGCAGCCTTTATTGAAGAAACCACTAACAGAAGATGAATATTTAAAAGCCGCAAAAGCTGCGTTAACTGCATACCTAGACAGTTTAGGGTATTTAATTGCTATTTCTGCCAGAGATCCTAGCCTACAAACGGTGGTTTTAAACGGCAAAGTTGCCGAAGGAATGGAAGCATTCATAGAAAAATATCCAGAACTCTATGAAGAAGAAATGAAGTCATTGCTTAAGTGGCCGCCATCTGTTTCGGCGCTGGCAGAAAGACAAAATAAGTTGATGAAGAAGGTTCTAATCAAGAAGGTTTTGGATCACGAAGTAGGCATCTCTCGTAAAAAATTGCTGGACGATATTACTCGAGAGAAACCAGGGTTTCAAATTATTAGTGATATAGATGTGAGTGAAAATACAGAAGGGATTCCCTGGTTGTTGGAGGGTGAAGCAATTGATCCAGACCACCCCTTTTGGTTTCAAATTCCCTTAAAGAAAATGAATGTATAGGTTCTTCCTGAGGATCTTTTACTCTCGGTTTTGGTGATAGTAATAAAGTCCTGCTGGCACATTGAGGGAGAGAAGCATGCCTTGTTTTTGTTGCTGTTTTAACCACTGTTGTATCTCTTTTACAGGAGCCAAAACAGATTGCAGGTGAATATTTTTTTCGCCTGGATCTCTTAAGTCTTTGGCAGATGTTTTTTTAAGTCCACGAGCCAACACAACGTGGGTAAACATTTTTTGCCGGTTACTTCCACCTTTTAGATAATCTGCTGGTATTAACGTTTCTGCTTCATATCCGGTTTCCTCACATAGCTCTCTGTTTGCAGTTTGTTTGATTGTTTCAAGATCGTGTGAGTCAACAATATCTCTAACGCCTGAAGGGAATGCAATCATTTGCTTTCCATCGATAGAAGGGTGTGAGGTTTTTACAAAAAGGAAGTACTCTTGTCCATTTTTATGAACCGTTGGGACAACGGTGACACCATACTTATGCTTAGGTAATTCTAGAAACTCCCAAATCCCGTCTTTATCAAAAGGAACGCCCATGAGTTTATTAAACTTGAACTGGCCTAGAGAAACGGGAACAGGGCTTTGCTTAATGTTACTGAGTTTTCTGGCAGTTTCTATGATTTGATCGTTCTGGCTTTTCAAAAAATTATCTCGGCTTTGAACCAGTTGCTCTAACTGCTGACTAAGTAACTGCTGGTTATGTGCAGAGGGACTTTGTCCAAAAGCTGGGTATGCTGTTTTTTTAGTATAAAAGTGGGGTAAAACTGGCGTGAGGTTCATGCTAAATGACTATTCTAGGGAGTATTATGATGGCAATAACGGTAATAGAAAGACTTGCCGTTTACAAGCATGAAAATAGGCAAGCCGATATTGAAGATATGTTTATGTATAGTAAGGTTGTGACAGCAAGTTTTTGACTCATGGGTGTGGTTGTTTCATGAATAGTGGCTTCTCCAAGTCTCTAAATAAATTATCAGCATTTGGTTCCAGAAAGCAGTGTAGACACTGATTCTTCTTATGTTTATTGAGAATATTAAGACAGTCGCCTCTAATCAGTTATTAAATCCTATAAAAACATCTTCTCGGCCACCTGTTTTTGGCCGGAATGAAGAAGGTGGAACTAACGACGTTTGGCAGGAATCCTTAGAAAAGTCATTATCCAGCTTTTTAGAAAACCATCCGACTGTCCGGTATCCTCAACAAGCAACCGGACTCTCTGATTTGGCGCTTTATCGTCCAAAAACCGGTATTAAGCCTTATCATTTACCGCCCGTTACATTGAGCAAAACAGAACTCAAGCGACTGTCTGCTGCGGTGGAAGGATGTTTGCAGGCAGGGGCCTTGATTATGAGGGATTACCAAAAAAAGCACCTAATAAAATGCAAGCGGCATGCTAAAGACTTACAAACTGATACGGATGTGAATGCGGATACGCTTATCTCAAAGATTTTACACGTTGCTGAACCGGATGCAGAGTTGTTGACGGAAGAAACTTACCAGGACTCTAAAAAATATAATCTCTCCAAAACCTGGATTGTAGATCCTCTTGATGGATCAACAAATTATTCTCACGGATATCCTAATTTTTCAGTCTCCATTGCTTTTATTGAGAATGGGAAACCTACCATGGGCGTTGTTCTTGATTTACCGAAAGGAACACTTTATACGGCAATAAAAGGAAAAGGTGCTTGGAGTGAAGGGAAACGTCTAAAAGTATCTACGGTTAAGGATCTAAACAAAACACTTTTGGCTGGCGGCTACCCATGGGGAAGTACGGGGAACCCAAGCCGAAAAGCAGTCAACTTTTTTAATGACATGGATTTAAAAAGCCAAGGGATAAAAGCTTTTGGCGGTGTTTTAGGAGGCACCTACACGGGAGCAGGACTTATAGATGGTTATTGGACGCATTACACCAGACCATGGGATCAGGCTGCTTCTATGTTGATTGCGACTGAATCGGGTGCTAAGGTTACTGATTTTGAAGGAAAAGCTGTGGATTTGTCACAGCCCATACTCAAGTTAGTGACGGCAAATCCAGTGATTCATAACCAAATTTTAAAGGAGTTCAAGAAAAACTCAGGAAAGCAACAATAATTATGGACCGTTTTAGTTAATTTACCACTGGATCATATATTTTATACTTTTTAATTAAGATATAAACAAGTAAAAAAATAGGCTGATGAAAATAGATTCGGTAACATATTCTCCAAAGCAGCAAGTGACCTCTTCAAGAGTGAATTTTGGCTCTATCGTTGGGATTGACATTAATACGACCCATGCACAAGGAAATATCAAAGGATTTATAGAGTCAAAGGATGGCAAGGATAAAGTACCCATTATCGGCCAAGGTCGTAAATCCTTGGTAAGCGAGGCACTCCTGTCGCGTCCTGATAAATTTGTAGAGGCCGTAGCGCATCAAATCGTAAAAGCTTTTCATCAGTTGCGCTTGAATGGCAAAAACCTTAATGAACCGTTGGAAAATCTAATCATTTTGATGCCTGGTATCAAGGATGATAAGTCTGCAGAACCCATACATATTAAGCGAACAGATGGTGACCCAATTGGTTTGCTAAATTTTAAAGGGATTTTACGAAAGCTCAAGCAGGCTGGTGTACCGGTCTCTAGCAACTGTAGCTTTAGCCTGTTAACAGATACATATGGGCGTGTTGCAAGTATTGCTCAGAACCTTGTTCAAAATGAAAATTTACTGCCTGGGCGTCGAGCATTGGTGATTATGACCCGTGGTGGTTTGGGCTCGGTAGATGTTGATCATTTAGGAGATAGGGTGCTTATAAGACGGTTTAGAGGAGCCGGGACCAGTGTAAAGCAGCCATCAAATATAATGGGTGAGAATGAAAACAACATTAGCGCTTTCCGCCGGAATTTTGCTTCTGCATTGGGTATACACGGCATTGACGCGGATAAATTTATGTTGACTGGCGATGTGACTGCTTTGGCAAATTATTCTCGGGCAAAAAAGATCATGTCGCCCATGCTCAAGAAACCACTAACAGAGTCAGAATACCTTTCCGCAGCAAAGTATGCCGTGGATAAATACTTAAATGGACTCGGGCATGTTATTGCAATCTCTGCGAGAGATACCAGTTTGCAAACCGTTGCCTTGGGAGGAATTGTTATTCGTGTCATTGAGTCGTTTATGGAAACCTATAAAAATATTTATCAGGGTGAAATAAATACTCTCTCTAAATGGCGTCCGGCGGTGCAAGATTTAGTCAATCGTCAAAATAGCATGATGAAGCGCTTGATCATTAAGAAAGTACTTGATTTTGAAGTAGGGGGCCAACAAAAAATGTTGGTGGAAGATCTAACTCGGGAACACCCGGGGTTCCGTATTATTACCAATATTGAGCCAGAAGATTTCAGAAAAGAGATTACATTGTTGACTCAAGGGAAATTGGTAGATCCAAAACATCCTTACTGGTTGGAAATTCCGCTAAAGGTTTTTCAAGAAGGCAGTAGTTAATAGCTAAATATGATACAAAGATATTTGTTAGAAAGCTTACCCCTCCAGCTTTTTTAGCGTCCATCGGATAGCAAGAGACGGGATCAGACAGAAGAAGAATAAGAAGAACTTGGCCACCAAGTAGAAGGTTAGGATAATGCCTTCTAACAGTTCCGGGTTGCCAAGTTGCCACTTGAACAGCATCAGGTCCATCCAAACCGGCTTAAAAGTAACAAACAGGCACCAGGAGATGAGCATGAGGACAAACCCAATGAGAAAGGTACGAAAAAGGATTTGAGCGGCCAGGTGAAGATTGGGGTGTGCAAGCGCTGACATGGGTACCTCCTTATTTAATAGCTAGGCAAATCAGGGCCTTAAGCTATTTTACACCTTTGAGGCCGCCAAGCTGTAATGATCAAACTCCTTATCCAGCTTAAACCCCATCTTGTCATACAAAGCCTTGGCATCGGTATTGGTGGTTTGGGTTTCCAGCACCAGTTTATGATCACCTCGGTCTTTGCAGAGCTGGACACATTGTTCAATGAGCTTTTTGGCTACGCCTTGGCGGCGGGCTTTAGGCTTGACGTAGAGGTCGTTGAGGATCCAGATAGAGTCCATGGCTACCGAGGAGAAGGACGGGTAGAGTTGCACAAAACCCAGCGGTTCGTCTTCCTTGCCACCTTCTGTAGCCAGGAAGATGACCGAGTCATCATTCATGAGGCGGTAGAAGATAAAATGCCGGGCAGCATGAAAGTCGCTAGGTTGGCCATAGAAGACGCGGTAGGCGTCAAACAATTGAGCCAACGGGTCCAGGTGGGCTTCTTCAGCATGAAAAATTTTAAGAGTCATATTAAGACGCTTACTCTTTAGGAGGAGCCGTCATGTTTTCCACCGATAGGATTTGATCCAGCTTGGCGTCATCCAACACCTCGCCGTGATGGTCTTTGAGGCCCAGGTTTAAGACAGCTTGGCGGACGGTGATACCTTCTTTCAACACCACTTTGGCCACCTCGGCTGCTTTACTGTAGCCAATGTGAGGATTGAGGGCCGTCAGGAGAATGTTGCTATGCTCCAAGCGATGCTGGGTCATGTCGGTGTTGGCTTGCAAGCCGTCAATACACTCGGTGGTAAAGACCTTGAAGCTGTTGGTGATGATCCGCACAGATTCGGTCATTTTCAGCAGAATGGTGGGCATCATCACGTTGAGCTGCCACTGGCCGTTTTGGCAGCACAGGTTCACAATCATGTCGTTGCCCTGCACGATATAGGAAATCTGGTCCATCAACTCAGGGTAAATAGGATTCACCTTGCCGGGCATAATAGATGATCCCGGTTGCTTGCTGGGCAGGGCAATTTCGCCAATGCCGGTTTTGGGGCCGGAAGAGTAGAGCTTCAGGTCATGGGCCAGTTTTTCCAGCTCGATGGCGACACTGCGCAGGGAAGAAGAGTAATCGGCAAAGTGGCCGAAACTGCTGGTGAGTTGAAAGTAGTTGCGGGCTTTACGCAGCGGGAAGCCGGAGATCTCGGCCAGGTTTTTGGCCACCTCATCGCGGTATTTGGGATGGGTGTTGATGCCGGTGCCTAAGGCGTTACCGCCCAAAGCAATTTCGTGGAGGCGATTGACGGCGTGTTCCACGTTTTCACGGGCGTCATGGAAGGCGTCGGCATAGGCGCCAAACTGCTGGCCCAGGGTCAGGGGCACGGCGTCCTGCATGTGGGTGCGGCCGGGGATCAGCACATCTTTAAACTCTTCAGACTTTTTGCGCAGGCCGGTTTCCATCATATTCAAACTTTTGACCAGCTCGCCGTGCAGGGTCAGCAGGGTCAGGCGAATGACGGTGGGGGTCACGTCGTTGGTAGACTGGCCGCAGTTGGGGTGATCGTTGGGGTTCACTTTGTATTCGCCCAGCTTGCCGCCCATCAGCTCGGTGGCGCGGTTGGCCAAAATCTCGTTGGCGTTCATATGGTTGCTGGTGCCGGTGCCGCCCTGGTATACATCCACAATAAACTGCTCGTTGTATTTGCCGGCAATCATCTCATCACAGGCTTTCATAATGGCGTCGCCCATGGCGTCGTTATTGGCTTTGTCCAGCGGATCTAACAAGCCCAAGGTTTTATTGGCCTTGGCTGCGGCTTTTTTAATCCAGCCAAAGGCCCGAATGGCTTCGGGGTAGGCTTGAGGTGGGGTAATCCCGGAGATAGGGAAGTTCTCTTTCCCGCGAAGGGCTTGCACGCCGTAATAGGCGTCGGCGGGAACTTGTTTTTCTCCGATGGAGTCTTTTTCAATTCTGAATTGCTGATCTGTCATCACGGTCGCCACGTGTGGCCCTCCTCAATCAATATCTCTCGAATGAGGATAGTCTAGTGGGAACAGACACAGGACTCAATGAGGTGGGTCAGAAACTTAGGGTTGGTAGCTCTATATAGGCAATTTCGGGTCTTGAGGCGCTTTTATACGACTAACCTCGTAATTCCAGTCCGTTTTTTCAGGGGCTTTTCCTGATAAAATACGGCAAGCCCACTTTACCCCACCCCCGCTATAACCCCATACACAAATGAGGAACCCCGCCATGGCCATTCATGAGACCCCCGTTTCTTCTCCAGGAACTATTCAAGACGGCTTAAGCGCGGAGCAGTTTTTTCAGTCGGTGACGGGGTTTACCTATGATGATTTCATCCTGCTGCCTGGGCACATTGATTTTTCTGCCGATGACGTGGCGCTGGATACCCAACTGACCCGTAATCTGTCCATTAAAACACCGCTGGTCAGCTCGCCGATGGATACGGTGACCGAGGCCAAAATGGCCATTAGTATGGCGTTGATGGGTGGAATTGGGATTATTCACTATAACAACAGCATTGAAGAACAGCGGGACGAGGTGCGGAAGGTGAAACGGTATAAAAACGGGTTTATTACCGACCCCCTGACCCTGAGTCCGGAGCACCGGATCCGCGATATTGATGAACTGAAGGCCAACTATGGATTCTCCGGCATTCCCATTACCGAAGATGGTCAGATGGGATCCAAGTTGTTGGGTATCGTGACCAGCCGGGATATTGATTTTATTCGGGACCGGGATGTGCCCTTATCTGAGATTATGACCACAGATCTGGTGGTGGCCCACGAGCCCTGTACCTTGGAAGAGGCCAACCAGATTCTAAAAGACAGTAAAAAAGGCAAACTGCCCATTGTAGACAAAGACAACCGGGTGGTGGCGCTAATTTCTCGCAATGATTTGAAGAAGAACCGGGATTTCCCCTTTGCCTCTAAAGATGACAACAAGCAGCTTTTGGCTGGGGCTGCTATTGGCACTCGCGAGAGTGATCGAGAACGGTTGGAAGCCCTGAACGAGGCCGGGGTGGATGTGGTGATTATTGATTCTTCCCAAGGGGATTCCACCTACCAAATTGAAATGATTCAACACATTAAACGCCAGTTTCCCACTATTCAGATTATTGCCGGCAACATTGTGACGGCCACCCAGGCCCAGCACCTCATTGATGCCGGGGCGGACGCCTTGCGGGTAGGAATGGGCGTGGGCTCCATTTGCACCACCCAAGAGGTCATGGCGGTGGGGCGGCCTCAGGCCACGGCGGTATACAAAACAGCCCGGTATGCTCAGGCCCATGGGGTGCCCATTATTGCCGATGGCGGGGTTTCCAGTATTGGGCATATTATCAAGGCGCTGTCACTCGGAGCCTCCTGCGTGATGATGGGATCGATGTTGGCCGGGACTGAAGAAGCGCCAGGCGAGTATTTTTACAAGGATGGCATTCGCCTCAAAAAATACCGGGGCATGGGCTCCATTGAGGCCATGTCCAAGGGCAGCGCCACACGCTATTTTAGCGATAGCGATCGGGTGCGGGTGGCCCAAGGGGTGTCTGGCGCCGTGGTGGATAAGGGCTCCATATTGCGCTATACCCATTACCTGATTCAGGGTATTAAACACGGTTTTCAGGACTTAGGCGCCCGGAGTGTGCCGGCGTTGCACAAAAACCTGTATGAAAACCGGTTGTTGTTTGAACGCCGCACGGCTGCCGCCCAGGCCGAAGGCGGAGTGCATAGCCTGCACAGCTACGAAAAGAGTATGATTTAATCAACTGGATATTTTCAGGTGAGCTTGTTTTCTTTACAATAAACAGCATCAAGATTACCTGGGCTTCGTCGAAATAGAGAATGGTGGGTATCAACTCCGTGTTGACTAAACTGTGTGGGTGTATGCGACAAAGGTTCCAAACCTTTACGGGTAAAGCAGAGCGTGGCTCAGCCATCATTTTAATGCTGATGTTTTTGGTGTTGGTAATGCTGGAGATTACCATACTGGGGGCCATTGTCAGCCGGGGGATGGGGGAAGAAGGGATCTTGGGCAGCCAAAACATTGCTGCCCAGCAGGCCAACCAAACAGCGGTTCGGCGGCTCTCGGATGACTTGCGAGACTATCTCCTGGGCGGTGGATTGCCGGCCAATGTGTTGACCGACTTTGCAGAAGGCACCGGCGCCAATGCCATTGTGAGCCAGAACCTGGCGGCAGTAGATCCAGAGACAGGAACCTCGGCGGCTGGAAATGTCACCATTAATGCCTGGGTAGAAGAGCGGCGCAATGTGTATTACCACATTATCACCAAGGCCGAGATTGGTCAGGTGAGCCTGGTGCAGCACCAGTGGGTAAAGCTAATCCCCTGTACTGCCAGCAGTGGTGGCGGGACTGGGCTTTCTTTACTGTTGAGCGATGGCAAAAAGCCCGGCGTGATTAGTATTGGTGCAGATGCTAACGGTCGGATCTTTTTTGGCGAACAATCCTGTTGTAGCAACAAGTTTCGCACGTGGAAAGAAACCACCGGATTATCCGTACTGGCCTCTGGCATGAACTATGCAGGTGGCTATTCCATGGGAGTATCACCGGATGGGCGGGTATTTTTTGGAGAACAAACCGGTGATGGTGATTTTTATACGTGGAATGAGGCAAGTGGTTTATCTTTAATCGTTTCCGGCCTGACCTACCCCGGGTTTGAATCCGTTGCATTTTCGCCTGCAGGGCGTGCATACATTGGTTCAATCAATAGCAGCGGGAAGTTTCAAACATGGGATAGTACCGATGGTCTGTCTATCATTACCTCTGGAGATGAATTGGGGCAAGACGCAACTGATGTGGCAGATGATGGCCGCGTATATTTTGGCCAGGATGCCACCGGCGGAAGTTTTCATACTTGGCACAGTGCTACAGGCCTCTCCATCATCATCTCCAATATCGATCAACCAGGACATGATGCAATCGGTGTTCATGGATCCAGTGGCCGGGTGTTCTTTGGCGATCGTAATGGCGGCAGTAGCCGTTTTTACACTTGGCTACCCGGAGGGAGCTTATCTGTCATTATCTCCAATGTCACAACGCCGGGTAATCATGCTATTGGGGTTGCTCAAAGTACTGGCCGCGTATTTTTTGGGGAAACGACTACATCTGGAAGCTTTTGGACCTGGGAGGTCAGCTCAGGGTTATCTGTTTTGTATACCAGCGAGAGATATCCTGGGTGGTATTCAACCAACGTAACACCTGCGGGCCGGGTATTTTTTGGGGATTATGACTCTGGCAGCGGGAAGTTTCGCACTTGGGAACAGTCGGATGGTTTATCCATAATCGTGAGTGACGGTAATATTCCAGGGGCAATCGCTTCACATGCCGTCACGCCGAATGGCCGTATTTTCTTCGGAGAAATTTCTGATCCCGGAAGAATGCATACCTGGCATAAAAGTACAGGCCTGTCGGTCATTCTATCTGATGGGGATGAACCTGGAAACTTTAGTTTTCCGTCCTATCCCTATAGTGGAAACGAACGATTACCGTCAAAGTTGACCACTGAACGCGCAACATTTAGCACCATATATGATGGTTCAGCCGGAGACTACGCCACTTGGGAGGAGAGTACCGGCTTATCCTTCATTATCTCTAATGTGAGTTACCCTGGTGACGATACAGCTGTTGTTTCTGCTGATGGCAGTATTTACGGATTTGGCGAAAACGCAGATCCAGGAAAGTTTTGGGTGTGGATGGCGCCCTCTACCGGCGGCAGCGCTTGTAATTTAGGTTATTAACCCCAACCGCCGGTGGCCTCTACCCAGCTGGGTGGGGTATGGATGACTTGTTGCACCTGGAGTTGATCGGCATAAAACCACATGTAGCCTATGGCTGCGATGCCCAATACGGCGGCAAATACGCCGAGGAACACCAAGGTGGTGAATAAAAAATTGAACAGGCGATGGTATTGCGCCTCCGCCTGTTCGGAATGCGACGTACCTTGATTGATACTTTTTGAATGGATGGTTTTTGTTTGTGTGCTGAGTGTGTGTGCGTTTGGAACCCGTAAATACATAGCTGCCGTCCTTCCAAGTATGTCTTCCGCCAACATTTTTATGAGTAAGGACGTTTGGGTGCTTGTCAGGAAAAAAGTATGGGATAGTTACAAATGTTTATACAGTGTCACATAAAATCGTTGATGATATTAAGCCCACTCTCCTCTCCCGTGTGGGAGAGGATTCGGACTGTTGGCGACGTGAGGAGCTTTACAGTCCGATGGTGAGGGGGTGTCAGCACCTATTAGGTAAAAAGAGCCATAAACACAATGGTAAGCAGACACCCCCTCACCCGGATCCGTACGCTTCGTTTCCCTCAGCTACGGCTCCACCCTCTCCCACACAGGAGAGGGAAAATAATTCTACCCATCAAACCAACTGACATCCTATGCTGAGCTAATCTGTATATGTCTGCAACTGCGTTTCTAAAAAAGTTTTTTTCTTTTGGATGACGTAATACAGGTTGTGGAAGTAGCGATGATCAATATTGAGGGGCTCCCCTGTCTGATCAAAGCCTTGGATTCCCTGTTGATTTAACAGGGCCTGGGTCTCGCTTAGCCATGCCTCAAGAGCCTGCCATCCGGCAGGCAGGCCATGTTGCCAAGCGGTGGGCATCATGGTTTCTAACGCATCTAGCTGGACTTTAAGCGCAGCGTGAATCTCGTTGTTCATCAGAACAAAAACGCTTTCTAAAAAGATTTTGCATTCCGGTCATCGTGTTTTATCATACCGTACCAACCCCTGTTGAGCTTTAATTCCTCTGTAGAATTCATCTGAAGCAATTACGATGGCCTTTACTGAACACCTTTATTTAAGCGCCCCTTACGATACGCCTGAGCAACAGGCTGTGATAGAGCGGTTGAAAAATCTGTTGGAAGAATACGCCTTCCAGGTATTTTGTCCGCAGTCGTTATTTCTGGATGCACCGACAGATCCTGAAGCGCTGGCCGCGTTGGAAAAAGAGCGGTTGGATGCCGTAAATCATACGAAGCTGATGCTCACCGTATTTCATGGCAACCGGGTCCACCCTTCTGTTGCCCATGAAATAGAGTTGGCCTGTAGCCGGTATATTAAAGTGTTGGGATTAAACTGCCCTGAAAATCTGAACCCAGAAGGCAATCCTGCTTCGGATTACACGGGAAAGTTGTGTACCAAGGTTATTGATGTGCCAGAGGATGACGAGGTGCTGCTGGATCCACTGCTGTCGCAGATTAATATGTATTATGGTGCGTAAGCTAGGTATCAGGTGGCCCCACATGTTGGCTGGCTGAGTCTTTTCCCTCGTAATAGTCTTGGGCGCGTTTTTTCTTTTGAGCAAAATCCTGGTTTCGGCGAAACTTATTTAAAGATTGCACCATGCCCCACTCAAAGATGAACCAGCAGCATTCAATGATAACCCAGAAGACAATGGCCAGCAGGTAGGTCCAGTTCATCACCCCTGGCGCCAGGGCAATAATATCGGTTTTTTCAAAGTATTTGGCCAAATCGCTGCCGGCGACTAAGGGCAGGTTTACCAGCGGCTGAATGATTGATTCGAGCACCCGGGCGGAAGCCATCTCGGGAAACCAGTCCTTAATCTCAGGCGAGAGGTAAGGTTGTAGTATCTGTAGAAGAGTCTCTACCGGCAACATCAGGAGATCGGTAAGGGTGTACATCAGTTTCACGCCGAAATCCAGGTTGAAGGTATCAACAAACTCCACTAAATCCGGTCTGGGCAGAAGCGCTTCGTACAAAAAGCAGCACAACAACAACAGATAGGCCCCGGTAAAAACCAGTCTCATCAAACACCCAAACACAACGACAGCCTCCGGAAATTCCCAATAGATACTTATATTAGTTTACACGATGGCCCACATTATACGATTGTTTGGGAACGGTGACATTGGGATGCCAAAATACGGGTTGGCGGCTACAATGGACGAAAACGATTATTCTTGTTTGTTCGGGGACATTCCCCAGGGAAAATGGGTTTATGAAAGCCAGCCGAATCTCCATCCTGGTGCCTGTATACAACGAGGTCAACTTTATTCGCCAGATTTTGGATAAGGTGATGGCCGTGGATTTTTTAGGGTTGGAAAAAGAGATCATCATTGTAGATGATGGTTCTGACGATGGCACCCGTGATGTTGTAAAAGCTTTGGGAGAAGAAAACCCGGCGTATAAAGTCTTTTTTCATGCCAAAAATATGGGTAAAGGCGCTGCCTTACGTACGGCGTTGAATTATGTGACTGGAGATATTGTGGTTATTCAGGATGCCGACCTGGAATATGACCCAGCAGATTACCCTGAGCTTATTCGCTTAATCGTAGAAGATCGAGCCGATGCGGTGTATGGCACCCGTTTGGTACCGGGTAAGGCTGTGCGGGCATTTAATATTTGGCACTATATGGGCAATAAAATGCTGACTTTGGTGACTAACCTGTTGTATAACACCACTCTGACAGACATGGAGACGTGTTATAAAGCGTTTCGGGTAGATGTGATTAAGAGTATCCGGATTCGCTCTAACCGTTTTGATGTGGAACCGGAACTAACGGCGAAAATTTTAAAGCAGGGATATCATTTATATGAGGCGCCTATTTCTTACTATGGCCGAGATCCTGAAGAGGGAAAGAAAATTACCTGGGTGGATGGTATTTGGGCGCTGCAGGCGCTGTTAAAGTTCCGAGTAATGGACTGAGCACCGGAAGAGCAGAGGCGTAGGGACATAATGCTAATGGGAGCATACTAGCAATTTTATTATTTTGTGGTACAAATAATAATTAAAATTGACTTCTATTGTCAAACATTTGTTTTTAAAACACAATGAACCTAATAACTTTATAAACTGTGATGGGCTTTTCTAATTTTAGGTTGACTCAAATACTCACTCAATGCCCCTCACGAATTACCCTTTAGCTTCTCATGCGTTAATTTGTAATGAAAGTGACGATGAACATATCGCCTCCCTCTTCCCAAACCCGTATTCAAATTCTCCATACCAATGATACGGAAGGGAATTTATTCAACTCTTATAAAACGATGAAGACCTTCCGGGAACTTCAGCAGCAGGGGCATCGGGTCGGGGTGGAT
>JAHQWC010000051.1 GCA_019634025.1 Vampirovibrio sp.
GGGGCGCAGGTAGGTGGTGCCGAGCTTGGCTTTTTCTTCTAAATTAACCTTGGCCACAAAGAACTGGGTGCCTTGTTTAATGTAGCTGTCTAATACCTGGGTGGCGCCGGTGGGGATTTTGTAGCCTTCCTCGCTCAACCAGGTTTGCAGCCCGTTGCTTTGGGTGGCGGAGAGGATCAAAATATCATATTCGCCGACGGTGTATTCGGCTTCAATTTTGACGCCGAGGGCATCGGCGCGAGCACGCTTAGGAGCGGACATGGTGCGCATGGCGCCGGCGCTGGCGGGCATGGCGCGTTCGTACATGATGCGGTTGCAGGGGTCTTCGTCGAAGTACTCTACCAGCCGGGGAGCGGTGTAGGCGTCGAGGTGATCGACGATTTTGTTTTCCGTTACGTGGATTTGTTGCCGGGTGATTTTGGTGGGGACGGGGACCACCATGGCGAATTCTTTGGGGTCGCCTTCGTAGTTGTTGACCATGGTGATGACGGTTTTGTTGTCGTGGCGGGCCATGACGACTTTGGAGGCGTTGTTGAAGAGTTTGCTGTCGGCCTTGGCGACGTAGAAGCCGCAGAAGGCATGGGCCAGCGAGGCGGTAAGGCAGGAGAGGATGACCGTGCCGGTGGCGACGGCAAACCATCCGCTTTTGCTTTTCAAGCTACGGCGCGACTTCGTGGAGGTTTTTTTCGGATGCTGGGTTTGCATTTGTTTGTGGGGTCCTTTCTGAGTCGATGATTATATTAGATGTGTTTGGGCGGGCTGGTTGGTGGGCCGACTGCGTCGGCGTTGGGGCCTGTGTCCTGCCCCAAACCCGACCCTGGAATTTTTTTTGGTCTCACTCAAAGCCTTACGGCTTTTCGTTCGACCTTTTTACAATTTTGGGATGGGCATTCGTTGCAGATCCTATTTTAGGTCAAGGCGGGTTTCAAACCCGCCCCTACGAGGAGATTTTTTTAAGAAGGTAAAGGTTTGGCTTGGGATTGGGTGGAGAGGGGGTAAAGCACTGTATCGGGTTTGCCTTTGCTCTTTGAGGTTTGGTGCGAGGACGGGATAAATTTATCGATAAAAGGGACGGTGATGGCAGCGATGGCCAGGGCGTACATGAGGCCGGTGGGGTTGAAGGCGAGGAATTGGAAGGCCAGGGCGATGAGGGTGACCAGGGTGGCGAAGAGGGTTCGGCCCTGGGGGGAGACGGGGATGGTTTTGGGGTCGGAGATCATGAAGAAGGTGAAGATGAGCAACGCGCCATTTTGCAGTTGATGCAGGGGGATGGCCAGAGGATCGCCCAGCCAGGTGGCGCGGGCGATGAGGCCGACGGCATAGATGACGATGAATTTGAGAGCCATATCGGTGGAATGGGAGCGAAAGAGGACCAGGCCGGCGAGGCAGGTTAACAGGAATCCGAACCACAGCCCGCCGCCCCATTGACCGGGGGAGACCCAGGCCTGACCGGTAAGAAGGATGGCGGCGACAATGCCGAGGTTGGCAGGGTTGAACAGGTGGCGATGGTTCCACCGGAAGATAAATTTGGAAGCAATGGCGACGACGGCGGCCAAAACAGCAATCCAGAGGACAGCGGTTTTAAGGAGGAGGCACAACGATAGGCTGGTAATCAGGGGGCTGCGGGGGTCGAAGGAGACGTTTTTAAGTGGGAGGCTGAATAAAAACTGGGTAAGGCAGGCGGCAGCCAAAACCGCCAGGACTTGGCCCGTGGCGATATCAAACTGGAACCAGGTGTTGCCCAGGCACAGCAGCAAGGTGAGGATAAGGATTTGGTAGTGGCGGGCATCTTGCAAGATGCCCGGCTGCCATGTGGGTAGGTCAGCAGTGTGGGGTTGGGTATTCAAATTCAAGGGCCGAACTCTTTATGAATGTGTTGATGAATGTGCAAATAACACGTCGTGTGAAGGACGAAGCCACGGCAAAGGATGCCGCTGTGTGTTGTGCATGTAGACCTGTGTGGATCATAAAGGTTCCCAAACAGATGAGGAAGCAGAGGCGACAAGCTTAAGACGAAACTGCCTGGAGTGCTGGTGAATGGCGGGGTTCAGCAATGTAAATTTATTTTAACAAGTTTGTAGTTTCTGCACTTATACGTCGAAACCTCATATACACCAAGATATGGATTAACGATTTAACCCAACCAGAAAAAGAGCTTGGTTTGGCAAGGGTAGCCAGGGTAAAGGTATAAGCCATAACTATGAAAGTATCGTGCTGATGCTGATAAGAAAGAGCCGGCTGGGAAACAGCATGCTGGAATATGTAATACCTGCCGGGCTGATGGCTGTTGGGTTAATTGCAGCCCTTACGGTGTTTAGCTCAGACATTGTGCCGCGTATGGTGATGGGGCCTTTAAAAGGCACCTTGGATGGTGGCAAGCTAACTGTAAAACCACTGGGGCAATTTTCAGCGACGAAACGTTCCTCAGGCGCCGCCACAAAAACACCCGGCACTCAGATGACAGTAAAACTAGATAACAGGCCGGATATACAACTGAACGTTCCGTATAGTGTGGCGACTATGGCCGAAATTATTGAAACCAACGGGGTTAATGGCGCCACCATTATGCTGGCCGATGAATTTACCCGGGTAATCCAGGAACTGGAAGCCATGGGAGAGCTGGATAATGACTTGATGAACGAGTTGTTGGCGTTGAGCAAAAAAGGATATGAACTGGCCGCCATTGAATCGGTGATGGAAGAGGCGCTGGCCCAGTCCGGCGGAGATCCAGACAAATATATGAATACCAAAGTTAGTTATTTGGGCAAAGAGTATGTGATGTCGGACTTTATGGCCACCTATCAGGTGGGGTACCACGCCGATCACTCAGAGGTGCAGGGAAATCCGTTTGACAGTAGGTTGAGGCCCAAGGGCGCCACGGCTGAGTTTTTAGATATGTACTACGATCTGGAAGCCTCTGGGCAGTTGAAAAATCCCAATGTGGAGCGGGTGGTGCAAGGATTGTCTGGTGAGATTTTATACTTGTCGGATGTGCCGGAGACGTCGAACTGGCTGATGAACAATGGCAAACCGGATAAGGCTGTTACCCTGAACGACCGCATTGACGTAAGTGGTATGACTCAGGAAAACGCCGATAATATTTGCACCCTAGGTGTGAGTGATCCTGGGGCCAATTGTCCGTAGCTTTATACGTTTAATCACTTGGACAACTGCCTTCGGTTCAAAGTAATGAGCCGGAGGTTGGTTTTTGAAGTTCGCCTTGAAAGAATAGTTTGGGTAATATGAGAAAGGGTTTTATAAAGAGGAGTGTATTGCGTGAACGTTCATCAAACTCATAACCGGTTATTCATGATGCTTGGGTTGTTCGCATTTACGGTTATGATGCCGTTGTATGCTAGGGCAGAGACCATTGCCGGATGTGAGGCGGATACGATTTTGACGTTGAGTCAGCAGCAGGCGAAAACGCCTATTGAAACCCGGTTGAGTGAGTCGTTGACGTTGGGGTTTCGTCAGCAGTTTGCTGATGTGGTGAGCCAAGCTAAGCAGGATTTGAGACGCAAGGCGTTTTGGCGATGGAACCGGAAGATGGCGGTGGTGTTGGATTTGGATGAGACGCTGATGGACAACCGGGCGTATTTTGCCCGGCACAAGGTGTATGAGCCGGACCGGTGGCACCAGTGGGTGTTGAAGGCAGAGGCGTCAGCCATACCGGAGACCTTAGATTTTGTAAAATGGTTGGACCGAAAGGATTTTAAAATCTATTTTATTTCGGGCCGCAAGGAAAAAGAGCGGGCGGCGACGTTGGCGAATTTGAAGGCTATGGGTGTGTCGGAGGTGGATGGGGTATATTTGAAGCCGGATGATTACGACAAAGCCAGCGCGGCGAACTTTAAGGTGGCGGCGCGTAAGGAGATTGAGGCCAAAGGGTACGACATTACCGTGGTGATGGGGGATCAGTGTAGTGACCTGCGAGGTGGGTATGGCAGTGGGGATGAGTTATATAAGCTGCCGAACGCAATTTATACGATTCCGTAGCATTAAGCTTTAGCCTTTTTAAGACTTTGCCTGAATAGGAACTAATTTCTTTAGAAACATTTTGTCTTTTTGTTGCTTTTGTAGGTATTCAGAAGGGTTTTCCAAGTATTCAAGCATCGTCTCAGTCGTTTCAGGCAAGTTTAAAGTATTGATGTCATAACCTTTTAAACTTTTTTGTTTTGCTCCTATAACTTGAGCATTCCAATAACAAACTTCTTTTACAGCAGATGTGACAGGGGTAGGAACATTGGCAATACGCCCCAAAGCTTCAATAATATTAATGCTTGGTAGATCCTCAACAACGAATCTGTGTAGTGCTAATTTTTTTGCAATTGGAACTTTTGAGTTGTAGACATTTTTACAGGCCTGAAATGCATCATAAAATCGTTGATGGTTACCGATACAATAATGAGTATTGAGGCATTCATTTAGCGGCTTCATTTGAATACCAAAAGCTCTGGCGATATCAAGCCGCTCTTTATCAAGGGCTTCCATTATTTCGGCAATTTCTGGCGTAATACCTTCTAAATAATGATTATAAGAGTCTTCTCCTAAACCATTAGCTAGCTGAGGCTTTAGCTTTTGACTAGACACCCGAGTTACTTGCGAAGGGAAAACCGTGTGAATACTTTTAAGTAGGTTTGCAGCATCTAATGTAACAGCAACGTGGTAAATATAATTTTGTCCACCTAAAATAATCTCAACGGGTGAGACTGGACGAAATGAAATTTTCGGTTGACCATCCGCATTTTTTAACGGAAACAACTGGTTCAACTCACCAATAACATCTTGTGTTTTTTCTTTTGGAAAAACAGCAACATCAACGCTTGATTTTCTTTTGGCATGAACCTCCCCTGTCATCCTGCCACCGTAGGGAGAAGTTTCAAGTAAAGCAATCTTTAGATTTTTATAATTGTAGGAAGAAACAGCTTTTGCCATTTCCAAAACCGCCTTGCCAGACTCAACTCCACCTTTAACAGTTAAATTCAATTCTATTTCTGTGTTGAGAACTCGCCAAATATTCCGCAAGAGTTTACCCGCCATAGTTAATATCGTTATTTTTGCTCAATATA
>JAHQWC010000007.1 GCA_019634025.1 Vampirovibrio sp.
ATGGACTGAACGGCATCAATAGCTCTTCGATGGAGATGTTATGGGAGCAAACCCTCAAGATGTCACCGGAAGTGACGGTGCTGTTGGGTGTGTTGGCCACTTTATTTATTGCCATGTTGGCTCCTAAAGAAGGCGATGCTGTGCCTGCAGTGTTAAAAGGGCCGATGAAAATTTTGTCCAACGCTTGGCTGATTTCGGTGGTGTTTTTGATCCTGACTTTGGTGTATCTGGTGTTTCAGGCAATGGATATTGTCGGCTCCGGGGCTGAGGCTTCTGTGTTTTACGGCATGTTTAAGCTGGATATGTTCAGCTTGATGATGCGGTTTATGATGGTGTTGGGTGCTTTGGTGGTCGTTCTTTTCAGCCGGTATTACGTGGGAGATGTATCTCCTATCCGGTGTGAATACTATGCTTTGCTGTTAGGCGCCCTGTTGGGCGGGATGCTCTTGTCTGGCGCCACGGACTTGGTGATGTTGTTTGTGGCGTTGGAAACACTTGGAATCAGCTCCTTTATTATGGTGGGTTGGGCCCGGGGCGATGCCAAGAGTGCTGAAGCATCTTTGAAATACCTGCTTTACGGTGGAGCAACCACAGCGATTCTGCTGTTTGGATTTTCTCTTCTTTTCGCCATAAGTGGCGGTCATACCAGTTTTGTTGACATTGTCAACGGCTTGCAACGGGTCGGCGATCTGACCGCTCAAGGCTCTTCGGCGTTCTTAATCCCCTTGATCCCGGTGATGATGGTGCTGATTTTGGGCGCCTTCGCCTTTAAAATCTCGGCAGCACCATTCCATATGTGGACACCGGATGTGTATGAAGGCGCCCCAACCCCGGTGACGGCGTTTTTATCTGTGGTGTCTAAAATTGCCGGGTTTGCCGTCTTGATTCGGTTTTTAGGTATGGTGATGAACGGGTTTGTAGAACCCACCTTCATCGTCACTATTTTTGCAGTTCTCTCTATGACGATTGGGAACTGGGTGGCGTTGTCTCAAACGGATATTAAGCGGTTGTTGGCTTACAGTACCATTGCACATGCCGGGTATATTTTACTGGGACTGGCTGTGATGACAGCGGATGGTATGGCCGGAATGGTGTTTTACCTGTTGACCTATGTATTTATGAATCTGGGCGCCTTTATTTCTGTGATCTTCTTTTCAAGAGAAACGGGATCTACCAACATTGCCGATTATGCCGGACTGGTGCAGAAGCGACCGATTTTGACGTTCTGTTTCACCATGTTTTTACTGTCGCTGGCCGGTATTCCCATTACTGCCGGATTCTTTGCCAAGTTCTTTTTGTTCCAATCTGTGGCTGCTGCCGGTAATCAGTATTTGTGGTTAATCGTCGTGGCGCTGCTCAATAGCACGGTGTCTTTGTACTATTACCTGAAGGTCATCAAACTGATGGTGATTGCCGAACCTTCTCCTGCGGTGGTGAAGCTGGGGCCGGATCAACCTTATGTGGGCTCTTTCCCGGCAGCGATGGCCATGAGTCTGTGTTTACTCATGACTTTGGTCCTCGGCTTCTTTGCCGATCCGTGCATGCAGATTTCTAAATCGACGGTGCAGCAACTGGCGCATCAGCCGCAAGTTCAAGATACAACAAAGGTGGTGTCTCAGGCGCTTCCATAGACAGATGCTCTTCGCAGTTAAGCTGGTGCAGACTTTGGAGTGCCCGTTTGACGTATGCAGCGTTTCGAGCCGGACGGTCTTTTTTCTTTTTTAATTGACCGCCAATGTCTTTAAGCTCCGGCATCAGTCCCCAATTGCTGTTGATGGGTTGGAAGTTTTTGCCGATGGCCTCTTCTCGGGTAATGTAATGCAGCAGTGCACCGAGCATGGTGTTATTGGGTAGGCTCAAGGCCGATTTCTCTTGAATCAGCCGACTGATATTGATGGCGGCCATCATACCGGTGGCGATAGATTCGGTGTAGCCTTCGGTACCGGTGAGTTGCCCGGCCACTAAAATATGTGGGTGTTCTTTCAGCTGTAGGGTGGGTTGTAATACCTCGGGGCTATGAATAAAGGTGTTGCGGTGCATTACCCCGTAGCGAACCACCTCGGCATTTTCTAGTCCGGGGATGAGCTGGATCATCTCTTTTTGCTCACCCCATTTAATGTTGGTTTGAAAGCCGACAATATTATATAAGGTGCCCTCAGCGTTATCTTGGCGCAGTTGAACCACGGCATAGGGCCATCTGCCGGTGCGAGGATCTTCGATTCCTACGGGTTTCATGGGACCAAATCGTAGAGTATTTGTGCCGCGAGAGGCGATGACTTCCACTGGGAGGCAGCTTTCAAAGAACTTGGTTTTTTGGGCTTCCGTTTCTTCAAAAGACTTGAGAGGGGTTTTCTCAGCGGCCAGGATTTTTTGGATTAATGCTTCATATTGAGGCTTATCTAGGGGGCAGTTAATGTAGCTGCGGTTTTCTCCGGCGGTTTGGTTGCTTCTTTGATCTTCCGTGTCCTGTGGGTCTTTTGGATCTTTTTCATTGCCATAACGGTCTTGGTAAAAGGCAATATTAAAGTCGATGGAGTCTTTGACCACGATAGGTGAGGCGGCGTCAAAGAAGTAGAGTTGATCGCGCTTCAGCAGTTCTGACAGGTGTTGGGTTAAGGCCGGGGTGGTCATGGGACCCGTGGCGAGTATGGTGAACTCTGCTTCTGGGAATTCGGAGAGTTCTTCATCTTTAAAGGTAATGTAGGGGTGGGCCATGATTTGTCGGGTGACTTCCCGGGCAAAAGCATCGCGGTCCACGGCCAGGGCTTTGCCAGCCGGGACGGAAACAGACTGGGCGATTTGCAGTAGTTTACAACCAAGGGTTTCCATTTCCAGTTTAAGGAGTCCGCTGGCAGTGGTAGGGCCTTGGGAGCCGAAGCTGTTGCTACAAACGATTTCGGCCAGGTCATTACTGTGATGGGCAGGTGATCTGCGGGTGGGTTTCATGTCATATAAGGTGACGGGGATGTTGCGGTCTGCCAGTTGAAAGGCGGCTTCAGTGCCGGCCAGGCCGCCGCCGATGATGACGATATTGGAGGTTACAGTCATAAGCTTCTTTCAAGGTTCAATTAAGTGCCCTTATTGTAGGTGGAATTGTTATTGGTACTGGGAAAAACCTCAGTATATGAAGCCTTTGTTACAACCTTGTATGTAACAAAGGCCTTTGAAGAACACCGTTTTTTGTATCTAGGGTGAAGCAAAAGTATATATTCTAAATAGAACATGAGCGGCTAGACTGTTTACATTTGAAAATATAAGGGGGTATTCAGGCAATTGGTCTATAATAAATGTTTTTATTAATACATAGATAATAAATCAGTCGTACAACAGTCAATGAAATTAAACAAAGAGAGAAGATATCAGAGGAGTTAGCGAATGGGATTTGCAGCAAGCCAAGCAAGATACCTGATGCTTACTGCCCGCCAGAGTGATCTGGAGCTCCAAGGTCAGTTTATCAACCAAGCCCGACTATCGTTGGCCAATATCACGGGTGCTTTGTTCACCATTAGTGCCAACCTTGAGCCGGAATCTCCGCAAGCCGTTGCCTTACAGGCTCGTATTGCCGCCATTCAGGCGTTGGATAAAGCCCTTGAGTTGCAGTTGCGGCGTGTAGACACCCAGAGGGATGCCGTGCAAACCGAGATTGAAGCCGTCAGAAAGGTTATCGGGAAGAACATTGCGTCAACCTTTAAAACCTTTGGATAAGCATTACAAGTCGTTTTTAATTTTCTATTCATCTGTTTTCAAGAACAGAGTAAGCGAGAGAGTGTTATAAAGTTTCTATTGCGAACCCCATAGTATCTGTCAAGTATCTGTTGCCTCGGGTCCCCTCCCGGGGCTTTTTATTGGGAAGATTCTTGTTGGTTTAATGCGCCCAAAATGTCTCATTTTTAAAAACCGTGATTTTGGGACATATGGTGCAAAGTATTTGTGTGAGAGCGTTTTTGGAGTGTTCTTAATGCCCTATGTCCCAAAATTAGGGCATTGGTATTGTTGATTAGTGTGGGGTTGCTTCTATTTGTCATACTGCTAACTGTAATGAGGGTTGGACTCTATGCAACAGATATGGCAATTTTATTCAAGGACAGGTTTAATAATAGGTAGATATTAAGCTTTAGGTAAGGGTTTAAGCATATGATGACAATTTCACCAGAGAAATCCATCGCATTTGTTGAAAATATGATTTACGAGAATCGTTTTGGCGCGGTGCGTCGGGCGAAGCAGGTAGCATTAAGTGTGGGGCCAGGGTTTTCAAATCAGACGATTAATGATCAACTGGGGATGGTATTTGGGGAGGGGAGCTTTTCTCCTAGCTTGAAAACGGACTTTGATCAGTTTGTCCGTAACCTAGCAGGGGCAGGTAAATTGGGTACCCAAACGGTGCTGCGGAATAGTCGACAAGAGGCGATGACTCAGTTGCAATTGGCGGCCAAGAAAAAAGGCGCCGATGGTGTGGCCAATGTTCGACTGATGACAGTGCCGGGGGCTCAACATTTTACTGGAGTAGTTGCCTACGGGGATGCTGTGACTTTTGAAAAAGATGGTAAAGGTTCGGGTGTTGGAAATGGGAAGGATGCCGAATCTGATATGTCTGAAAGTGAAGGGCTAACTGGGGCTTCTGTAGATAAATCTGTGGATGTCGATGAGATAAAGCCTTCTTCCTGATCTCCATTAACCGAATGACGACATGCGGTCCGATCAAAATTATTATTTGTATATAAATTTGAATAAATTAGATTTCCCTGGTGATGGCTTCTTTTTGAGAAATGAGAATTGATACCAGGTTAAGGGGATTGGCATGTCACGGATTATTCAGTTGTTTACCGGCGCGCCGTTTAGTCGCCATGCGCAACAGGTGTTGGGCCGGATTCAAAATCGGTTTTATACTAAGCTGTCTGGTCTGAAAGGCCGGTTTGAGCGTCAGTCTGAGCATCGTCAGCAAGTTTTTGATCAGTGGCTGGATCATCAGCAGCGGCGGTTTGAAGTGCAGCAGTCTAAGTGGCTGACCCATGGGATTACCGAAGAGCGGCTTTCCAGAAGGATTGGACGGCATCAATCTCGGATGGCGCTGTTATGTGCTCGGTTTGATGAAGAGATGACTGTTGAAGCGGATCATTTTGCCAAGCGGTTGGCCCACTCGAAACGGAATTTTGAAGCCTATATGGCGGGTGTGCACGGACGGGTTTCGGGCAGTATGCCTTTTCGTAAGGTTGTTGCTGACTTTACAGGTGTTGCCAAGCACAAGTTGTAAGAAAAGGTTCATCCTATCCTTTAATTCAAGCCAGCTTCCAAAACTACTTTTGGTTTGTTAATGGCAGGAAATACTGCCACCTGTTTGACAGATCCCTTGAGACTGATAGCTTGTGGTATGGGAGTATGCAAAACTATTTAAGTTTTGTGGTGGGACTTTGTCTTCTCGAATTAAGGCGACACTGTGTTCGAAGATCTCTGTTGTAAACAAAATTTGATTAGATAACTCAGTCACTATAGCTTTGGCAGCAGGTGAAGAGAGGGCGCCTCGGTTTTTAGCCTGATGATACAAGATAATAAATTCTTGGTTCATTTCCTGAGGACTTCCATTGACCCCCAGGGCTTGAGTGTTCAAAGGATCTATTCCAACTCTATCAGGTCCTAGATCACTGGAGAAGCCGATTTTCGTTTGAAGCAGCAAGAATGCTTCGTTGTATGTTTTCCCCTGATAGGTGATGGGTTGATATAAGTAGTCGCTATTGGTTTCATTGGCGCCCAAGTCTTCAAAGAAAGCCTCTAGATCGGCTATTTCATGACCTTTTTGTGCCAAGGCTTTTAGGAGGTTTGCATCGGCGGAGGTTATTTCTCCGTTGGTTTCCAGCCCGGCAATGACTTGATCCAGATTGGCCACAAGGGTTTGAGTGGCGCCGGCAGCACCGGCGGTTTCTACCAATGTACTGTAGTCTGTCGTGAAGCTGGGAATGACTAAATTGGTGCCATTACTAAGCGTTACGCTCATTCCGTTACCACTGGCTGTTGCGACTGCAGGGGTATTGTTATTTGTAGCTGGTGCTCCTTGTGCAATGGTTGTAGCTGGCGAAGCGGGGCTGTTGGGTGTGGCTTGAAGGGTTATGGTTTGTGCTTGTTGCGGAGAGTTAACGGCTTTACTGGTCATATCTGCCATGAGCGTGCTGAAGCCATCTGCCATAACGCCAATGCCGATCATTGAGATTAATGCTACGGTTCCACCAATAATGCTGTATTCAGACAGGCCCTGCCCTTTTAAACTCGCCATTTCCATACCCTTCTCAATTGACTAACCAGTGTCCTAAAGGGATCGTCGGTCAGTTTTGAGGACACATGAAAAAACAGTCCGTTTTTTTACAAAGGTTAATATTCTTGGTTACCTTGTGTACGGCAGTGTTATAGACGAGATTGGTTGCAATGCTGTCAGAATTGATGGAGGGGGACAAGGTTTTTGGCAATATCATCTGGGATGAGCGCCTGTGGAATAGTCTTGCGGGAATTACAAGACTTTCAGAGCCGTTAAAATATCTGCTTTTAGGTCCTCAATATGCTCTACGCCTACGGAACAGCGGACCATATTGGGTTGGATATTGGCAACTTTCATTTGGGCTTCGTTCAAAGTTCCGGCCCACATTGCAGCGGTGTGAACCACTAATGTGTCCAGGCCACCTAAACTTACCGCATTGATGGGTAATTTTAGTGCGGCGACAAAACGCTCCGTTGCCTGATAGTCTCCCTTGGTTAAAAACGCGATGACCGCTCCGTAGCCTGTCATTTGTTTTTGGGCTAGGGCATGTTGGGGGTGGCTGGGCAACCCTGGATAGTAGACGCTTTCAATTTGGGGCTGTTGCTCCAGAAATTCGGCCAAGGCCATGGCATTGTGATTAATTCGTTCCATACGGAGGGTTAGGGTTCTAAGCCCCCGAAGCAACAGCCAGGTATCCATGGGAGAAAGCACTGAGCCCAGCGTGATATGGGTTTCCCAAATGGCTTTCATTAGTTCGCTGCTGGTGCAGATGACGCCGGCAGTAATGTCGTGATGGCCGCCCATATACTTGGTGGCACTGTGAACAACCATATCGATGCCGAGGTCATGGGGACGTTGGTTGATGGGGGAGGCAAAGGTGTTATCTGCCATGGTTAAAATGTTTCGAGACTTAGCCAGCTTGCTCACGGCTTCCAGGTCGGTGAGTTGCAGGGTTGGGTTGACCGGTGTCTCCACCATAATGAGCTTTGTATTGGGTTGAATAGCCGCTTCAAACGCGCTGGTATCGGTTTGATCTACGAGGGTGACGTCGACGCCGAAACGCGGCAGCATATCACTGAATAATTTGGATGTGCCCATATAGTGCTGGGTTTGGGCCACAATATGATCTCCGGCCTGGATGAGAGAAAAAATGGCGGTGGAGATTGCTCCCATACCGGAGCCTGTGACGAAGGCCACCTCTGTTCCTTCTAGTGCGGCAATGATTTCGGCGGCACGTTTGTGTAAGGGGTTGCCGTAGCGTGTGTAATAACGGGCAGGCTGTTCCGTGCCGGCTATTTCGGCAAATTCCTCCGCATTCTGAGCGGAGAAGGTTGCAGAATAATAAATGGGTGGGGAGAGCGAGGAGTCTTCCGCTAAGTGTCCATCGGCATGAATAACAAGTGTATCCGTGTGCATCTTTTTTCCTCTGAAAATCGAAAAGAGAAGGGACTGATTATTGGATAGAACAAGTGTCAAATATTGTTCATGGAATCATTTTGATCCCTAGATAACGGTGACAGCTTAGTATAAAAGAGGGTTGATTACCCCACTGAAACCGTACGCCCCTCTATGACATGTCATAGAGGGGCGTCGTAAGTTATATAGCTGGAAAATTTCGTAGATCTTAACGGCGATCGACAGGTGTGTATTCTTGGTAGCCGGCGCCTTTGTAGATGGCTTTGGGGCGGATGAGGCGGTTGCCGTCGTGTTGCTCGATGATGTGAGCAGCCCAACCAGCCACCCGTGCCAGGGCAAAGATGGGGGTGTAGATTTCGATGGGGAGGCCCAGGACGTAGTAAATGTAGGCGGTGGGGAAATCGACGTTGGGCAGGATGCCTTTTTCGCGGTTCATGGTGTCGATGACGATGCGGCCCATTTCATCCCACTCGGGGTGGCCCAGGCGTGAGCAGACTTCCTTACCGTTTTCAATCAGCAGGATGGCGCGTGGGTCACCGGTTTTGTAGGCCCGGTGGCCAAAGCCCATAATTTTCTTTTTGGTGGCCAGGGCATCCAAGACCCAGGCTTCGGCTTTATCGACACTGCCGATTTCCAGCATCATTTTCATGGCTTCTTCGTTGGCGCCGCCGTGGAGGGGGCCTTTGAGGGTGCCAATGGCGGAGACGATGCCGGAGTGCATATCTGATAACGTGCTGGTGGTGACCCGACCGGCAAAGGTGCTGGCGTTGTAGCCGTGATCCACGTAGCAGATCAGCGTTTGACTGAAGACATTGGCGGCGTATTCATCGGGATGTTCGCCGTGGAGGGTGTAGAGGAAGTTTTGAGCATGGGTCATGTCCGGATCGTGGGCCACGGGGTCTTTGCCCTGGCTGATGCGGTAACCCGCCGTGATGAGGGCCGGGAACTTGGCAATGAGGCGGGTGGCCTTACGGACGTTAGCATCATGGCTGTTGTCGCCCACTTCCGGGTCGTAGAATGGCAACATGGCGGTACCGGCCCGGAGGAGATCCATGGGATTGCTGTTTTTCGGCAGCGAGCGGTACATGTCGATAATATCAGTGGGGATGTCCCGTTCTTTGACCAAGGTGCGGGTGAATTCTTCCAACTGCACTTTGTTGGGCAGTTTGCCGTGGAGCATGAGATAGGAGACACCCTCAAAAGATTCGTGGTTGGCCAGATCCCGGATGTCGTAGCCACGGTAAACCAGGCTGTTTAAGTCGGGGTTGACGTGGGAAAGTTCGGTTTCGCCGGCGATGACGCCTTCTAATCCGGGGCTATATGCTTGTGTTGTCGTCATGACGGGTTCCCTTTAATTTAAGTATTGCTAAACACACCTTTAAAGATTTATTGATGATGATTACTGATACCCTGCGATGGACTGGTCCAGGGCTTCGTACTCCTCATAGTGAATGAGTTTATACAGGTCCTGGCGGGTTGTCATCTGCTCCAGGATAGCAGTTTGGCCACCGTCTGCTTTGAGTTTGGCTAAGGCCTCTTCCACGGACTTCATCATGACCCGAAACGCAGATAGCGGGAAAATAACAATATTATAGCCAAGCTGCTCAAACTCTTGAACGTTCAAATAGGGGGTTTTTCCAAACTCGGTCATATTGGCCAACAGCATAATGTGAGGGTGGCGTTTGCGGACGCCTTGGGCAAAAGCTTCAAAGTCTTGTGGGGAGGTCATGGCTTCAGCAAAAATCATATCCGCCCCGGCGTCTACATAGCGGCATGCGCGGTCAATGGCGGCATCCAGGCCGTCGACAGCCTTGGCGTCGGTTCTGGCGATGAGGAGGAAGTCCGGGTTTTTTCGCGCGGCAACGGCGGTGGAAAGTTTCTCGGTCATTGCCTCGGTCGAAATAAGCTGCTTGCCTTGGAGGTGGCCGCAGCGTTTGGGGAAGACCTGATCTTCAATGTGGATGCCGCTGAGGCCGGCTTGCTCCATAGCCTGAACGGTTCTGAATACTTGGATGGCCTCACCGAAGCCCGTGTCGGCATCGGCAATGGCGGGGATGTTTACGGCTTGGGCAATGTAGCCAGACTGTTGGACAGCTTCAGCCATGCTGAGCATGCCGATATCCGGGTAGCCGCCGACCCCGTTGGCAAGGCCTGCGCCGGAGATGTAGACGGCTGGGTAGCCCAGATTCTCGATAATTTTGGCGCAGATGGCGTTGAAGGCGCCGGGGAGCATGAGGGTTTTGCCGTCGGCTAGGAGACGGCGGAGTTGCGCCGGTTTGTCCGGCGTGGGGTTGAGGAGGGGCTCTTGGAATCGGTTGGTGGGGTTTGGCATGATGGGGTTTACGTTTATCCTTGATTTGGTTGGTGGGCCGACTCTGTCGGCACTGGGGCCTGTGTCCGGCCCCACCTCACGGATCTCATTATCTGTAAGCCTCGTTACCTCGGCAACAGCTAAAGGAAACCCGACCCTGGTTATTTTTTTGGCCTCGCTTCGCAGCCTTACGGCTGCTTGCTTGGCCGGTTTTTATATGAGGTAGGGTTGGTTGGGATCTTTGTGATCCCGGAGGGGGTCCTTCGCTTCCCTTTGGTTCGCTCAGGACGACGGAGAGAATTAAGACTCTCGGTTGAAGAGGGACATGATGCTGCCTATATCTTGGCAGGATTCGAATTTCCAGAGGGAGTCCAGGATTTTGTCGACTTGGGGTTTGGGGAGGACGGCTTCGGCCATGGGGCGGAATTTTTTTTCGATGTCGGCGTCTTGCATGGGGTTTTTGTTGTGGCCCAGGGGGGCGCTGACTTTTTCTGTTAAGGTTTTGCCGTCTTTTAACGTAATGATGAGGCGGTTGGGGATGGCCTCGGGGTAGCCGGCGTTCATCTCATCGTTGCGGACGACTTTGACTTTATCAATAAGCGTTAGTAATGCCGGGTCGTTCCATTTTTCCGGCGTATAGGTGTCTAAGGTCACATCGCCATCCATCAAGGCTCTAGAGACCATGTAGGGCATGCTGTGGTCGGCGGTTTCTTTGGTTTGAGGGCGCCAGTGTTCTTTGAAACCGGCGATGATGTCCACGGCGGCATCGAAGCTTTCGATGACAACACTTTCGATATTTTCTACGCCACCCAGTTGAGGACGTAACGTTAATGCCGCCTCAATGGCGCTTTGGGAGTGATATTCGGCGGCGAAGTGCTTGACGTAGGTTTTGAGGATCATCAAGTCTTCGCTGTTGGGGCTGCCAAAGGTGGGCCAGTCAAACTCCCCGGCAATCTGCTTTTTAAAGGCCATTTCGCCTTCAAAAATTTCAGACGGGCCACTCATGCCTTCTTTGGCGAGCAGGGCGGCGAAGGCGCCGTTTTTGGCGGAGTTGGCGGCGGTGCTGCCCTTCCAGTGGGAGAGCTCGCCAACTCTTGTCTGGCGCATGGAGGCGCTTTCGTTGGCAGCTAAGCCAATGGTGTGGACGAGTTGTTGTTCACTTAAGCCCAGCATGTTGGCAATGGCGACGCCGCTGGAGATGGGGATGTAGGTGACATGATCCCAGCCTCGGGCCCGGACGCTAACGGCATCGCACAGGCGGCATTGAATTTCGTAAGCCAGAACAATGGCGGCTAAGACATCTTTGCCGGAACAGTTAAAGGCTTCGGCAACCGCCAAAATGGCCGGGATGTTGTCGCTGGGGTGGGCGGGTTCTTTGGAGAGGTAGGTGTCGTTAAAGTCGTGGTAGCGGACGGCGACACCATTGGCATAGGCGGCCAAAAACGGAGAGGACTGGTGGGTGGTGCCCAGGACGGTGGCGCCAGGTTGGCCGGTGATGGTTTTGGCGACGGTGCGGGCAATTTTGACGGGCTCGTCATCAATGGCGCCGAGGGCGCAGCCCAGGCTGTCGATAATGCGGCGTTTGGCTTCCTGGACGACGGACTGAGGAAGGGCGTCGTATTTAATGGTTTTGGCGTATTGGGCCAGGGTGTGGGCAATACAGGTGCCGGTTTTTGTTTGTGCCGCCGTGCCACTCGTACTCATTGGGCGATGTCCTCTCTTTGCCGTAGGGTTGTGGTCTGTCCCGGCGTTCCTGATTGTCAGGTGAAGCCGCTCCTATAGATGATTGTACTAAAGATACGGTGGAATCCCAACCTACCCATTTGTCCAGGGTATGCATTATTGCTTTATATGAAATAGCGTTATTTTGTAGATTGCCAGATCTAAATGTTATGTAAATCTATGTAAAAAGGTTGAGGGAGTTACCAAATTAAGTAAAAGAGCAGTCGATATCTAGAAATAGAAGGGAATTTTTAGTGTCTATTGCAAGGGAAGTTTTCGGCCATGTCAAAGTATAAAGGACAGAGCGGTTCAGAATATATTGTGATAGGCAGTTTAGCTGCCGTCATTAGCATTGCTGCCTTGGCTTCTTTGGGGGGAACTCTGGATGGCTCTTTGATAAGCATTGGTAGCCAAAATAATACCCATGCTCTTAACTCTTTGTTGACAGAAGCACCTGCTGGTCTCCAAGCGACTGTGGCTGGCGCCGTACCCGCGAGAAATAACGTTAATAATGGAATACCAACAGGCGTTGGAGCAGGATCCGGGGCCAAAACATCTGCCGGTAATGGTGTTCTTCCCAATGGAACGGGTTCAACCATTACGTTGGCTGACGGGACGACAATGAATGTAGGATTTTACCCTGTAGATACCGGCCTGATTGAAACCGCAGGAAGCCATGGAACCACTGAACTGCTGATGGGACAGATGGATACGATGATTAGCCAACTAGAAGCAGAAGGCAAAATTGATTCAACACAAGCTAATTTACTCAAAAATCTCTCTAATCAAGGTCACAGAATTGCAGAAATAGAAAAGGTGTTTGAAACAGCTTTCGCCAATTCCGGAGGCAATTCTCAAGCACTGCATAATACGCCTGTCGTGTTTGATGGGGTTCAGTACCCAAGTGTTGATTCGTTAGTGGCCCAAAACCTTGGTTGGCATAAATCTGTTGGAGCAGGTGACTACTTAACGGCAACAAATAACACACTGCCCGAAACCAAGAAATTTATTGATTTATACAATGAAGCACGTGCATCAGGCGCCATGAATGATCCCGCGG
>JAHQWC010000052.1 GCA_019634025.1 Vampirovibrio sp.
CAACCCGTCCAGCTCTGCCTCTGCAGTTAAAATCAACCGGTGGCGGAGGACCGGTGGGGCTAAAGCTTTAATGTGATCTGGGGTGACAAAATCTTGGTCGGATAAAACAGCGTAGGCTCGTCCGGCGGCTAGAAGTGATAAGGCAGAGCGAGGACTGGCGCCAAGTTCGATGTTGGGATTTTGGCGGGTGTCAGTGGTGATTTGGAGAATGTAGTCAATGAGGCTGTCCTCTACCCGTACAGAAGCAGTGGTGTTTCGACAAGCAAGGAGTTCTTCTCGGGTACACATCGGCTCTAATTGTCGTTGATGGAAATGACGGGTGTTGTTGCTGTCGGCAAATTCACGGAGCATCTTTTTTTCAGCGTCCTGGTTGGGGTAGGTGAGTTTTATTTTAAGCAGGAACCGATCTAATTGTGCTTCCGGTAGGGGGTAGGTGCCTTCAAATTCTACCGGGTTTAAGGTGGCAAAGACCGTAAATAAATCTGGCAGCAAATGCTTTTCACCGTCAGTGGTGACCTGGTGTTCTTCCATCGCTTCCAGCAATGCAGACTGAGTTTTGGGAGGCGTCCGGTTGATTTCATCGGCCAAGAGTAAATCGGTAAACACCGGGCCTTGTTTAAAGGTGAAGTTTCGGCTGTTGAGATCGTAGATGCTGGTGCCGATAATTTCTGCAGGCAACATATCCGGGGTGAGTTGTACCCGGCGGAACCCCAGACCGCTGATTTGGGCCAGACTTTTGACCAGGGTGGTTTTGGCGGTGCCGGGGATGCCTTCTAGCAGGACATGGCCATCAGATAATAAACCCACCAGCAATAAATCTACAGCCGCTTCTTGACCAAACACCAAGGTGTTAAGTTTATCTCTTAGACGGCTAGCCAAGTTGGCGGCAGCTGAAATATCCACGTTGCGATCCTCTATCTTCTTTATGGGTAACCATACCAGAAAGTTACTTTTTCCAGTGTTGCTGAAGTTGACTAAGGGTTTGACTAATTACCAACAATTGACTGCGGGGCATTTTTTCTTGGCGTTGGATATTTTGTCGGGCGGCGGTCATGGCAGCCAGGGTTTTTTCGACCCGTTTAGACGGCAGAATATCTTGAAGGGCTAGTTTAACGGCGTCGAGATCAGTAGGATTGATGTGATATTTTTGACGGAGTGTTTGATCGATATTTGCCAAGAGTGGGTAGAGCGCCAAGGATGTGGCGCCTGCCCGGCGATAGAGGGTGGACATGGAGTGGATATAAGATTGAGTTCCTGGAGAGGTACTTTCTGAGGGTGCGACGGCCATCGGTATGCTGCGAACAGCGCTGAGCCAGAACAGGGCTAGCACCAATAAGAGGCCTTGAAAAAAAGCCGGGCCTAAGCGGCCTTTGGTGTAATAAGCCAGCAGGTTCGGATGATCCGAATAACCGTGGATCCATTCATTGATAAATACTGCCTGATTGGTGTTACTAGAGTTGAGTGTTATGAGGTTGGTGAAAAACTGCAAATTACTGGTTGCCTGCCCATCTTCTAATGGATGGAGATATTGGTTTGCCGCGATGTCTATGGGTGTCCCTGCAATGATTCGACCTTTTCCCATCAGAATTTCAACCAACACAGGCTTACCTGTTGGATTGAGGAGTAGGGGCTGCCATTTAGCATGATTTTCTAGGGGCTTTTTCTTTATAAGCACTTGTTGCTGTTGAGAATGAATAGGATGGTAAATATGTTGTTTTAAGCCCTGCCAGTTTGAAGGGAGAGCGGTAGGAAGCTTGAGACGAAATTGCTTATCGTTTTTAGAAGATCGTCCGTTGGTTTTTAAATGGAAAATACCTGCCAACTTTTTACCCATTTTTCCCTGGAAGTTATCTAACAGGATTAAGGTATTACCAGCTTGCACCCATTTCAACAAATCTGTGACATCATCAGACTTAAGGGGTTTTTTATGAGGACCAATCATGACCAAAGTGGTGGAGGGGGGTAAACCTGATAATTGATGAAACGGCTTTTGCCATAAGAATATTGGTAATTTTGCAATGCTTGCCGCTTGATGCCATGCTTTTAACCCCTGCTTACCCGTATCGTAAGTAGAAGGAACGGAATGGCTGTTTTGACTTTTAGGCGATTGGATCATCACCGACAGAAATGCCAGCACCACCACCAATACCCCGGCGCCAATCAGGACCCACCATTGCCGTATAGCTGAAGAGAATGTGCTAGGACTCATTTGTGAGCCCTGTTTTTAAAGCTTGGTATGCATTCAAGCAGGAGTCAACAGAATCTTTGTTTGCGGTGTAACCCCCGTATTGGTTAGCTTCGAAGATGCTGCAAACTTGCTTAAACTCAGAAGGCGCCGTTGCTTTTTTGTAACCTGCTGATTCATGACTTGCCGAGCTGATTTTTTGGGTGATGGCGGTTAAATATTCTCCGTTGGTTCTACCGGTTTGAAACGGTACGGTTCCGGTTTCATCTAGGGTGCAAAGACTGGCAAAATAGACTTGCCGAACGGCGTTGTTATAGTTTCCGGATGAAGCATACTGCTTAGCCGTTTCTAAATGGTGTACGGCGGTTTTTAAAAGCACGCCATCATCAGTCATTTTTGGTGAGGTCGGCAGACTTGACGCCGGACGCTTCCTCAGCCAGTTAATCCGTCCGTACCGAAGTAATAAAAACACCACCGCAACAGCCGTAAGACAGACCAAGGAGATGAGTATTGTTTCTAAAATGCTTTGTATTCCGCTAATATTAGTATTCACCTCTTCGGGCAGGGGTATGTCCGGCATCATGTTGCCAACCCGTTTAAAGAAATTATCAATCCACTCACGTATATTGGCCAAATAAGGTTCTAACCCATCCCAAATAGAGGGCGCTTCAACGGTTTGTTTAAATTCCGGCATCTGGCGAACCTGTTCCAGGGCGTCTCCCATATCCACTGGACTTTGTGGCGGATTCACGACTTGATGGCTTTCTTGTGCTGGCGGAACGGTCATGGTCATTTTAAAATCCTTGTTTCAGTGGATTACAGGTTCCTACTTCACAGGATTACACGTAAGGGGGGATGAAAATGTGCCCTGGAGTACGCTATAATCCCATGATACGCACCTGCGTATTTATCTAGGGGCTATGCCCTTTCGGCCAGCGTTAATAATCTAAAGCTGTATGAAAAAATAACATTCCACTTAATTCTACAATGGACTATCAGGAGGAAAAACGGCATGGCCATCCTCAAAGTTATAAACTATGGCGACCAGGTCCTGCGTCAGGACGCTGAAAAAGTACATAAGGTGTCGGCCAAAATTAAAAAACTGATTGCCGACATGTTTGACACCATGTATGCCTATAACGGTGTAGGGTTAGCAGCTCCCCAGGTAGGCGTGCTGAAGCGGGTGTTTGTGCTGGATTGTTCTACGGAAGAAAATCCGATGCCCCAGATGGTTTTTATTAACCCAGTCATCATTAAAAAAGAAGGCGCCATTGTCAGCCGGGAGGGCTGCTTGAGCTTTCCAAACGTGTATACCGATGTGAAGCGATTTGAAGATGTGACGGTAAAATATATGGATGAACGAGGTAAAACCCAGGTGATGACGGCTGAAGGCGGTAGCCTTTTATGTCGGGCCATCCAGCATGAGTTGGATCACCTGAATGGAATATTGTTTGTGGATCATGTCATGGATCGCTTTGGCACTGATGAGCTGTTGAAAACCAACAATCTGCCCACGATTGATCCGGCCATGATTAAAGACGAGCCGGAATTGGATCAACTCCTTGTAGGATAGGTAATTTATGACGAATAACGAGTCGAAAAATCCTATCCGGGTGGTGTTTATGGGGACCCCGGCCATTGCTTTGCCGGCTTTTCAAGCCTTGCTGGATGCCTCGCAAATTAGAGTAGAAGCTGTGTTTACCCAGCCGGACAAGCCGGCGGGGCGAGGACAAAAATTGACACCGCCACCGGTGAAGGTGCTGGCTGAAGAGAATCAGTTACAGGTGTTTCAGCCGGTGTCGTTGCGTAAGGATCAAGCGTGCTTGGCCTGGTTGAAGGATCAGCAGCCGGACTTTATTGTGACTCTGGCCTTTGGGCAGATATTGTCTCAAGAGGTGTTGGATATTCCCAAATACGGGACGGTGAATGTTCACGCATCGCTGCTGCCGGAATTTCGAGGGCCTAATCCCATTCAGTGGGCTATTCTTCAGGGCAAAACCGAGACAGGCCTGACCACGATGCTCACGGCTCTTTCGGTGGATAGTGGCCCGACGCTGTTGCAAGAAGTATTACCCATTGGACCAGATGAAACTATGCCGTCTTTGGCTCAGCGAGTGGGTGAATCTGCAGGGCCGATCTTGGTGAAAACCCTGATGGGGGTGGTAGATGGATCGGTGCTTCCAAAAGAACAAGAACATGAGAAAGCCACCCATGCGCCCAAGTTGGAAAAAGAGGATGCCTTTATTGATTGGGCCCAACCGGCTCAGGAGATTCACAATAAAATCCGAGGGCAGCAACCGTCTCCTGGCGCTGCAACATTGTTGGAGGGAGATCGCTTAAAACTGATTGCGTCTACCTTATCAGATCTTCCAGAGGAGATTCCCTCTAACTCTGCTGGAACCATACTGGGAACAGATCGTGATGGGGTCCTGGTTCAAACAGGCAGTGGCCCGCTTCGTTTGATATCGGTGCAACCAGCAGGCAAAAAGGTAATGAGTGCCAGAGATTGGGCGTTGGGCACTTTTCGGGATAGTGAAAAAACCTATCAGTTTGCCGGTTTGCAACCGGCTGCACCATAGGCTGATGTTGAATGGCTTCTGAAAACAAAGGCATCGAGGTTCGCAAGGCCGCCTGGCAAATCCTTCGTCGGTTTGAAAAGCCCGGTACCGCTCGATTAAAAGCGGACAATCTGATTCATGAAGTGCTTCAATCTTCAGGTGACAGCTGGACGGATCAGGATCGCGGGTTTTTGACGACCTTGGTGTATGGAGTGCTGCGGCAGTGGGTTTTGCTGGATGGGTTGATGGCGGACCAGCTCTCTTGCCCCATCAAAAAAGTGGAGCCAAAGGTTCGCACATTAATTCGGCTGGGGTTGTTTCAGCTCAAGTGCTTAGATCATATTCCAGATTATGCTGCCATTGATGGGGTGGTGGCGCTGGCGAAAAAAACCGGCTGTTCTCAAAAAACCGTTGGGTTTATCAATGGCGTACTACGAGGTTACCAACGAAATTCAGCGAGTGAAGACACAACTCAACCGGAAATAAAAATAGATTCAATTACTCAACTGGCCGCGCAAAAATCTTTACCGGGTTGGGTTGCCTCTCTATTGGTCAACACTTATGGCTTAGAGGCTTCTGCCGAGATGGCTGACGTTATAAATCAACCGGCCACCTTGAGTTTGCGAGTCAACCAACGCCGCACCTCGGTAGAGGATTACTGTAAGGCTTTGGATACTGCAGGGGTGA
>JAHQWC010000053.1 GCA_019634025.1 Vampirovibrio sp.
ATCCAGATAAACCTCTGCCGCTTGGTCTGACTCCAACCACTGACCGGTGAGTTCCTTATAAATCGTCCGTAATGGCTCCACTGGCAGGTCTTTGGATTTATAGACAACGGCCAGATCAAATCCTAAATGCCAAAGCATCGAGATTAACGCAACGGCATTTTCCTGAAAAGCTGGCTCAGCTTGCTGTTGCTGATGCATCAACTCATGAATTCGGCCAAGACACTCATTGATGGTTGCCAGTGCTTTGGACGTATTAAGATCTGCGGCCATATGCGCAAAAAATGCCGGTAAAAACTCATTTCCGGCACTCATCATCCCATCATGGCTATGAATCAGTTGGCCTTGAACCGTCTGAAAATTCCAGCCCAAAGCATCTACCATGTCTTTCAGGGTCCGATGCAACTTTACCACCCAGTTCTCTGCTGCCTGTAAGGCACCTTCCTGAAAATCCACCGGCATCCGGTAATGATTGGTCAACAAGAAATAGCGGATCGTATTAGCCTGATACCCTTTGAGCACCTGCTTGATGGTGTCAAAATTTCCCAGGCTTTTGGACATTTTTTCGCCACTGACGTTTACAAACCCGTTATGCATCCACACCTTTGAGAAAGGCGCTTTCCCCGTCCAAGCTTCACTTTGGGCAATCTCATTCTCGTGGTGCGGAAAAATCAAATCGGCCCCACCACAGTGAATATCAATCTGATCTCCAAAAATGGCATGGTTCATCGCAGAACACTCCATATGCCACCCCGGCCGCCCTTGGCCCCATGGGGTTTTCCAGGCCAATTGTTGATCACCGTTTTGCTCAACGCCTTTCCATAAGGCAAAGTCCAAGGGGTTTTCTTTATGAGGATCCACCTCTACCCGAACGCCGGATTGTAAATCGTCCAAAGGTTTCCGGCTCAGGCAACCATAATCGGATTTTCGATCCACCCGATAATATACCGTCCCGTCTTCAACGGCATAGGCAAAGCCTTTATCAATCAACGCCTGAATACCGACGATCATTTCATCAATATATTCAGTGGCCTTTGGCTCTTGGTCTGGCGGTAATACGTTTAAGGCCGCCATATCCGCTAAAAAACTATCATAATTCACGGCAGCCACCTGATCCGGTGCTTGGCCGCTCTCCTTGGCCCGGGCTAAAATCTTGTCATCCACATCCGTCACATTGCGGGCATAGGTCACATCATAGCCTGCCAGCTTTAGAAACCGGTACAACACATCCCAGGTAATGTAACACCGGGCATGGCCCAGGTGTGCATCGTCATATACCGTGGGACCGCACACATACATCCGGACTTTTCCGGCTTCTATAGGTTCTAACCGCTCAACGTTTCTTGTGAGGGTATTGTACAACTGGACTTCAGGAGAGAGGCTATGGTCAATCATGGGAATACCGACTACTTTCGATCAAATTACAGGCAGCATTGTATCAGGAACGATGGCTATGGATCCCATCAAACAAATAAGACTAGGCAAAAAAAAACGTCGTTCCGGTTTAAAATACCAAGGCACGTTTACCTTTTTCAGAGAAAACGTCCCTGAGTACGACTTGTCCTGTAATAGAAAGCTTTCTCGGGTCATTACCCCTATGTCGATACAGCCTACCGCCTGGCCTTCAATTCCTCCGGCACCTATGCTGCCAAAGCCTAATACCCTTGTAAACAGTCCAAGGGTTCCTCTCTCCGCACCATTCATGGCAACCATATCGTCATACCCTAAGCCAGCCTACCTGCAAAACACGTCACCAACCCTGCAACAACCCGCAACAACCACCCTAACACAACCACCAAGCCAACCAACTCACGGGTTTAACCCTGGCTCTCTCCGACGGATGCAAGCAGAGAAGCAAAAAGAACTGGGAAACCGATTTTTACAGCTCCGCCTGAATGATCAGGCTGTTTATCACTATATGATTGCCATTCAATTGGATCCTGGCTACACCGATCCCTACTATAACTTGGCCCGTACTTACATGGAAATGAACGATCGACCCAGGGCTATCGCGACCTTCGAAAAATTGCTTCAAATTGATCCACAGGATCACGATGCCCGCTCAGTACTCGCTGAAACCTTGACGGAAATGGGTCACTGGCAAGCTGCCGTGGATCATTACACTTACATTCTTCAACAACTGCCCCACTTCGACGTAGCCAGCAGAAACCTGAAATACGTACAACATATGGCCGCCGCCCAACAAAACGGGAAACAAGCCCTGAGCCTATTGCAGGTAGAGGGGAAACAGACGCTTCAAAAAGCATTGGCAATGGTGCAACAGTATTACACCGAGCAAGGACAAGCCTACAAACTACGGACCCTGCACGAAAAGGGTCATTTTGAATTTTCCCCTACCCAACAGGTCAACCAGGTGGCCAATATGGCCGAATATGACCACGGCCAAAGCGTCATCCGCATTCGGATGGAACTGGCCTTTGCCAGCCCCAATGTCCTAGCTGCCTATATTGTGCATGAACTGACTCACTTCTTTGATCAGGACGGCATTTCCTCAGTAATGGAGGAACAAAACGCCTACCGAGATCTGGCAAGGTTCTGGGGTCGTAATAAGGGTCAAACCATTGAACCTAACCTGGACTTGGCCTACAACCTATGGCAGCAGAGTCCAGATAAGTTGGATAAAAAGGTTAGAGAACTCTACCTGTTACGCGAACCCTTATTGCCAGAGAAATCTCCCGGCCATGGCATCCCCTATCAACATGTTGGCGAACACTTCCTAGAGCAATATGAGGAAGAAAAGCGGAATAAATACATCGACTTCCTCTACGAACGAATGAAGCAATTGCTCCCTAACTAGCAAGGCATTAAACAATAACGCCGACCCGCCCTTTACGATAGAATATCAGGGTAACTTTATGTCTGCTGGAGATAAGATGATGCCCACTATGCAAGAAAATACCCAAGCAAAATTAAGTCTTTCTGACTTGGAGAATCTGCTTCCTCCTCCGCCAAAGCCGGTAGGCAGCTACGTACCCACTATACGAGTGGGTAACTTGGTATACACATCCGGTACCCTTCCAATGAAAGACGGCCAATTAGCCTGTACCGGCGCAGTGGGAGATGGCGGTGTCTCGATGGATGACGCCAACGCCGCAGCCAAGCTCTGTATTTTAAATGCTATCAGCCTCGTCAAGGCAGAAGTCGGTGGTTTACAAAATATTGTGCGCATAGTCAAAGTCACAGGATTTGTAAATAGCAAACCCAACTTTACCCAACAACCTGCCGTCCTCAATGGCGCATCAGACTTTTTAGCACAGGCCTTTGGCGAAGCCGGCAAACACGTCCGCTCTGCTGTTGGCGTTGCCGCCCTGCCCTTAGATGCCAGCGTGGAGATTGAGGTGGTTGCCGAGGTGAAGTAATGCTTACGGCTTACTTGCCGTAACGGCGCTCTCGATTTTGATATTCCAGAATGGCCTGGTTAAATTCCGTCAAGCTGAATTCCGGCCAGAGCTTTTCAGTAACGTAAAATTCCGCATAGGCACATTGCCATAATAAGTAGTTACTCCACCGAGATTCTCCCCCAGTACGAATAAGCAGATCCGGATCCGGTACGGCATGGGTATAAAGCTGCTTCTGAATCTGAGTCTCCGTAATCTCTTCTGGTTCGAGTTCACCTTCTTTAACCTGCTGAGCCAGTATTTTTGCAGCTCGGGTCAACTCTGCACGGCTACCGTAGTTTATGGCCACCTGAAATGTCAGTCCATTATTCTCGGAGGTTTTCTCCATAGAGGTTTGCAGCATCTGCCTCAACTCCTCTGGAAACGGGGTGAGATCACCAATAAATTGAATCCTTACCTGGTTTCGATGCAGGTCTTCCAGCTCTCGGCTTAAGGCTTGTAAAAACAACTTGAGAAGATACCCCACCTCCGGCTTTTCCCGGCTCCAGTTTTCTGTGGAAAACGCATATACCGTCAAGGCATCCAGTCCAATATCACTGGCATATTGGACAATATTTTTTAACGCATCAACCCCCTGCTTATGCCCCAACTCTTTGGGCAGGTGCTTCTCTTTGGCCCATCGGCGGTTCCCATCCATAATGATGGCAATATGCCGCAAATTTATATCCCGGATGCACTGTTGCATCTCAGACATAGTAATTTTGTCGGCATCCAAGCCGGCTGTATTGGGTTCACAGGAGGTAGCCATTCGAGAGACCATCCTAAGTCATTGAGGCTTCTTATTGTAATGCAAGAACAACCATAAGCGATCTTTCGGTAAAAAACGGCTTCATTACTTTGGTCTATTCCATCGCAATAGTTTGCCATTACAATAGAAGAGCCATGAAAAAGTCTCCCGTCACGTTATTACAAGAAATACAGGAACAACCCGGCCTGCTGCAAGCCCTGGTGGATAATAGCAACGCCCTGTTTTCTACACTACAATATCCTAAAAAGAATGTGACCCACCTGGTGGCTATTGCCGAAGGATCCAGCAAAAACGCCTTGGAAATTGCCGCTCCATTTATTGAGACCTGGACTGGTTTACCTCTGTCCGTATACGACCCGGAATCTCTGGAAGAAAGATTTGCCGTCACAGATCTCATCAAGGTCCCCTCTCAACCAACATCACCAGCCTTTTTACAAAACGCCCACTACATCGTGGTCTCTCAATCTGGAGAAACTGCCAGCGTATTATCGGTTCTGGACACTATTGAAGCCAGAATTTCCATTAGCGCTCAAACGCAAGTCGGTCTTAGCAAGACATTATCGATGGTAGCCATTACCAACAACTCAGATTCCACTCTGGCAAAACGTTACGGCAATATTTTGGCCTTGGGAACCGGTGTCGAACGGTCCATTGCTGCCACCAAAACCATGACGGCCTCCCTAATGCTATTGTTGCTGTGGGGTCTCCATGCCGGTCACGCCTCCAGCCGAATCTCAACAGAGGCTTTTGAGGCCATTCGGCAAACCTTAGCTCAAGCGCCTCAATGCCTTGGCTCCCTTTGGGAGGAAACCGCCCGAAAACAAACCATCCGATTTACGCGTAAGCTAATGGAAGTGAACCATTTTGTACTCCTCTCTAAAGGTCCGCTGGTAAAGATACTGCCCGAAGCCGGGCTCAAGCTGACGGAAACCTCAAGCAACATTGTGTATACCGACAATGCTGAAAGCTTTAAACACGGCCCCAAGGTCATGCTCTCCGGAGTCAATGGCGCCCATCCAAACACGCTGTATATTGTTCCTCGGCATAAAGAGACTGCCGCCGGACTGTTTAAGGACTTACGCGCTCACTTCTGGATCAATCCTTTTCAAGAGAATGAGGCACTCGCCTTTGAAAACGACCGGGTGTTTTTTATCCGGTTTGAAAACAGTCCGCCGGTTCCGGACTCGGTGTATGAAGGGTTAAGCCTTAAAAAAGAAAATATCCTGCTACTCCCTCCTTCTGGCGGAGTCTTTGATAGTCTATTTTTGGCTCTTGTGGCCTTTCAACTCATCAGCTATGAGCTGGCGATATTAAAAGGCGAGGACCCCAACAATCCGGCGCTGGAAAAAGCTGTCACTGACTAGTCTGTAACAAGCTTTTATTTCTCAGACTGACTTTGTTGAGCAACTGCCTCTAAAGCCAATAGATAACCTTGAGCACCTAGTCCGCAGATGGTGCCGGTGACCACACTACTGACATAGGAGTGGTGACGAAAGGGCTCACGTTTAAAGATATTAGAAAGATGTACCTCAATGGCGGGGTGAGAATAGACATCCAAAGCATCTCGCAACGCCACACTGGTGTGGGTAAAGCCGCCAGGGTTAATGATAAGCCCGTGAGAATTATGAATACCTTGATGAATCCGGTCCAGAATAGCGCCTTCGTGATTAGATTGAAAAACATCTAGGGTTATTCCCAACACGGTTGCCCGATCAGCCAGATCCTTATTGATCTCTGCTAGAGTCATATGACCATATTGCCCTGGATCTCTTTGACCCAAGAGATTTAGATTGGGACCGTGGATAACGAGCACCGTTTTCTGATTTACCTGGCTTGCTGAAGACATACCGATGTTCTCTATCTTATTGGCTTACTCTTTACTTTAAGCATCCTGCCCGGCAGACAATGTTTCCTGTTGAGACTGACGAAGGAGAGCTTCAATAAAAGCGTCTAGTTCACCGTCCATCACGCCTTGCACATCAGCAGTTTCTACCTGGGTACGGTGATCCTTAACCATGGAATACGGGTGAAAGACATAGGAGCGGATCTGACTGCCAAAGTTAATATCTACTGCAGCCCCTTTCACCTGGGACATTTTGGTCTCATGCTCCGCAATGCGCTGGGCTAGTAATTTAGATTTTAGCAGTTCCATGGCAATTTCGCGGTTTTGATGTTGGCTACGCTCACGTTGACACCGCACCACAATACCACTGGGCTTGTGGTGGATACGGACCGCCGTTTCAACTTTATTCACGTTTTGCCCTCCGGCGCCACCGCTACGCATGGTTTGCACTTCCAGATCATCTTCAAGAACTTCAATGTCATCTAAAGTAACGCCAGTAACAACCGGGCTGGCCTCTAAAGAAGCAAAGCTGGTTTGCCGCTTGCCAGAGGCGTTGAAAGGAGAAATACGCACCAGCCGGTGAACCCCCCGCTCAGTTTTAGCATATCCGTATGCATAACGGCCCATCACCCGAAACGTGGCACTTTTAATCCCAGCCTCTTCCCCGTCAGAGGTATCCAGCATCTCGGTTTTATACCCCTTGGCCTCACACCAACGTAAATACATCCGCAGCAACATTTGGGCCCAATCTTGGGCATCTGTGCCACCGGCCCCGGCGTTAATGGTAAGAATGGCATCAAACGCATCATATTCGCTGTTTAGTTTACTTTCCAACTCCCAGGCATCCAAGCCCTGCTCCAACTGTCTGCATTCCCGTTGAATCTCAGCAACAACCTCTTGCTCCTCTCCCTCTTCAGCTAATTCCACCAAAACCTGCAGATCTTCAAAGACCTGACGCCATTTCCCTGCCAGTTCTATATCAGATTTAACCTGATTGAGTGCCTGCATTGATTGCTGTGCAACAACAGAATCATCCCAAAACCCTTCTTCTAATGACTGTCTCTCCAGTGTATCCATCTGTTGGCGGCGTTCGGGATTGTCAAAGAAACCTCCAGGCAGCATCCAACCTTGGTGCAAGGGCATCTATTTGCTTTTTTAATTCTGCCAACACTTGCAGGTATGCCTTTGAACTCTTTAAAACGTAGATATTAGAACTTAATAAGCCCATTTTACCGCGAAAAAGCCCCGAAAATGATCCTGCCCCTTACCCATCGCTTAAAAATAGTATCAACTAAAAGCGACTTACAGCTCTGTCTCAGCGGATACTGTATCAGACGACTGAGAGGTCTCTGGACTTAAATCCTCAGAATAGTCCTGGGTTGTATTTTTCAACCGCTTTGTTAAATTCTCAATAATCTCGTTTGCTCCAGGGGTAATGGGCAAAATACTGACGGTCATCTCATTTTCCGGAATCACCTCGGTTTCAGTTTTTTCAACGGCAATCACTGAGGCACTTCTGAGACCCAACTTATCCCACATATACATTTCACCAAACATCTCTCCTTCAGAAAGTTCGGCAATGACAATTTTTTCTCCAGTAGGAGCGGTTTTGCAAATCTGAACACGTCCTTGCAGAATCCGGTAACAGCGATCTCCACGTGTACCTTCAGTCACAATGACACTACCTGGCTGGAAGACTTGCTTAATACTACCCATGGCCCTACTCCATTTCTTTTTACAATACAAACCGCCTTTTTTATCTACTAGTACTATCGAGAAAAAGTGGATTTCCATAAAGTTTTTTGTTTATTTAACTTTACAATTTTCATTACTTTACCTTGTTAAAGCCTAATTTACTGGCTCATTTCAGCTATTTACCCGACGACAGTTGACATAGTAAAAAAGTACAATACGTTATATAGAGCATTCCAGACGCCGCAATTTATTCCAGACAGTTTAAACAATTTATACGGTTGGTGAGGCTATGCACGAAGCAAAAAGATTACGAGGATAGCGTATCTTATGAATTTTACGTCAATGAAACAACTACTATTGGGGAATACCCCAACAACAAAACCCGCTTTGCAAACTGCACCGGCATTTGACCCGGCACTAACAAGCCGATTTGGCGGACAGAACCCGTTTTTATCAGCTACTAATCCACAAAATAGCCAATTGCCGGCAGCCTACGGTGAGAACCGTCCTCTTCACAAACCCATTTTCCTGGGATATCGGGATGGACAAGCACTATATGGCGGTTCGCGATTATTTATTTTGTATTAATTCAATCCAAGACGATAGGTGTCATGCGGGTTGCACTACACTGCAGCACCAGGCATTGGCATTGAAAGCGAAGCAATCAAGGTTTTCATCTGCATTCTGGCTGGCTCCGGAGACAGAACCTCGCATTGGGAACCGTATTTTAGCAACCGTTTTAAGTCCATCGACCCATCGTCAAACTGGGATTTAATGACAATCTCATTTTTAGACTCCGACTCAATGGTCTCACCGGGATACAATCGGTAAGAGCAGGCCAACCGTCCTGTTAACCGAAAGCTTGCTGTAAAGGGTTTCGGCTGACTCTGGGTTTTATAAGGCAATTGTTTTAAAGACAGAATTTTGTCCAAATTTAACTTTCTTTGCATATGGCTGGTCCGCTCAATGCCAACCAGGTAAACAGCCCTATCCTCTTGCGTAACCCGTATCGGCTCCAGCATATAGCGTTCGTTATGGCTGGCCGACTGTTTGTATTGAATTTCCAATAACAGGGAGTCTTTACAAAGTTCTTTATATTCTGAGATCTTTGACTTTCGGGATCCAAAACAAATCGGAGTCGCAGTGTCTAGTACAAACTGCTGTTGCTGGTCTTCCCCCAACACCCATAGTACCTTTTTCAACAAAGCCTGGTAGCTAACATGTAAATCTTCGTCTGGGTTTGTAGACAACAACATCAATAGTTTATGGGCAACAGACAGTTGCTCTTCTTCAAAGCTCAACGGCATCGGTGCTTTTAACAGTTGATACCCACTATTCGCCCTAGGAATAGCGCACCCCGCCTTACGCAACGTATTAATATATTTGGTAATGGTTTCCCCATTATAAGGTCGCCGAATGTACTTGTTCTCAGATAAATAACCATTCAGCTCCACTAGGGTTAAGTTGCGGTGACGCACCAAAAGCAACAAGATATACAACACCCTATAGGCAGAAACACTAACATTCTTTTTACTTAGATCTGTTTCTTCCGGACGAAACTTTATGTGCCGGTTTAAAACCCGCTTAGGCATACAATTTTTTCATCTCCACTAGGGTTAGTTCCATTTCTTCTCGAAAAGCACTTGGCTTTTGAACCTCAAAGGGCGTCGCACTTTCTAGAATTTTTTGCTTTAATCCGAAAAAGTCATTAGTCTTAAACACAGCCTCTATACTCTCTTCTCGATTAGCATCCTGTGTGGGCGAATAATCCACCAGATGTTCTCCGAGATCCAGACCTAAAAAGTCATGCAAGGTAATTTGAAAGAACTTCACCACAACATCTTCCCGACGTGTTTGGGCATGTAAAAGCGGTTCGGTAATATCAGGTCGGTTTGTTTCTTGCCAGTCTAAAATCCGATCAACCCTAAGCAAAACCCTGTCTGGTCGATTTTCCTGGTTTCCCTGAACATACAACATCCCTTTTTCATAGCATAGGGCTTCTGGTAAGAAATAAAACTGAGTGTCTCCTTTCACCGGAGACTCATAAGTAATTTGCAACAACTTATGCTCACTCACTGCCTGACTGAGCATATCAATCATCTCGGCATACTCATGGTAATCCTGGCTTCTGGCATTTTTGAACAGATCCTGAATCAACCTGTCTTTGTCTAGAGAAGAGGACGTATGCAAAAGCTTTTTAAAGAACCGATCTAGGGTCAAGATTTCTAAAAATGTCAGATTATCTTCGGCAAAACGCTTCACCTGGACCATCGTTTGCACATCATCTTTTGTATACGCAACGCCAAAAGGATGAGAAATCAGCTGGTATCGAAACCCATTGGTCGGAACAGGCCGGGATATATTGCATCCCAGTTCCTTTAACGTATTCATATATAACCAAATAGTGTCGTCCGAAAGTTTCCGGCGGATCATGGGCTCGGCAACAAAGCGATCATTCAATTCTTCAACACTTAAGGACTGTTCAGACAACCACACTAAAATGCAGTAAATTCGGTAGGCTGTGGTATTCAGCGTGTCACTCTTCATCACAATGACCCCGTTAAAGCGAAACGGTTATCTTACAAGTAATGCTGACTGTTTACTGGCCTGATTGATGATCAGCATCATCAATTGACTACAGGAACCCGGAACTCGAATCTCATCATCTCTATCATTAAATAATGGATTCAGTAGGATTTGTAAATGGACAAATCTTCGGTTTTACGAAGTATTTTGGCCAAAAATGACTTATAGCGGCTAATTCTATTGGTTAAAAAAGCTTTAACCCAAACAAACACGTGGAGTTATCAGCTTTTTAAGAATAACGATTCGCCCTCAAAAATACGTTGCGATTTCCTGAGCCGGATGTAAACTTATGTAGATTTTAAGCTTTTATGAATGGTTTGCGCCATTTGGGTCCGCCCATCTTGTTCCATATAATCAGCCACAGACCGTAGGAAATTCAGGACCTCTGGATTATCAGGCAAAGGACCATCCTTATCGTTTGCGCGGTTTAAGGACAGGCGATTTGGCTTTACTTTTGTCTGTACTGGCTCAGAAATCATGGATGAGCGTTGAGCCATTGGGCCATTGACTTGAGGTTTACGGACAGCAGGCGTAATGGCCTGTTGTGTTTGACTAGCACGGGGCTTATTGCCTGCAACAGCTTTGGGAGAAGAAGCCTGTTTCAAATAGTTACCCAACGCTTGACGCTTAGGCGGAGGAATCAAGGACTGAAGCTTTTTCTCCAATACATCAGCATCTACTCGACCTGCTGGCGGAGGTGTAACGGCTGAACTACGGTTCATTGCTCTGTTTTTGCCTACACGTGGTTGTGGCAATTGGTTGGTAAGATTTGCAGAAGGACTCGGGGGATCGCCTGCAATCTTGTTCATCAATGCACTTAACCCTACCGGAGCAGAAGATCTTTTGGCATTAACACGATCTTGGCCTACATTGGATTGACCCAAAGTTGGTTGGACAAACGCATTATTTTCATTCAATGCCTCATCTCGGCGAACCGAATCAGCGATGTCAGAAAAACGAACCGGTCCATTGGTTGCCTCTTGTGCACGTTCAGCGGTATCAGCATACTCACCTAACTGAGACGCTTGTTGCTGAGCCCGTAGCTTGTGCCGCAAGAACAACCCTAAACCGGTTAATAACGAAACCAAAATACCCGTTTTCAAAACCATCTCGGTGTCTATTGGCGTGTTTGCCATATCCATCAAACTGTTAAGGCCACCTAACCCTAAGGCATCTGTCTGCTGGGCGGCAGGGCGAGTGGCCCCAATCTCTTCTCCAGGTTCTTCCCGCCATAAATCTTCTTCCAGATCTTGATAACTATCTACTGCTGGAGTAGTCGAACCCTCTGTGTCGCCAGGCGTGTAAGCTGCAGAATGGGTATGATCCTCGGCAAAGAGATCCAAGGCTTGGCGGTTTTCTGCAGCCTGATTAACAGAGACCTGCTCCAACGTTTGTGGACCCGCCGTAGAAGCGCCAAGGACCTCTAATTTACCGTCTACCGAGGTAACCGTCTTGACTGGTGTTTTTACCTGCCGAGTTTTCGCCGATACATTTAACGGTAAATTTGTCAGAGCAGTTTCAGGCAAACGAGATGACATTTTCTGGGCAACAGCTTGTGTAGCCGTTTGTTTCTCTGTGCCGGGTAACTGCTCAAATCGGATCATCGGCTTGCTCAGGTGGTTCCCCCTTACAATCAACCGAAGTTTTTCGTTGCTCAACGGCTGGATAATCACATGACTGATGTTTCCGGAACCACTGAAATTGGTTCTCACAGTTTGGTTCGTATTCACCTGATCCACATCAATGACCAATCGGTCCGAATCAGCCGACACAGTTTTATACGGCATTTGTTTTTCGGCATGAAAAATAATTTGTGTCGCTTGGTTTGCGGAAATAAAGTCCACCCGATCTAATCGGAC
>JAHQWC010000054.1 GCA_019634025.1 Vampirovibrio sp.
CGTGGTTTACAAGCCCCAGAAAACTTTAACTTGGTAGAAGATCTTGCTGGGGCGCTTAACGGTGCTGTTGGGGCCAGCCGAGCAGTGGTAGATGCCGGGTGGCGCCCCCATGGCGAGCAAGTCGGCCAAACGGGAAAAACCGTTAGCCCAAAGCTGTATGTGGCCTTAGGCATTAGTGGCGCTATTCAGCACCTGGTAGGCATGCGCACCAGCCGGTTTATTGTGGCAGTTAACCGAGACCCCGAAGCCCCTATTTTTAAAGTGGTGGATATCGGCGTTGTAGGCGACGTCTTCGAAATCGTCCCAGCCCTCACCCAAGCACTCAAAGAACAAAACCTAGTCGCCAGCGCTTAAGATTCTGGTATTAATGTGTTTAAGCTTAAACGTTAAACCTGCAAACAGTGTCAGGCCTTATCGGCCTATATCTTTTTGAACCATCCCGTCTTTGCGAAGCAGCGGAGACATCGCTCTTAAAGGCTGTACGTTTTCAAAATCACTCAACACATACACAAGATCCTGAACCAGTTTCCGGCTGCGCCTCGATAGTTTCTGCACGGTTTCTTCCGGCATAAGACGAACCTGTTCGTCATCCAAGGGTCCATATTCCATCATCATGTCCACCAGTGTCACATCCAATGCATAGGCAATATCGTGTAACGTATCAATCCCCACATTTTTAATTTTACCGCTCTCAATTTTACTAACAGTGGCGCTACTAATCCCTGCCTTACGGGCCAAGTCACGTTGAGACAGGTGGCGTTCCTGTCTTTTACTTGCAATATATTGGCTCAGCATTCTCTTTTCGCCATTAATTACCTTCTTAACGGATTTTACAGGAACCAAAAGGTTTAACGTCCCCTGCTGATTAAGATTATCGGTTCTTGCAATCAAAAAAAAGAGGTGTATATTCAATTACTGAGAAACTTCCGTGGCTCTAACACCCAACGAAGATAATTCATAAGAATCATATATATAGTACTTTTGAATTTAGCCATGTGGAACAATAGGCATCACACAAGCCTTTCAACAGACTGGGCAAAAACTTTGCAGAAACTGGGCAAATACTCTGCAAACTCTCCTTTAGGGCAAAACCCCCTTGTGATACAATCTGCCAACACAAACGGCCATTGCAAGCAGCACTACAGTAAACAAAGCAACTAGATGAGGAGAGACGTGATGACCACCACCACAGAATTACAGCCTTTAACCGTTGGATCCAGTGCGCCAGACTTTAACCTTCCCGCCAGTGGCGGACGTCAGATAAAACTGAGTGATTACCAAGGTAAAAATCTGATCCTCGTGTTTTACCCAAAGGATCAAACCCCAGGATGCACCCGCCAACTCTGTGCGCTCCAAGGCGATCAATCCATGTTTGCGGGTTTAAATACCGAAATCATCGCCTCCAACCCCGGCAGCGAAGCCAGCCACGATCGCTTTAGCGAAAAAGAAGGCTACGAATTCCCCATCCTGGTAGACGCCGACCGGGAAATGGCCAAAAACTACAACGCCCTCAAAGAAAACGGCACCAGTATTCAACGCACCGTCTATATTATTGACGACAAAGGCGTCATCCGGTTTGCCCAGCAAGGCATGCCCACCGACGAAGAACTCGCCGAAACCATCAAAGCGTTTTAGTCTGGAGGCAAACCAAAAAAGATGAGTACTGCCACCACACCAGATCCTCAATACTGGGTCATTGTCGGCTCTAAAGAGAATTATGATATCTCCAAAGAGCGCGGGTTTACCCTGCAAGGCATTAAAGCCCGGTACCGCAAAAAAGCAGAGCAAATCAACCCGGGCGATAAAATGATTTACTACCTCACCGGGCTCATGGTACTGGCGGGCATTGTGACGGTAAAGTCTCATTATGTGGAAGATTTTGAACCCATTTGGCCCTGCTCCAACAAAAACGAGATTTACCCCTACCGGTTTAAAATCGAGCCGTACTTAATCCCACAAGACGACTCGGGCTTTTTAAAGGTGGCGCCGTTTCATGACGAGCTGACCTACCTCAAAAAATGGCCCGAGAAAAACTGGACCCTCGGCTTTCAAGGCAACATTCACCAATGGCCTGAAGCAGACTATAAACTGGTAGAAGCTATGTTTGAAAAAACCACATCTCCGGTTACTACCGGCTAGTTTGGCAGTAAAGGACATTTTGTCATGAGCAACACCCTGTTATTCCCTACCGGCACGGCAGTTCAAGGCGTCGGCTTGGCCCTCATCATCGGCGGCACTCTCGCCCTGGGCGCCTTTACCGCCCCGGTGCTCTTCAAACAATTTGCCCGCCCCGACGCCGGCCAGGCCATGACCATGATCTTTCGCCGCTACGACATGGTCCTCACCGTAGCCATGCTCCTGGTCATCGCCGGAGAAGGCTTGCGACTATTCTCCGCCGGGTTAAGTGGCTTCGGCATTGTGGATTACATCCGAATCGCAGTCGTCCTAGCTTTGGTAGGAATGATGTGTTTCTCGCTGTTCAACGTAAACCCCAAAATGGAAGCCATGGTCAAATCCGGCCAAGGCTTACAGCAAGTAGAGCAACCCGTAGCTACTGCCGAAACAGAACAAAGCTATACAACGGAACCTGCCGTTGAAGCAACAGTACCTGACACCAACTCAACCTATTTCAGAGAAACCCATGAGCTGTCCGAGAAACTGTCCAAGCTGGCCTTAGCCGCAGCACTCCTCGCACTCATCATGACCCCGTTTGCAACGGCAACGCCACAACAACCCGAAAACATTCAGGCTGAATACAGCTATTAAATCGATAGAAATAATCGAATCGAATTAAATTCTATCTACCCGCATTTGATTCGACTAACCGCGTTTAATTCGAATAGTATACGTAATCATCGCCTTACCTTTGGCTGGCACCGTAACGGGAAAGTGAATTGTATGGGCATCCGCCTTGTTAAACTTGTGCGAATTCATCACCATCTGCCAATCCCCAAACAGGTGCTCCGTCACATGAATCGTGGCGGCAGATTTTTTGTGGTTCCGCAAATCCACCTGGTAGCTCTCTTCAATATAATCCTTCTGCTTCACGTAGCGAGTCCGCTTTTTCTCTCCCACCAAATCAAAGGCATCGCCAACATACAGTTCAATTTTTTCATCTTCCGGGGTGTGGTCAATCAAATCCTCACCCACAAATTGGATGGCGCCAGAATTATCCGCCTTCTGCACTCGCACCCGCCCTTTGGGCAAAGGCATCCCCAGGTTATTTTTCTTGCTGTTCTCTAAAATCAGCATGGTATTCACTTTTTTATTCTTCCGGGTATCCCGCCCCTGCCCCGGACGGTTGGCATAGTAGTTAAACGTCCCGTAATAACTATTACGGCCACTCAGCCACAACATGTACTGGGACCGATCCGGGTCATAAATATACTTTTTGGTAATAGGCGCCTCATTGGCGCTCACCAACGTCACCTGCTTGGTCTCCCGATTGGCCAAGGTCGTGGGGTGTTGCAGGGTATACAGGTGATACTCAAAAAAGCTCTCTTCCTGAAACTGCTTTTTCTGCCCCATTCGGCTTTCCATCGCCGCCATCGGCATCGCCATATCCGCCATACCACCAACGTTCTGAATTTTCCGCACGTCCCCGGCAATCAGTTTCAAGGTGGCATTCTCAAAAGCCGCACCAGATTGATTATCCAACGTCACCCAGCCCGTCAAATCAATTTGCGAATCATCCTTGTTCACCGTCACCACATAATCCGTATTCCAGGTCATCCCATCGGTTAAATAAGACAACTCCGTCTGATGACTCCCACCCTTCCCACTATCCAAGTGCCACATTAACGTGGGACGAGGGTACAGTCCTGGTGGCAGCTTATCAATCAAAATTTCGTTCAGCGTCGTCAACAACACCCCGTCTTTGGTCTGCACGGCAAAGTTACTGGTGTTCTGGGTGCTGTGGCTCCGGCTCGCATAACGCCCCAATTGAGGACGCCGAATAAAATTCGTCACCGGGTTTAACAAGGTGCCTTCGTGAACATCGCCATCTTTTTTAAAGCGAATCTTTTTCCCCACCATTCGATCCAGAATATTGGTCTTGTTAATCAAGTCATATCGAAAGTTTTGCTCTTGTACAATCACGCTGTCCGGCGCCGTAAGCGATTTAAAATGCACCGAGGTCGGATCAATCAGCGCCGCTACATCATCCATAAATAAAACATTGCTGCCCTTTTTCAAGTCTAAGGTCCGGTAATCTTTTACCAGGGCAAAGTTTTGATTGTAGACCGTAATTTCAGGATTTTTGGCAAAGCTGGCTAAGGGCAAGACAAGGAAGACCCCTGTAATCAGGGCGGATACTAGGCTGGATTGAGTAATGGCAGCAGGTTTCATAAGCGTCTCTCCACAAGATGAACCGACATCTACAAATGGCTAACCTATCCATCGTACCAAATCTGACGGAAAGGTGCTTTTACTGTTTAGACGCAGGAAACTCACACAGTTCCCCCAAAAAGTGGAGAAGGGGGTTACCCTCTAAATCTAAGATTTAAAAATTGTCGTAGACCCAAGGCAAGGAATTGAGTATTGGTCACAAAATAACGTTTGAACAACCGCTTGGGCTCTTCCAGAAGCCGCCAGAGCCATTCCAGACAAATGGCCTGGACCCATTTTGGGCAACGGCGCTTGTCGCCGGAAAAGAAAGGAACGGCAGCACCGACACCCAGCATCACCGCGTTCACTTTACCCACCTGGGCGGCAATCCACTGTTCTTGGAGTGGGCAACCAATGGCCACAAATAAAATATTGGCGCCGGATGCGTTCACTTGATCCACTACGGCCTGATCCTCAGCATCACTCATCGGTCGGTGAGGATGGGGGATGTAAGTGGTCACATCAAGATTCGGATGTTTTTGTTGAATGACGCCTTCCAGTTTTTGTAACACCTCCGGGGTACATCCAAAGAATGCCACTTTAAGCCCTTCCTCTTCTGCCCGACGAAAGAGCTCGGGCATGAGATCAGGGCCGGCAACCTGTTCTTGCCGAGTACCATATAAAAGATTCATCAGCAAAGAAACCGGGCGACCATCTGGAGTGACAATGTCCGCATTATTAACCAACTCTCGAAGAGCTTTATTATGATGGGATTCAACCAACAGATGCACTGCGGAAATACAAACATACGAAGACCGATGAAGCCGACCCCAGTTGACAACCGTTTCTAAAACGGCGTCAAACGATGCGTTCGTAACATTCACATCCAACACCCGACGTTTGGTCAGAGTTTCTAATGGCTTTAGCGGTGGCTGGACGACCGCATGTGACTGTTGTGGATTGGGAACACTCATTTCGACAGAAAGCCCTAATCATCATTCAGCATTAGTGGCCATTCAAAGCAATAAATGACCTTGACAGATAAGGCCGACAAGATTAATACATTGCCAGACATCGTTCACCCAACCAAAGGGTTAGGTAAGCTGTCGGCAAAATGCGCTTATTCTTTAAACACTCCCCTTCTTAAACTATGCTCTTGGAAGACCGGTATCCTGGAAGGGGATGGGGGTGGCAATTCCACCACTTAACCGACGTGGTGGAATCATGATCAAGACTATGATGAGTCATATTGTGTCTATACCGACTCCAACAGATAAAGGAGAATATTGTGCCGGTTGCGTTAATTACAGGATCTAACGGACTCATTGGCTCAGAGAGTGTACGATTTTTTTCCCAACAGGGATTTGACGTGGTGGGAATTGACAACGATATGCGTCAATACTTTTTTGGTGCATCGGCTTCTACCAAACCCATTCGGCATCAACTGGAAAAGGAACTTTCAAATTATACCCACGCCGACATCGACATCCGGGACTTAGATGCATTAACCAATGTCTTTAAAGAATATGGAAGCGATATTCAACTCATTATCCACACCGCTGCCCAACCCTCTCACGACTGGGCTGCCAACGAACCCTTCACCGATTTTTCCGTCAACGCCAACGGCACCCTAAATTTATTAGAACTCACCCGGCAACATTGCCCGGAAGCGGTGTTTATCTTTACCTCTACCAACAAGGTATATGGCGACACACCCAATAATCTTCCTTTAGTAGAATTGGAAACCCGATGGGAAATTGACCAGGCTCACCCCTACTATGAAAAGGGGATTGATGAGCAGATGAGCATTGATCACTGTAAGCACAGCTTATTCGGTGCCTCTAAAGTGGCTGCTGATATTTTGGTACAGGAATACGGCCGTTACTTTGGGATGAAAACCGCCTGCTTCCGAGGCGGCTGTTTGACCGGACCGCATCATGCCGGAGCAAAGCTCCATGGATTTTTATCCTATCTGATGAAATGCGCCATCACCGGCGATCATTACACCGTCATCGGCTACAAAGGCAAACAGGTCCGGGATAATATCCACAGTTTTGATCTGGTGAACATGTTCTGGGAGTTTTACAACGCCCCCCGTTCCGGTGAAGTATACAACGCCGGGGGCAGCCGGTTTTCTAACTGCTCTATGGCTGAAGCCATCCAAATTTGTGAAGAAATTACCGGCAAGAAAATGAATTACAGTTATGAAGAATCCCCTCGGATTGGTGATCACATCTGGTGGATCAGCGATGTGAGCAAGTTTCAATCTCATTATCCCAACTGGCAATATAAGTTTGGCATTCAGGATATTTTGCAGCAGATCCACGATCAGGCATTGCTCGCACAAGCAACTCACTAGCACCAATCACCTAGAGCTTATCCAGAGTATGGTATGGCAACGTAGATACGAATCAAAGTAGATTCTGTGTAAGCCCTAAACCTTGATGTTTCGAATCCGATCCGCTACCTTATCAGTGTAAATGTATGCACTTGAGAGAGGTCCGGACTCCATGACAATTTTAGTCACCGGCGGGGCTGGGTATATTGGAAGTCATTGTGTTCAACATTTAATGAGCCACGGCCACAGTGTGGTGGTATTTGATGACTTGTCTACAGGCTATGAACGGTTTGTGCTAAGCCCTCATTTTGTGAAAGGGAATACCCGGGATAAAGCCTTATTGGTAAAAACCATTCAAGACTTTCATGTCACCGCTGTGATGCACTTTGCAGCCTCGTGTTACGTTGGGGAATCTGTTAACGAACCTGGGAAATACTATGGCAACAATGTATACGGAACCCTTCAACTCCTGGACGCCATGCGGGAAACCAAAGTCAGCCAGCTGGTATTTTCTTCCACTTGCGCCACTTACGGTGTCCCCCAGACGTTGCCACTCACAGAAGAACATCCTCTCAACCCTATCAGCCCCTACGGTAAAACCAAACGCATCGTGGAAATGATGATGGAGGATTATAGTCTGGCGTACGGACTAAATTACGTGGCGCTGCGCTACTTTAATGCGGCTGGGGCAGACTCCACCGGCAAACTGGGCGAAGCTCATGAGCCCGAAACCCACTTGATTCCTCTGGTGCTGCAAACAGCCACGGGTAAACGGAAGAATATTCAGATTTTTGGCACAGATTATGATACGCCCGACGGCACCTGTATCCGAGATTATATCCACATTGTGGACATTGCCGAAGCCCACCGGCTGGCGCTAACATACCTAACCGCTGGCAATTCATCGGATGTATTCAATCTAGGGACCGGCCATGGGTTTTCAGTTCGAGAGATTATCCAAGCCTGTGAGCAAATCACGGGTAAACCCATTGCAGTGGTTGAAGCGCCCAGGCGCCCGGGAGATCCAGCCAAGTTGGTGGCAAATGCCGCCAAAGCCAACAAGGTGTTGGGCTGGAAACCAGCATTTGGAGAATTAACGGAAATTATTCGAACCGCTTGGCAATGGGAACAGCAAGTCACAGAATTGCCGTCTCTATCTAGGTAACTCAATCCATATAATTTAGATTTTTGAGTTTTATTTTACGAAAGCCTCTTGAACCTGATAATAAATGGCCATGAGTTGCTGGTAATTAGCTTCAGGCGTATACAATGCCTCATATGTACGACGCGCTTGCTGCCCCATCGTGGCTTGCCCCTCAGAATCTGAGGCAACTTGCTGGGAGGCCTGGGCCAAGTCGTTCACATGATTGGGAGTAACCAATAAACCAGTTTCGCCGTCTTTCACCATCACTGCCGGACCACCCAAGTTGGAGGCAATGACAGGGGTCCCAACAGAAAAAGCTTCTAGAATAGTCATCGGACAGCCTTCATAGCAGATAGACGGAAGCACCAAGGCCTGGGTTTGACGCATCAAATCCAACACCACCTCTTTAGATTTTGGTCCCAACGGCTGAATATTGGGATGAGATGTCGCAGCGGCCTGAACAATGTGATCCAAAGGCCCACCGCCCACAATTTTAAGGGGCAGCCCCGTCTGCTGAAACGCCGCCACCAAAATATCAATAGCTTTTTCTTCACTGAGACGGCCCACAAACAAGAAATAAGGCTGGCGCTCAATACCCTCTGGTACTCCGGGATCTGTCACAAAATTGGGTTTAACGGTAATCTTATCTGCCGGAACGTTTAAGGAAGAATCTAATAAACGGTTTTTGGCAAACTGACTTAAGGCAATATATTGATTCACCTGATTTTGCCAAGTCCCTAGCATTTTATGTACCCCTGTCATTAGCCCCACCGCTGTTGTTTGCAGACCAGAATTCCGATAACATTGAAAGCGAACACCGTCCAAAGGCAGCACCTTATCCACACAACGCTCACACACCTCTCCATCACGGTAAAGTAATGCCTTGGGACATATCAAGCGGTAATTATGAAGAGTCACCACCGTGGGCACTCCCATCCGCCGGGCAGTATAAAGAACTGACGGAGAAGCAACAGGGAAAAAGTTATGAAGGTGCAGCACATCCGGCTGAAAGGCTTTTATTTTTTGAGCCAGAATCGATGCTGAGGTCGGATTATACAAACCTTTCACACCCGCCATGGCCTTTTGCCATGGTGTTTGAATATCATCATTTGAAAACGTCACCGTCTCAACGGCATGGCCATGTGCTGCCAATAAGGCAGACTCTGCTTCAAACACCGCATTTTCACCCCCTCGGTGCTGATAGTGATTATGAAGCATTAAAATCTTCATGGCGCCATTGCGGCCATCGCATGTTGTAAAAGCGGTTTAATAACCATCAGAATAATTTTTCCTCTGCCTTCCCCTACCATTATAGAGACAGATGGCCTCATTCCGCAGTCCCTTCACCGAAGGAATTGTCTATCTGGTGGACTCGCCGTAACCGGCAGAATGCTATAATGACAACGCTCTCATACCATTCCTGTCCGCACAAGTGGACGTTGGTCCTGAAGGATTCAGGGAAGGCAATTCATCAAAAGTAATTTAGTCATGGATCTTAGCCCATCATGTTGACACGGCCCGTTCTGGAAAAAACCCCTGGTTTTTTGCCGTGGTTAGCTATCCAAACCTTAGGATGGCTAGGGTGCTTGTTTTCTGCAGTAGAATATCGAGGCTACTGGTATGCTTGCCGGTGGGTAGGCTCTTGGTTTACGGGTAAGAACGCCACATGTCTGCTGGAGCTGAGCCCAGACAGTGCATTTACAGTCTCGCTCCACGATCCGTATTGGACCCAACTGATTGCTGAAGGCTACCATTACGAGGACGACTTTGCACAGACATTGCACCGGTTAAAAAGCATCGATTTCGTCTTTATGGACTGCGGCGCCAACTTTGGTTACTGGAGTATTTTATTGAGTAGTAAAGCCTTTGGCAGCCGACAGGTGTTGGCCATTGAAGCTTCGCAAACTACTTACCAGAATTTGATGAATAATTGCCAACAAAACAGCAATCGGTTTGTCTGTCTGCATCGGGCTATTTCCGCTCAATCTGGTGAGACCGTCTACATTGACTCTACTAGAAGCCATGCTGGCGCCCATATAAGCCATGAGGGATCCGACGCCGCCACCAGTTACCCGGTACAGACAATTAGGTTGGATGATGCAGTAGCTGAAAATTTTCCGGAGCTACCCGCCCGATTGCTGATCAAGCTAGACGTAGAAGGGCAGGAAATCAACGCTTTTAAAAGCGCCCGGCAAATCCAGCAAAAATTAGACGTATTGTTTTATTATGAAGATCATGGCAAAGATGCTTCCTGCGCCGTCACCCGCTATGTTTTAGAAGAAGCCAACCTGAAAGTTTTCTTTTGCGGCAAGGATGGACAGATTCACCCAATTCAGTCGGTTCAAGACGCTGCCCAGGTAAAAGTGAAGAAGTCCTATGGATATAACTTTTTCGCCTGTCAGCCTGATTCTGCCTTTATGCCGCTGTTAGCTGCAAAGCATCCTGAGACGCTGAAGAAAGGAGAGCCCATTGCAATCACATAGGTCATCCCCTGAGCCCTCCAGTCACTCAACGCCTCAGCATTGTCTGGTCACTGGCGGCGCAGGGTTTATCGGTTCACATATTATCCAAGGCCTTCTGGCTCAAGGGCACCGGGTACGAGTGTTGGATAACTTGTCTTCGGGCTCCTTAGACAACCTGACTAGCATGTTGGAACAGGTGGATTTTGTGGAAGGAGATATCCGAGACAGCACCGTGATAAATGCCTGCTGTAAGGGTATAGACACCGTCTTTCATCAAGCCGCTTTGGTGTCTGTTGCAGAATCTATGACAAAACCGGTATTAACCCATGATATGAATGTATCCGGTACGTTGAACGTGCTAGAAGCCTGCCGGGAAAACGGTGTCTCAAAAATTGTATTCGCCTCTAGCGCCGCTGTATACGGAGAAGATCCCACCCTTCCTAAAACGGAAAGTATGATCCCCCAGCCAGTATCTCCCTATGCCTGGAGTAAGTGGATGGGAGAGGAATATTGCAAGATGTATGCGGCTATTTACGGTATGCAGGCTGTTTGTCTTCGATATTTTAACGTGTTTGGTCCACGACAAGATCCAAGCTCAGATTATTCTGGAGTGATGTCTAAATTCACCGATGCGATCGCGTCGAAAAGTAATCCCCAAATATATGGGGACGGTTTACAAAGCCGGGATTTTATTTATGTAGGTGATGTTGCCCGCGCCAACATACTGGCCATGGAAGCCCATATCAATTTTGGCATTTATAATGTGGCCACTGGAACGCGACATACTTTACTTGAGGTGTTGGATCATTTAAAAGGGTACACCGGCAGTCGGTTTGAAACTCAATTTTACCCCACACGATCTGGAGATATTCGTCACTCGGAAGGCAGTGCTGAGAAAATTAAGACCGACCTGAAGTTTACGCCGGGAACAACGTTTTTTGAAGGGTTATCTCAATACCTTACCAGTATCGGAATTCAGAAAGCAGCCCCAATCACATAACGTCCAACTGATGTTATTCAAGCACTAAATTGATATTAAAAATGTGACGAAAGCAATGGCCATCACATGCTGCAATTTAATACTAAATTTTGGCTGAGGGGTCAGCGTCTCTTCCAAGGCTGCCGGATCTTTCATCAAGTAAAGCCTAGCGAGGATACCGGCACTAAAATAAAACGGCACTGTATAAAACGGCCATAAGAAGGGTGGCTCTCCTAAAGTAAGCGCCAAGACTTCAAATAGGAAAAACAACAACATCACCACAAGAGGAGCCGATGCTGCGTATTTTCGGTAACGCTTTACCGTCGCAATACTTTTGATCATCAGCATGGTAATAAACGTGCTAAAAAACACTAATCCCATCAATCCCATTCGAGCCAACATGGTAATCCAGTCATTATGAGGATCCCGTAAAAATACCTGCTGTGATGACCCATGACTAATTAACGGCATACCAAACCCTGAGCCGATCATGATACTTTGCGGGGTACTCGCCCAATTCATCAAGACAGCACCCCACCATTCCAACCTGTCTGTAAAGCCACTGGATACTTTATCTTCCGGATCTGGCTGTACAAATAGCTCTGTAAAAAGCTGACCATAGTCAGACAGAGACAGGACTTCTCCGAAGCGAGAATTAATACTAATGCCGGACGATAAAATACCCACAAACACAACAAACGCAATAGCACATACCATCATGAGTGTAAGTCTTTGCCGGTTATTCATGGCGACAAAAAAGAAACCGAATACAATCAGTGTTTGCAGGTACAGGGTTCTGGAAGGGAAAATAATGAGCGCCATGAGAATAACAAATAACCCAAATATCAACGCCATAATATTTTTCCAGCTGATATAAGACTGTATTAAATACGCAGCGCAAACCGTTAATACAAAGGTTAAATCCGTATATAAGCCAATCATCGGAATCGACTGTCCTTGCGCACCCGTTAGCTTGGGAGAAAGCGTCCATAAAAATTCCCGGATCGGGTATAGACAGGCATAAAGGATGACAACACCAAAGAATGCGGGTAAAGCAGAATTGAGCTTTTGAATAGATTCTTTTGACCCGGCAAAGGCAAAGCCAACATAGATAAAAAAGGATTCAATCAAATGAGACGCATCTCGAATCGCCCAGAATCCGTGACGAGGAATCTCAATGGCTAAATGCCCCAGCCCCAATGCCCACCAAGCCAGTAAAGGCAAAATAAACGGCGAACGCATAAATTTGGGCAACACCTTTTTATGGTGAATGCACAGCATACAAAAGACCAGCACAGCTTCTGTAATGGGCACCCCGCCTGCAATCCTGATATGAATAATACCGTAATTAAACAGCAGCAATAAAAACAGCAGGACCAGCATTACGTAGTGGCCAATCTGATCCAAGCGAATCATGGAGACAAGGCCTCCTTCTGCATAGTATCGCTGGCTGCCAATTGGCTTTGTCCGTATATCTTTTCCACCAGATGCCTCCAGGTAAAGGCTTGCACCCTTTGAACAGCGCCTCGGCACAGTTGTTGCCTTATCTTATTATTCTTTGCTAGTTCGCAAAAGGCATCCTCCAAATATTGAATGACCTGCTCTTCGCTTATACCCTGGGTTTGGATCACCCGCCCCGAAGTTTCATCCACAATGATGCCCGGACCGCCGAGATCAAGGCAAACCACCGGCAACCCCTGAGCCATCGCTTCCAGCACTACCATCCCCCCACTGTCATGAAGGCTGGGAAAGACTAGTACGTCATGGCGCTCGTAAATCTCATTTAAAGCAGTTCTCTCAACCCAGGGGACCCAGTCTATCTGATGGTCAAGACTTAATTCTGAAGCTATATTCTTTAACCACATTTCTTCAGGCCCACTACCTACAATGGTAAACCGGGCGTTCGGGCAGGTTTGAAGCAAGGCTAAAAAAGCATACAGGGCAAAATGAACCCCTTTAAGATAACGAAGCTGGCCGACAAAAAGCAGTTTGATGTCCTGTTCGTCCCCTTGTATTGGAGGTTTTTCTATATAATCACCTTCATAGCCAATAGCCAGCTGAATTGAACATTTTGATTGGTACTGCCGAGGCACCAAATCATAGGTTTGAGACGAAGTGACATAAATACGCTGGGCTGTGGCAAACGTTAGGTGCATCCAAGGATCAAACCTTACCCAAAAATTCGAGAGATCTCTGGCAAAGTCTGCGATCCATCCAGCGAAAGGATAACTCTTACGAAGCACCCACGGTGCATGTTCACCGCCTGCAATAGGTCCTAAAATGAAAGGAATGCCCAACAATCCCATAAGACTGGGCATTCTGGCCGATACAAAGGTCACATGATGAACCGTGTCAAAAGTAACCTGGCGGTGAAGCGCTTTTGCTTTGAAAAACGCCAGCATCTGCCAAACAAAATAATACAGGTGTATTAGCTGTCGGCCTTTTTTCCAGGCTCGCAAGAATGGCGGCAAATCCACATATTCAAAATGAATTTGACTATCTTCTGAAAATTGATGTAAGGCAGATTCGATATTGTTCTGATTATTTTGCCGGGTCAGCACCCACACGTCATGGCCCATCGCAGACAATTGCTTTGCCCAATTCCACCCTACACCAGGCTCAGAGCCAGCCTGTGGTTCACACGCATATGCGGATATCAGAATCTTCATAACAATCGTCTCTTACTTCTAAAATCGCTTGGTAGCAAGATTCTACCAAGTCATCAATTTCATCTTCCACACTCAACAATAAATAATCTATCAGGTAATATAAGAAAAGCTCATTAATCAGGCTTTCTCCCTCTTCACAAGGTTTTATCATGTTTAACGCTATCAAATAAGACCTTACTTCCGGATTAGTTTTTACCCAATCCAAACAAGCTTTACCCCTATTCTGCAGGTTAGGTTGAAACACCCGATCCTGGGCAAACTTGAAATGAAAAATATCGTACAATGGCAAAGCATCTGGTTCGGCGTTCTCCCAATCTATCACCACAAACTGTCCACCAGAAGATCGGAAAATATTCCAAGCCGTATAATCCCCGTGCCGCCACACAAGAGGAAGTGGGGTTTTATCTTGTAAGCGTTGAAGTGTCTCTTGAAGCGTTTGAACAAGTGCAGAAGACATTTTTTCCGCCAAGCCATCTAACTTTTTTTTGAGCAAAATTCCTTTTTCAGAAACAGAAGCCGTCCGACTTTCTTGTAGTAAACGAATTAACCACTGAACATGATTCTCCGTTAAATCCGGCTGAGTAGGATATCCGGCAAGATATTCTTGACTACTGACAGATCTTGCGTCGTCTTGCCATAAAAACTTTGGGGCAATACCGGGGGTTTCTTGTCCTAGTTTCTTCAGTATTGTTGCCTCGTATAAAATGCGAGACGCAGCATGCTTTCCCCAAGGTACCTTGATCGTCATCTGAGGTTTTTTACTATCAGAATCTATCAGCATAACAACCAGCTTAGTATATGTAGAAGGTGTACCCACATATATTACGGGAACCGGTAAGCTTTTTTCACATTGTTGCCATCCCAAATGATCCCATCTGGTATTTTCCGGCATTGAGACCCAGAATGATTCTAATTTAACCCCTGGCATTTTTGCAAAAAACGGTAAAAGCCCCAGCCTGTATCCAGTGATCATACATTGCCATTTCATTTTAGAGACTGGATCAAAAGGTAACCAGTGTTTTAATACAGAAAATCCCAGTTCAGCATCCTGGGGAATAATCCAACGAGGAAGACCTTGTGAGCCTGGCACAACCCAAAATTTCTGCCCTTTCTTATTCGATTCTGCTGGATGAAAAGAAAAAGAGGTTCCTATGGGAAACACCTGCTCTAATAAAAGATGCTTTAGTTCAGAATCCATAACGGTGACCAATCCGTTCCGCCATATAGTCCATAATAATCTGATTAACCTGAGGGACAATTTCCTCCAACGGTTGGGACGCGTCCACCAAATGGGCATTCGGCAATTTTTTAAAGAGCGCCAAATATTCTTGGCGTTGACGCGCAACCTCTTCGGGCGGTAATTCTTGCTTACGTGCAAGTAGGACTTCAGGGGAGGCATCTAAAAGAATATAGAGCGCAGGCTTAGGAATGATCCATGAGAGCACTTTAGACAACCAAGCAGGGCCTCCATAACGAAACCGTCGAGGATCAACCAATACATCCTGATAGTAGCGATCAAACGTCACCAAAGTAGACCGGGCAAGTTTCGGATAAATTTTAGAAAAATAGCCTACAATATACTTACTGACTAAATAACACAGTTTCATCACAGACAATAATAAATTCCAGTCAGATTTTCCATGCGGCTCGGTTAACACCGGCGGCTCAACTCCCGGCTCCAGACAACCTTGCCAAGGCTCCAAATGAACATATTGGACCCGCCTATAAGCCGGTGCTATTTCTTCAAGGGTTTTTTCAATCACACTACTTTTACCGCACCCATCCGGTCCTAAAAACACCACATGTAAACCGGTTGGCTCTAAAAAACGTCGAATGCACCGCATCGTTTCCAATAACATCATCGTGGGCGTTTGCTTCACAGTTTGATGTAGAGTTTGACGAAGCAATACCAATTTTTCTTGAACCGGTTGCCAATGGCCACTCTCTGCAGCAGATCGAATCAGATTAATACTCTCGTGAGGAAAAAAGGGAATCAGTTCAGATAAGGCGCCTTCAGGATCCTGTTGGAATACCTCCATTAAATGCGCTGCATGGTTTGCATCTAGTTTTTGCTTATCAATCTTTTTCAATAAGTAATATATAAACTCTTTTCGAGGCGCCGGAACATAAAATCCCTGAAGATTCCCTGAGTTATCTTCAAATATGTCTCTAATTAGTTTTTTATCGGTTAGCAATTCTTCTGCGGTTAAAAGACGTTTTCCATTGCGATAATAGTCAGCGCAAATATCCGGATGCAGAAAACATTGGCGACCTTCAGCATCTGTCCAGTGAAACGCAAAGTACCAAGCCGTCTGCTCATGCTGCAATATTTGTACCAGCTTTACCTTGTTCTCCAAAGCAAAAATATGCAGTTCTTTTTCCAGAAAAGACAAATCCTCTTCTAAAACAACAATATCAATATCTCCGGGAGCATCCGAAAATACGGTGTCGCTATTCCCCACAACACAATACTCAATGCCTTGCCTGGAGAGAAACGTAAAAAAATTACTTAGAATCTCTTGGCGGCTCAGTGCTATTTTTTTGTCATGAACGGGCAATGACATGGGTGAACTGTTCAACCTCTTCCGGCGTACCCAAAGGAATAACCGCCAATTTTGGAACGGAATGTATGAAAACGGCTTTGCCGTCTTGAATCAATTGATTATAAAGGGGCGCAATATAACGTTCTTTCATTTCCAGGTGTTCAGGATTTTTATAGTATGTTTCATAGGCTTGATGATAAAGATCGAATGAAGAAAACCCATACAGCCCAATAGTGGCATGGGGGGAAATCCGTTTTTTTTCACGAACTTCCATTGCTTTTCCTTCAGCATCTGTTTTGACAAAACTCCATCCGTCCCCGTCACCTTCAAAGCATGGAATCCATCCTCCTCCACGCATTGCAGAAAACGGCAATGTGTTTGGATCCACATGGGTATCAATGTTATAGATAATAAAAGGCGAGGTTTTGTCCGTTAAGTGAGGCGCTGCAAACATTGCCGTGGTGGCTTGACCATCTGTAAGTTCATCGATTTCAACCACAATATAATCTTGGATGCCAAGCTGCTCACATTCGGTTTGGATAAACGTTGTTGCCTCGTCTGCTGATCGGGCAATAAATATAAACCGGGCTTTTTCGGCAATAAACGAATTCAAACTTTCAATAGCCCAAGCAAATAGGGTTTTCCCTCTTACTGGAATCATATATTTAGGCAGATCGTAGCCGGCATCCCGAAAACGTTGGCCCATACCGGCCATGGTAATCACCACTTGTATACTCATGACGACGTTGCTTCCTGTAGGTTCTTCTGAAAAATATCGGTAAAAATCTGGAGACCTCTTGCTAAGAAGGCAGCCTGAGATGCCGGACGATCAGAATGAAGCGGCACCATACTCAAGAACAGCAGGCTTTCAATAAATTTAATCTGCTCGTACACAGACCGTCTGGCCTGACGTTTTTTCATAAACTCATTCCAAAACATTTCTTTAATCGTTAAGTGCCGTTCATCTAAAAAAGGCCTAAACGTATACGCATTGTCTGTCAGATCACTTTCAAACAAGCCATTCACAATAAAATCGTAGTCACCCTCTAAACTGTGCGACAGCTTTGCTAAATCGTAACGAGGGTCTCCATAAATATCAAATTCACCAAAGGTCCCCCTTGGGTCAATCACCCGAATAATACGGTTCCGACGGTCGTATAAAATATTACTCAGGCACAGGTCTCCATGAATAATATGGAAACTGTCCAACCCATATAAATTTAACCGTTCCACCATCTCAGGTAATACTGCCAAAACTTCTTTTAAACCCATACACGTTTGGCCATTTATTAACACATTTTTTTGAGTAAAGAAGACAAAATCAGGATCGGCAACAATTCCATCCAACCGTTTCACGGTTTTTTGAATGTACATCTCATGCATGGCATCCGTTAATTTACGGGGCTCATGGGGCTGAAGTTTATATTGGCCCATTTCTTCAATCAAACAGTCAATAGATTGAAAGATTTGCCGCCAAACGCCAGCATCACAATCTCCAAACATATACACATCATTTAAAGGCGGATATCCGTAAAATTCCATCTCCACAAATGGTGAGGTGACATCCAGACTGTAATCAAAAATGCGCGGGGCAATATAATTCATTTTTTTAGGCAGTCGTAAATACCAATTAATTTCATGAATAAACTTCTGAACATTGGTGCTGGACTTCCGAACAATGCCTCGCCGTGCATCTACATCTACTTCGTTAAAATGACGTTTGTTCAAGTACAGGTTTTTCTTGGTGGCATGGTAGGTATCCAAATGACCAAAATCGTGCCATTCTTGAACTTCAATAAACGCTTTGTCCGTTGAGGCTAGAGTATTAAAGTGAATTTTCAACGCCTGATAAAAAGGATCTAACTCTCCCGGCTGGTGCGCCTCAACCTGTCGCTGAAGACATTGATAAAACCTACTGACATCGGTAATGCCAAACACACCCACAAATACTGGAATAGTTTCTAAGTCCTCTTTTTCCCGATTCTTATCCGCCAAATTCTTTAACAAATGATCCGGCGAGAACTCAAAGGTGGTCCATCGATACACATCGGACTGCCGATGATACGCAATAAAGTTCGCTGCAGGAAGCGCATCTCCCACAAAGGTATCGGCAAAATTAATCAGCAAATGCTCCACAATGGTTTCGGTTTTATCCAAGGTATCTGATAACGCATTTAAAACAGTTTCCCCTAGGCTTTTGGTTGAGCCAACATCCACCGCTTTAGTCTGTAATTCCGGATGTTTTTCAACATATCGGACTACTTGATCGCCGTGCTCATGAACTGCCACAATTGGCTGGTAATCCTGCCTTACATACGGTGAGGCAATATACTTTAAAACCGGTTGGCTTTCCAACGGAATCATGGCGGATGGAATCGCCCCAAAATCCATTTGGAGCTCCACAGGAATCAGCTTGGCGCTGGGAATCAGCAACACCTTTGTCATGGCGTCACGCTTTCATGTGTACTTTTGGTATGTTTACTCTTGGCATTTTCATGGCTAAAAGGTTCGCAGTTGGTTAATTCTAAAATTTCTTCGTAACTGTGTTGCAAAAACTCTTGAGGACGAATGGATTTATCATCCACATAAAATCCACCCCGGCCGGGCCAGGGCTTGCCAAAATAAATCTCGTCATACGGAATCTCATGACACTCCAACCAGTCAAACAATGGCCGGGCCGTATTGGCATTAATCAAGCCCAAGTTCCCATCATACGTTCTCATGTTCCGGGCCGTAGCCAAAATAATATAGAATCCATCCTGTTGATAGGCCTGCAGCTTTTTCACCATGTCGACATAAGGCTGCAGGTCTTCATAAGCTTCATCCTTTTTTTTCACCGGGCACAAGGTGCCGTCAATATCCATTACAATGCATTTTTCCTGACGAATCATACGGCAACGTGCTCCTCTGACGACTGGGGTATCTGATGGAGACCATCAGATACCAGTTCCTTTAAAAATGCCTTTGCCACAGCACCCCAAGTTAGCTCAGGCGCTGCAACCCCTGCTTGTTCCTTAAGGTGTTGTCGATGTTTCGCATCAACTAATGCCAGCAAGGCTTCTGCAACTTCATTGGGATCATCAGCATCCATTAACGGCATACCGCAACCTGTTTTCTCAGCAATATCTAAAAAATGGGTTTCACGGCTAATTAGAATCGGAACCTGCAGCAGAATGGACTCCCGCAAGGTGCGAGGATACCCATCCCATCGAGACAGGTAAATTGAGGCATCAGCGTCTCGCAAGGGTGTTTTACTTCCTGCCTCATAACTACCAGGCAGCATTAAGATCACATCTTCTTCTAGGTGAAAGCGTTGGATAAATTCTTTTGCTTTTTCACTTCCCCCTCGGTAATCTGGACCAATGAGAAAGACCCGGAAAGGCAAGACGGTTGCTTTGTTTCTTTTTTTGGCAGCGGCAACCCCATTCAGTAATCGGTCAATACCTTTATAGTACCAATCTAACCGTCCCCAATACACGTAATTTAGTCGATTATCGTCCTGCGATAAGTTTGATGAGACCTCTCTGAAAAAATGACGCGTATCTGTAACTCCGGTAGCCTCATCTACGCCCCACCGTAAAAACATAAATTCCGCATCAGAATAACGGCTGTTGGCTTGCCGTTGTTCTTCGCCGGAAAAAACCGCCACCTTGGCAACATTTCCCATCAACCACGCTCCAGCAGTCATGGAATAAAGTTGTTTTAAAAGTGGATTCATCACAATTTTCAACTGCTCCACCCAAGATTGCTGCGCAGAGCCGGCAGCTTCTAAACGCCGGACATCCGGATCAGCCGTAAAAATTTTCCCTCGAAAAACTTCGTCCATTAATTGGGCAAGGGGATACAAAATCACCGGTATCTGATGCTGCCTAGCCCAATAGACCACCGGCAGATTTTCAGTTAAAAAATACCCCACTACCACAATATAGTCGGGTCGATGTGCTTCAAGCCATTTGGGAAACACTGTCGCCAAATCAATTAGAGAATCAAATGTATGCAATTGGCAACCAGGCAGGTTGTCTAAATGATGCTCTCCATGCTTTCCCCAAACCGTCAGCTCTATTTTTTGAGACAGCGCCTGATAGAGACTGGCCATCTCATTCGGCACACCTCCTGAGCCATAAGTGTCTCGGTAGAAAAACGTCAGCTTCATGCCAACACCCGCTTTCCATGACCGAATGCAGAATAGGTTAAAAATCCCAAAATAAGCACTTGTGTTGTCAACATAACTATCATTGCCCCAGTCAGCCCAAAATACTGCACCAGAGGAATAGAGGCGACCAATGAAAACACCATGGGAATAATACTCGCCGTTGCAATGGGTTGGGTTAGCTCAATGGTTCTTAGATAAGAATTTAGCGGTCGAATAAAAAACATCAGAAAATGTGTGATGGAGAACCAATACACCAGATAAGCGTATTGGACATAATCGGCACCAAACAGCCATTCCATCCAAAAGGGTGCAAACAGGGCGGCTACCAAACAAACCAGTAAACTGGCGCCACCGCCCCACACACTCACCTGAACCAGGTAACGCTTTAACGCCTGCAGGTGACCGGTTTGGAACTCCTTGCTGGCCTTTACAGGCACAATGTTTTCCAATGCCATAAACAATACCAAGGTTGGTCCTACCACATTACGAGCAGCGGCAATAGCCCCTGCGGCGGATACAGATAAATAAGCACCACTGACGGCCACAAAAAAGTTACCTCCAATCCACTGCATCATGGCAGATGCTGTCAGCCATTTGGAAAAATGCCAGTTGCGAATTAAGGAGGGTTTCATCGACGCCTTGTTAAAAGACAGTTCCGGTAAAAAGAACGTCCCAACCAACACCGCCAAAGCCGAAGTGCCGGCTATGGCCAACAACGCCGTTTCGGTCTGAAGCAGTTGCCCTGCATAAAGAACAGACAGCACAATAATCTGACCTATATAGCTGATCAAATCATTTATAAAGGCTAAAACGACTTTCCCCTGAGTAAAAAACAACCGGCGAATCAAATCTTGGCATTGAAAGGCGGTAACCACCAACAGCAGTGGCGTCATCAATTTTTCTATCTGCCCTTGCGGAAAAAAGCTTTCACACACCGTACATCCAATATAAATCACCAGTAAAAACACCATCAATAATGCCAACGACTGCACCAAGGTCGCGCCATAAAACTGGGAGGCTTCAGCACCAGAAAGCTTTGGACCAATACTCATCATGGGCGAAACCGTTTGGGCATATTGAATCGCGTTCACGAAAAGCACCACCATCCAAATCAAAGTAAACCGGCCAAAATCATCAATGCCCAAAAACCGTGCCAAAAGGATCCCGGTTAAAAAGTTGACGCCACTGACCAAAGCCTGATCGGCAAACACCCAATTCAAGTCAGAAAGCTTCCGATACCAATGTTGGAGCCGCTGTGTCACGATTCTCATCAATCCCTCATTCATCCCCAACCTTTTCATCTATATGGCAGACGACCAAATACTTAAGCCTAATTACTGCACGTGATGATTATAAATGATATTGCAGCCCCACAAACCCTACCGAC
>JAHQWC010000055.1 GCA_019634025.1 Vampirovibrio sp.
ATAAGGATTTCATCCAAATATGAATGATCAACAACAAAACAACAATAATACCGGGCTTGTTCTTGAAGCATGGAAACAAACCATTTCTGTGCAAATGCATTTTAACGACGTTGAAATGAAAATTCGAGGTGGGGCTATAACACTAACTGTTGCATTACTAAGTGTTGCTGGTGTGATCGCCAAATTGAATGCTACAGCAAAAATTGAGATTTTCGGAATTGAAACACCATTAACACATCTTCTTCTTTATTTCGCTTTTTCTGGCTGGCTTTTATTCTATTTTATGGAGCGCTTTTGGTATCACAAACTTTTATATGGCGCTGTCAGGCATGGAAAAATACTAGAAAATTCTTTACAACAAGCCATACCCAATATTAGCTTGACTAAGTTAATAGGCGATGAAAGCCCGATACGAATAAGAATACCTTTTATACACTGCGATATACACTCAAAACAAAAAATTGATCTCTATTACTGGGGCATACCTTCTTATCTACTTGTGATACTAAAAATTGTTTTGAGTTACGGCTTAATAGAGAGTCTTATAGCAATTTTTCTACTGGGAATAATTTGGCTCCTGCCATTCTGCTGGATGGCTCAATGGGAAAATTCCAAAAAAGACACTGTTAAAGCCAAAGTAGGTACGATTAAAAAGTTTATAACCGTTTTTTATCTTATCGCACTGGCAGTCTCTACATTTGCATTTCTCAACAACCCGTTAAAACAACACGATATGGGCGTGTCAGAGAATAGTTCTAAAGAGAATTTCCATGAAAATATCTCGGGAGAACCCACACAAAATTGTAATCCGACTTTTATTTATAACGGAACTCCTAACAACCAAAATGCCAAGAAGAAGATATCTGATACCGCTCCAGATTCGAACTGGTGACCTACGGTTTACAAATTCTTACCCGGTTAATTATTTTATCGCTCAGCGTTGCATTCCCATCCAACCCAATTACAGTCCCCATTAGAACCGGAAGAGTTAAATTCCGTGCATTGGGTACTTTGAAAATTAAATAAACCTCTTGTCTAAAACCGCATCACCCGGCTCATCGGCAAAAGTGAAACCAATACCAATCCTGGATTCTAGACCATGTCCCAAACATAGGGCATGCCAAGACCCAGTCAGGATAAGCAAAACCGCGCCTTCATGTCCCATGCCCCAAAAATGGGCGCAAACCGACAAAGCGAAAAGCCAATCCTAGCATACGTTTCACCTCACCATGCCCCAAAAACAACGTTTTTTAAACGGGACATTTTGGGCGCTCCCACAACGCTCTATATAAAAATTGGAGCCGATGGCCGGAATTGAACCGGCGACCTACGGTTTACGAAACCGTTGCTCTACCAACTGAGCTACATCGGCGTATGCCATGGCGAGTCATCAGGAGACACCGAAAAAATTATACCTAAAAGAACACGCCACGGCACACCCACCTACAGGCAGACCGGCCTATAATTCACAGACCGGTCTGTCGTGTCCTCTCCCCAACCTCGAGTGGTTGCCCAAGGGATTGTTGATGTGTCGTTTCTTCAGGATCGAGAGAGGGTCGCCTTTTTCCAGGTAAAGCACAAAATAAAACGCAAACCTCAGGGGTTGATATTCTCGTGACCAATTCCTGCACGGCAAACCGAATAAAGCCCGGCATTCTTCAGGCACAACAAATCTATGGCGATGTAATCCTCGTCAGCACTTAAAAACGGTAACACTCACAGCACTATTAGTCGTACAGAAGTACATCTCACTCATTCCCACATCCCCCAATTTTCAAACACCCTAAAACAACTTAGCAGAACTCACGCAGAATGTGCTCTGACGACTCAGATACGAGGAACGAGCAGCGTAAAGCAAGGAGCGTACCAGCAGTACGTGACGCTGCTGCGCAGCACAGTAACGAAGTAGATGCGAGTCAGAGTGCATTCTGCGTAAGTTCTGCAAAAAAAAGACCTCTTTATAAATAAAGAGGCCGATCCAATTCTCAGGTTGGGTGTGAGGGGAAAACTTGTTATTTGAGGGCGGTTAGCTGTATTACTAACCGTGGTTAGTATGATACTCGACTCAGAAAATGGTGCAAGTACCTGTGTCCAAAACACACTAACTATTTTACAAAACTTAACTAAATGAGGCAACTCCCACAAATGTAGCGCCATTCTAGGTATTTCGGATCCCTGACCCGGTGCCGGTTTTGGGAATATCATTTTTGTAGTAATTTTACCCACATACCAAACAATTCAGGGGCACAATCATGCGGTTTGATAACAAAACCATTGTGATCGGCATTTGCGGAGGCATCGCTGCTTATAAGGTGTGCGATCTCATTCGCGAGCTCTACCGTAAAGGAGCAGAGCGGGTCATTCCCATCTTGACCCCCAACGCCACGCAGTTTGTCACACCCTTAACCCTGCAATCGCTGAGCCGACAAGCGGTATACACCGATGGCCTGGCTGTCACCGAAGACGGCACCCCGGTCCACATCGCCATGGCCCAGCAGGCAGACGCATTATTGATTTTACCCGCCACCGCCAACACCCTGGCCAAACTGGCCGGCGGGCTCGCCGATGAACTGGTGACCACCACGTTTATGACCTTTACCGGCAAACCCGTGGTCATTGCCCCGGCCATGAACACCCGGATGTGGGATCACCCGTTAACTCAACAACACTGCCGGACCTTAAAAAGCCTGGAAAACGTCTCTTTTGTAGACCCTACCGCCGGAGACCTGGCCTGTGGCGAAACCGGCGCGGGCCACCTGGCAGACATGGACAGTATTTTAATAGGCCTTTACCAACAACTACACCCCCAAAAAGGCTTACTCCAAGGCATAAAAGCCACCATCACCGCCGGCGGCACCAAAGAACCCCTGGACCCCGTCCGGCTCCTCACCAATCAAAGCTCCGGCAAAATGGGCATCGCCCTGGCCGATGAGCTCTATGCCATGGGCGCCCAGGTAAACCTCGTCACCACTGTCACTAATTATCAGGATAAGCCCCTAAGCCGACCCTATACGGTACACCCCGTCAGCCGGGTCCGAGAGATGGCGGATTGCCTGGATACCCTATTTGAAGAGACCGACCTCCTGATTATGGCCGCCGCCGTCTCAGACTTTCAGCCGGAAGCCATCGCCACTGAAAAGATCAAAAAGGTACCCGGCCAACCCCTACACCTAACCTTAACCCCCACTCAAGACATCTTGGCAGGGTTAGGCCAGCGCAAGCAACCCCACCAAACCATCATCGGTTTTGCCGCAGAAACCCAGGATCTCTTAAACAACGCCGAGGCCAAACTCAAAGAAAAACACGCCGACGCCATCGTCGCCAACGACATCAGCCAACCCGACATCGGCATGAACGCCCCAGACAATGAAGTCACCATCCTCTTTGCCAATGAGCCACCCGTAAGGCTGGGAAAAGCGCCCAAAGAGATGATTGCACGTCAAATTTTGATTACCTTGGCAGAAAAGCTGGACGGACTAAATGCAAAGCGCAGCAAAGCAACGCTATCTGTAGGATAAAACTTCTTGTGAAGTCCAGTTGGTAACCTCACCATTCACTGATAGTGTGTCATTCCCGCGAAGGCGGGAATCCATTGCCAGTACTTGAGAATAAGTGTTGTCACCGGTTTTTAGGCTAAGGCAAAAAGTTCATTGTCAATTGGCCCTAGCCATTCAAGTTTATCAGCAGCAAACAGATGCCCGTCAGATGCATTTCCCAAGCAGCTTTTTAGGCCGTAGCACCTGCTGGCGTCTCTACCCGAATAAACTCGGGAATAATTTTTTCTTTCAAAACACCGGCGCCTTGGCCCATCCACAGCATCAGCTTGATGGCCTTTTTAATCTCATCATCCATGTTCAAGGTCATGTCATTCACATACATACCCACAAACTTATCGGCTTTTTTCCGGTCCAGATCCCGGGCAAACTGCATGGCGTAATCTAAGGCTTCTTCGCGGTGGGCTAAGCCGTATTCAACACTCCGTTTCAGGACACGGCCAATTTTCTGAATCATCTCCGGCCCCAAATCCTTGCGGATGGCGTTCCCACCCAGGGGCAGGGTCAAATTAGTGGTCTCAAACCACCATTCACCTAGGTCTACCACTTTAAACAGATTCTCTTCAGCGTAGGTGAGCTGGCCTTCGTGGATAATCAAACCGGCTTCATATTCGCCAGCATGGACCTTTTCCATAATCTCATCAAAAGGCACCACTTCGGTTTTGACGTTAGGCTCCCAAATTTTCAGGGCCAGATAGGCAGAGGTCATCTCACCCGGCACCGCCACGGTTACCTCAGCTATATCGTCTTTGGTCATGGGTTTTTTGGAAATCAGCACCGGGCCATATTTATCGCCAATACTAGAGCCGCAGGTCAAAATGGCGTATTTGTCTTTCAGGTGCGCATAGGCGTGAAAGGAGATGGCCGTCAGTTCATAGGTACCTTTCAACGCCTCCTGGTTCAGGGTTTCAATATCAGTGAGGTGATGACTAAACGTCAGACCCTCGGTATCCACCTTGTCGTTGGCCAAGGCATAAAACATAAAAGCATCATCAGAATCCGGGCTGTGCGCCACACGAATAACAGGGGTCGTCATAAAACCAATCTCCTCAATGACAGGGGCCGATATTTCTAGGATACTCCATCACCCCCGGCAACGAAAGCCAATGTGACAAGATTTTACCGGAATGGACGCAAACCTTAAGAATTCGGCGGCAAATCGCCTACAGGATCAGACGGTACTTCAGGCGCGGTATCAGTCCCGTTGTAGCGGGTCATAGCCGTTTCCAAGTCGGTACTAACCAACGCCTCAACGGCGCCCACTGCATTGTCCAGAGCCTTATCCAAAATAGGCTGCTCGTCTTTTGAAAATTTGGACAACACATGGCCCACCATGGCCCGACGATCCCCGGGGTGACCAATGCCAATACGAAGCCGGGCAAATTCTTGATTACCTCGCAAATGCTGGATAATGGATTTCATCCCATTCTGCCCCCCGGCGCTCCCCTGCCCCCGTAATCGAAGCTTACCCAACGGCAAAGCGGCATCGTCATAGATGACCAAGAGACGCTCGGGAGAAACCTTATAAAAATGCATCAATTTCCCTACGGCTTCACCAGAAAGGTTCATATAAGTCAGGGGCTGGGCCAAAATCACCGGTAATCGCCCCGCAGGATAAGTAGACGTATCCAAATACTGCCCTTTCCCCACCATGGCCTTAAATTTATTTTCCTGCTTCCCATCAATCTGCCAGCGCTCACTCAGGCGTTGAATCAGGTGAAATCCCACATTGTGACGGGTTTCTGCATATTCTGACCCAGGATTCCCTAGCCCAACAATAAGCCAGGGCCCAGAAGCAGGTGAAATAGGGGAAGTTTGAGACATAAGTGAAAGAGAAGCCTTTTATGCGTATGATTCATTATTGTACTCGTTTCAAGGACATAACCGGTGAGTAAGAAAGAACGGCTAGATCAAATCCTGGTGAGCCAAGGGCTATGTGACTCCAGAGCCAAAGCTCAGGGCTTAATTATGGGCGGCAAGGTAAAAATAGATGGCGTTCGAGTGGATAAACCCGGCGCCTCGGTTGATCTGGAAAAAGTCCTCTCTGGAAAACTGACCCTTGAAGTAGACAGTGGCCCAGCCTATGTAAGCCGGGGTGGTCTAAAACTGAAAAAGGCCCTGGAAACCTTTGACTTAACCGTTACAAATCGAATCTGTATGGATGTTGGGGCTTCTACGGGTGGATTTACAGATTGTTTGCTTCAACACGGCGCTACCAGAGTCATTTCTGTTGATGTAGGACATGGACAACTAGACTGGAAGCTCCGCCAAGACCAGCGCGTAAGGGTTCTGGAAAAAACCAACATCCGCCATTTAACCCCAGAAGACTTAAACCAACCGGATATTTCCCTAACGGTGATGGATGTGTCGTTTATCTCCCTGAAAAAAACCCTTCCCACAGCAGCCATGCTGATGAATCTGACAGATGAGACCCCCAGTACAGAGATTATCGCGCTGATAAAACCTCAATTTGAGTACAAGGACTATATAAAGCCTGGAGGCGGGAAAAAATTTGATGGCGTGGTGAAAGACACCGAAGAACACCGGCAAATATTAACGGGGCTGTTAAATGATCTGACTGAGCTAATGCCGGGTTGGAATTGGCTGGGATTAGTGGATTCTGAGACACCAGGCCCCAAAGGCAACCGAGAGTTCTTGTTATACGGAGTGTTTGGCGAAAAAAACCAAGATATTCCAACCATTGAAGACCTAATCCGCCAGGCACTCCCCAAAGCTCTTTAGCAGCATAGGCTTTCAAATATAAAGATTTATGAATAAGCCACCTAAAGTTTCCTGTTGAGATGTCGATATTCTAATTATTGGTGAGATTACAAACGGAATTGGAACATCGTCTTATGCGACCAAACAGACAAACCCAACCAAAAGTCTTGGTAAAAGCAGCCGTCTTGAAAAAAGACGCCGCCCAAACAAAGTTTTTACTCGGCGCCGCCCTCACTCTTGGGCTCTACTACGCCGCTCTCCTAGTCATCTAGGAACTTAAGTTTCTCTCATCTTCTCTTATTTCTCTACTTCAAACACATCGGCAACTTGTTTGCCGATTTTTCATTTGGAAAATACTGGGGAATTAAAGGACGGTTTGTTCCAACAAGAGCTTCTAATGGATAGGTATTGATAAAGTACATTGACATTAACTTCCCGGTGAGAAACAATCGGTGATTATGTCATCCGTTCTTGCACAAAAACAGACGCCGCTTCACGGCAACCACGTGAACCGCCAAGCCAAAATGGTGGATTTTTCCGGGTGGGATATGCCGCTGCAATTCGGCAAAGTCATTGAAGAGCACCATGCCGTACGAAATGCTGCCGGGCTGTTCGATATTTCCCATATGGGGCTGGTCACCGTAACCGGACCTGACCGAGACACAGTCCGTCAGTTCTTGGACACCCTGGTGCCACAAAATTTGCAAAAGCTGGTGCCGGGCAAAGCCATTTACACCCAGTTTTTAAATGAAGCCGGCGGCATTATTGATGACTTGATTGTGTACGAACTCCCAGAACAAAGCCCGTTTGACGAATTTGAGCAGTTTATGGTGATCTGCAATGCCGGAAATACCGACACAGACATTGCTTGGATGAAGCGCCATGCACCCGATAATGTTTCAGTTCATTTTGTCTCGAATAGATACTCCCTGGTGGCCCTTCAAGGACCAAAGTTTCAACAGGTCCTGGCAGAGTGCGGCCTGAATGCTGAACAATTACCGAAGCGATTTTGGATCAACGCTGCAGAGCTTGCCTTACCTGGTTCAAATACTCCTGAATCAGTGTTACTCGCCCGAACCGGGTATACCGGAGAAGACGGGGTGGAGATCATTGTAAAATCCCAGGCAGTAAACCACCTTTGGGACGGACTTTTAAACGCCGGACAAGCATTGGGGATTTACCCTGTAGGCTTAGCCGCACGAGATACCTTACGTTTAGAAGCAGCCTTACCCCTTCACGGACACGACATTTCAGAAAACGACTCTCCATTAGAAGCAGACCTCGCCTGGTCGGTCAAAATGGAAAAGCCCACACCCTTTATCGGCCAAGAGGCGTTGAGAACTCAATTAGACAAAGGGTTGGCCAAAAAACTAGTGTGCTTCCAGTTGGTCAAAAAAACCATCCCGCGCCAACACGACACCATCTTATTGAACGGCGAACCCGTGGGAGAAGTGACCAGCGGGTCTATTTCACCCATTTTAAATTTACCCATTGGTATGGGGTACATCAACGCCTCAGTATCAGCCAAGCCCGGTGATATAATACAAATCGACATCCGCAATAAACCGGTAGATGCGGAGATAGTAGAGAAGCCTTTTTACAAAAAAGCGTGAGGAATAGAGGAAGCAGCAGCCATGGCCACGGTGGACACAGCAGTCATCCCATCAGACGTAAAACTGATTGAAACCCACGAATACATTTTGCCCGACGAAGACCGAGCCCGCATTGGCATTAGCCATTTTGCAGCCGAACAGCTCGGCGACATTGTCTATGTAGACTTGCCTGAACTGGGACAAGAGCTGGACAAAGGGGAAACCTTCGGCTCCATTGAATCTGTGAAGGCAGCCTCTGATTTATATTTACCCGTAGGCGGCAAAATTATGGCCGTAAACACCCGACTAGAAGATGAACCTGATTTGGTGAATGACGACCCTTATGGGGACGGGTGGATCATTGAAATTTCTGTGGCCAAGCCGGAGGAAATGCAAACCTTGATGGCGCCTGCAGATTACACCAAGTTTGTCGAAGAATCTGATTCCTAAATACTGCTAGTCGCGCTGGCCTGTTTAGGCCATAATATTGCCTGCCTGCAACAGATTGCTGTTATCAAGGTTGTGGGTGATGCTGTACTACAGAGAAGAATGAGACGACACACCCATGAGTCAGCCATCCCATCATAACTTTTTACCCCACACCGCCGAAGACCGGCTTGAAATGCTAAAAGCCATTGGTGTCAAAACCACCGCTGAACTATTTAATGATATTCCAGAAAGCTTACGGCAACCTAAAACCTACACTGCGCTGCCTGCCCAAGGGCAAAGTGAGCTGGAACTTCAGCAAACCATGCAAACGTATGCTGAAGGCAATACCGGCCACCAAATGGCCAGCTTTTTAGGCGGCGGGGCCTATCATCGTTTCATTCCCTCTGCAGTAAACACCATTGCAAGCCGCTCTGAGTTTTACACTGCTTATACCCCGTACCAACCGGAAGTTAGCCAGGGAACCCTACAAACCATTTATGAATTTCAGACCATGATTGCTGAACTGGCCGGGCTGGATGTTGCCAATGCCTCTGTGTATGACGGCGGCAACGCCGTAGCCGAAGCCGCCTTTATGGCAGTGCGCATCACCAAACGCAAACAAATCTGGATTACCCACAGCGTAAACCCAGAGTACGGACAAATCTTAAACACATACGCCAAAGGCTTAGGTGAGGTGACTGTTAAGGATGTATGGGCAGACAAGCTGCCTACGGATGGCACCGACGACCTGGCCTGTGTCATTGTCCAATACCCCAATTACTTTGGGAATATTTTGGATCTTCAAGCCCTGTCGGCTTTTTGCCAACAACACGGCGCGCTCTTAATCGTCTCCGCAGATCCAGTAAGTTTGGGATTACTGGAAGCCCCCGGCAACCTGGGCGCCGATATTGTGGTGGGAGACATTCAACCTCTGGGAAACAACCTCTCATTTGGAGGCCCCTACGGAGGCTATATGGCCACCCGACAAAAATACACCCGCCAGCTCCCCGGCAGAGTCGTGGGCCGGGCCAAGGATAAATCGGGCAAAACCTGCTATACCTTAACCCTGCAAACCCGCGAGCAACATATTCGCCGGGAAAAAGCCACCAGCAACATTTGCACCAATCAGGCGTTAAATGTCCTGAAGTCAACAGTTTACCTCACGTTAATGGGCCCAGGCGGGCTCAAACAAGTAGCCAACATCTCGTTACAACGCGCCCATGCCTTAGCCAAAGGCTTAACCGATATTGAAGGGGTGTCTTTCACCTTCCCTGAGCAACCTTTTTGTTCTGAATTTGCCGTAACCCTGCCCGTACCGGCGCACGAAGTGTTGGTTCACTTGGAAACCCAAGGCATTCTTGGTGGCATTCCGTTGGGTGTGGCGTATCCAGAATTACAAAACAGCCTGCTGATTTCTGTCACCGAAATGAATTCACCCGAAGAAATTCAACGTTATATGGAGGCCGTAGACCGTTTTTTGTCCTTTCGGATGCAACCTGCAGTAAAAAAGATGGAAGCTGAGTTGGAGGTATGTGAACGATGAGTGCCCAACAAACCCAATCGATTGAACATACCGACGTTTTAGAACGGTCTATTTTCCATAAGTCCAGCCCCGGAAGATGGGGTGTGACACTGCCGGAAGTCGGTGTGGCTGAATCTGACGTACAAACCCTCTTACCAGAGGCCTTTGTCCGCAAGCAATCCCCTCGCTTACCGGAAGTCTCTCAACTAGAAGCCGTCCGGCATTTTGTACGGCTGTCGCAACTCAACCATTGTATTGATACCGGATTTTATCCCCTGGGCTCTTGCACCATGAAGTACAACCCCAAGGTCTGCGACCTGTACGGGCAACTTCAAGGGTTTACCAACTTGCACCCCAAAACCCCGGCTCACCTTAGCCAGGGATCTTTAAAGCTGGTTTATACTCTCCAACAGCTTTTAGCAGACATTACCGGATTTGATCAGGTCAGCCTGCAGCCTGCAGCCGGCGCTCAGGGCGAGCTGGTAGGCATGATGATGATCAAGGCCTATTTTGAAAAAACTGGTCAGACCCAACGCACTGAGGTGATTATTCCGGATTCCGCCCACGGCACCAACCCGGCCTCTGCTGCCATGTGCGGGTTTAAAGTGGTGGAGCTAAGAACCTCACAAACCGGTGGATTGGTCAGCGCAGAAAAAATTAAAAGCCTGCTGTCAGACAAAACCGCAGCAGTAATGCTGACTAACCCCAATACTGCTGGGCTGTTTGAAACCGAAATTTTAGAAATCACCCAGGCCGTCCACGATGCAGGGGGGCTCATGTACTATGATGGCGCCAACCTCAACGCTGTTGTGGGCCAGGTTCGCCCGGCAGAGATGGGCTTCGATGTCATGCACATCAACACCCACAAAACCTTTGCCACCCCCCACGGCGGCGGCGGCCCCGGTAGCGGCCCGGTAGCCGTAAATAAAATTTTGGAGCCGTTTTTACCGACACCTATCGTGGCCTTTGATGACGACCGTTATTATCTCCAGACCGATCGGCCGGATTCCATCGGCCGGGTAAAAGTATTTAACGGCAACTTTGAAATGATGGCCCGATCCCTGACCTATATCTTGGCGTATGGGGCTGAAGGCCTGGAGCAACTCAGTAAAGACGCCGTCCTCAACGCCAACTACCTGAAAGAAAAACTTCGGGACGACTATCATCTGGCCTACGATCGGGTATGTAAGCACGAGTTTGTCCTCACCAGCCATAAGCAAAAAGAGCAACACCCGGAACTCAACCAGATGAACACCATGTCCATCGTCAAACGGCTCATGGATTATGGCTTCCACCCCCCAACGGTTTACTTCCCTCTCATCGTCCACGAGGCCATGATGATTGAGCCCACGGAAACCGAATCCAAAGAAACCCTGGACCGGTTTATTGAGGCCATGAAAACCATTGCCAAAGAATGCCAGGACACCCCGGAGATGATTTTAAATGCGCCGCATACCACCCCAATTCAACGGGTAGATGAAACCACCGCCGCCCGGAATCCTGACTTGAACTACTTTTCAGCAAATAATTAACCGCATTTTTTGGCATTTTTACGGGATTTCCTCTACAATCCAGATATATTCTGTTGCCGAATGACACAAATCTGGGGAGGTTCATGGGATCGATGCCAAACGGATCTAACTTTCTACACACACAAGACTCAACATGGTTCACCCGGTTCAATAAGATGTTTGTCTACGGAATCAGTTTTGTACTGCTTGCAAACACAGTGCCTGTCTCCGATACCCATGCTGCTGTCCCTGCATCCGTGGATCATTTTCGGATGGCGGACACCCTACAGCAACAAGGACACACTGAAAAAGCCTTAGCCGAACTCCGTAAAGCCACCACCACGGATCCAGATGATTATTTAAACTACGTCAAAATGGCCGGGGTCCTGGCAGAACTGGGCCGCTACCGTGAGGCCATCAGCGCCTATGAAACCTCTATTCGCCTGGACTCTCAAGATCCCATGATTTTCTTCAGTATTGGCGCACTGGCGGAACAGTTGGGTAACTTTGAAAAAGCAGAATCTGCTTATTTAGCTGGCCTGCGGAAAAACCCACAGTATGTTTATGGCCATAAAAACCTGGCTCGGGTCCAAACCCAACTGGGCAAGGTGAATGAAGCCATCCCCAACTATCAAAAATTTCTGGCCAACTACACCAAGCAATATGACGCCCGCAGAGATTTAGCAAATCTGCTACTCTACGCTAACCGCGAAGAAGAAGCGGCTCGGGAATATCGGCGGTTAAAGCATGAAGATCCCAAACGGTTCTCTGAACATCTAAACTTCGCCCGGGCCCTTACCCGATCTAACTCTGCAGAGTTAGCCCTACAAGAGCTACAACAAGCAATGTTAAAAGAAGGCGACAACGCCGATCTGCTGGAAGCTTCGGCCAACGCCCACGAAGCGCTAGGACAAACGTCATCCGCCGTTCAAAAATACCGTCAGGCATTGTCTCAAAACCCGGAAAAAGTTGAAATTCACCTGAAGCTTGCCGATTTACACCTGCAAAAAAAGCAGCCGGATCAGGCTATTGAAGCCTACCAGGCATACTTAAACAAAAAGCCAGATGATACTCAGGTTCGCCACGCACTGGCAAATACTTACCTGGCGCAAAAGCAGTATCCAAAAGCCATTACAACTTACAAACAGGTTCTACAACAGTTGGCAACCGTTCCCTCTCCTCAAGCTGGTATGGCGGATCCGGTTCAGCAAGCCAAAACCCAGGAAAAAGTGGTGGAAGTCACCAAACAGCTGGCCTATGCCTACCAAGTAAATGGCTCTTTAGATGACGCGATTCAACTGTATGAAGCGCTGCTGAAAGACACCGCCTCCAAAGGCCAAACCCCGGATCCACAAATCAAAAACAACTTGGCCATCGCGTATCATAAGGCCGGCAAACTCGATAAAGCCGTGGCCCTTTACCAGCAAACCTTACAGGCCAAGCCCAATGACCCGGCATTGCGCAATGATCTGACCAGCGCCCTGATGGCCTTGGGAGATAAGTATTACACCGAAAAGGAATACCTTCAGGCCGAAAAATACTACCTCCACGCCCTTTCCATTGCCCCAGACTCTAATGTGGCTCCCCGATTGGGTCTAGCCAATGTGTATTATATTTTGCAGAAGGCGGACTCGGCCTATACCCCACGGGCAGTTGAAGCCTATGAACGCGTCCTGGTACAGGATCCGCAAAACGTGTTGGCCCGGTTGTACCGCGCCCGGTTAAACCTGCTGCACCGCGAATACCAGTCAGCCCTGCCACAGCTCCAACAGTTGGCAGTCAACCACCCCAAAAACCTGGAAGTTCAACTCTCTTTGGGCGAAGCCTACGCCTCCCTGGGCGATCCAGCCCTGGCCGCCCTCACCTATGAAAAAGCTTTAAAACTCGATCCCAAAAACATCCGCCTGCACTTGGCGGCAGGGGATGCCTGGCAACAGTTAGGCGACTTTGCCAAAGCCCAAAAATCTTATGAACAGGCGCGTCTGCTGGCTCCAAAAAATCACATCGTCCTCTACAACCTGGGCGTCGTCTACCAACGCCAGGAAAAACTAAAAGAAGCCGAACAAGCCTACCAGCAAGCCTTTGCCCAAAACAACACCTTCCTGGAAGCTTTGTTTGCACTGGCGACGGTTCAAGAAAAACAACAACGATTTCAAGAAGCACTGGGGACGTATCAGCAATACGCCCAAAAAGCAGCCGGACAATCTTCCTCTTCATCCAATGCAGACTATCTCAAGCAAGCAGAAAGTCGGATTTCCTTATTGAAGCAGAAAATGCCCTAGGAACGCTGGTTAAATAACTCTAAGCGTAATAATCGCCGTTACTGCCCCCAAAATCCCCCCAACCACCACTTCGGTGGGCGTATGACCCAACAGCTCTCGCAACCGTTCCGGCAGTTTCTCGGGGTGGTGCGTATAAAAATCTTCCGAGATCTGATTCAAGATCCCCGCCATTCGACCCGCTGCCCGGCGAACGCCGGCAGCATCATACATCACCACCACCGCAACAGACAGCGCCACGGCAAACATCACAGACTCATACCCTTTCAATTCCCCCACACTAATGGCCATAGCCATCATAAAGGCGCTGTGGCTGCTGGGCATCCCCCCTGTCTCTACCATCAGCTTATAGTTCAGGGTTTTGTGAAAAATATAATGGGTCACCACCTTAAAGGCCTGAGCAATAAACATCGCGATTCCGGCGGAGATGAGAACCTCAATACCATTTCCTTCAACCATGACTAGTGAATCCGCCTTTGAATAAACCGTGCCAGATCATTTAAGGCGCTGGTGTCTTCTAAACCAAGTTGATCTAACGTCGCCATAGCTTCCTGCACCAGATCTTCGGCCAGCGTCACTGTTTTAGACACCCCATAAAAATCGGGATACGTGGCCTTTTTCTGAATCAAATCCTTCCCGGCGGTCTTCCCCAAGGTGTCTGAGGTAGATTGAACATCCAACAGATCATCCACAATCTGGAACGCCAGCCCCAAGGTCTTTCCAAAGCGTTGGAACCCCTCCACCACAGCTGCATCCGCCCCGGCCAACCTGACGCCAGCCACGGCAGAAAAAGTGAAGAGAGCGCCGGTCTTATAGGTGTGAATATATTCCAGCACCGCCTCATCGTACGGCTGGCCTTCATACAAAATATCCACCAACTGCCCGTTCACCAAACCATGGATTCCAGCCACATCGGAGAGATCGCTCACTAAATCCAACAAGCTCTGGGCGGTCACCTGATCTGACAGCGGCGTGTGTTTGGTCATCAGCCCAAACGCCATCCCCAACAATGCATCACCTGTCAGCAACGCCGTGGCTTCATCAAACGCTTTATGCAAGGTGGGCTGGCCTCGACGCAAATCATCATTGTCCATACAGGGCAAATCATCATGGATCAGGCTAAAAGCATGGATAATCTCTACAGCACAGGCTGTGGGCAAAGCGGTTTCCATGTTTCCCCCACAGGCGCGGCAGCTTTCCAAAATCAACACCGGCCGCATGCGTTTACCACCCTTCAAGGTGCTATACCGGATGGCTTCCCACAACCGTTCTGTCCCTTTTACAGGGGCTTCACCGTGTTTGCGGCTGGATTCTGTTTCCAACAACCGAGCTAAGCCCGCCTGAAAATAAGCCAGGGTTTCAGAGAATCTTGTGTCATAGGGAACAGCCTCTGCTGTGTGATATCCCTTACTATGTTCTATCATCGGTTGGGCGTTCATTGGGGCATTATAGCGAGTCCGGCGGCTCTTCAGCAAGAACCTGGTCCATATCGGCAGAAACCTGCTGCCTACGGGTACGGCGCGAAGCCTCCCGGTCCTTGCCTTTTAACCGCAAAATCTCTACAGGCGTTTGGCCCCGACGGTGCAGGGTCTTAGATCCATAATCTTCTTTTTGGCTAGTCTGCTGAACAGTCCGTTTATAACTGCGGGCCTCCTCAATCATCGCCAGGTAGCTTTGGTACCGGCTCTCATCCAAGGCTTCTATATTTGCCAACACCGCACAACCCGATTCATCGATATGTAAGCAATCTGAAAACTCACAGGCTTCACGGTACGGAGCAAACTCTCGGTAAGCTGCTTCAATAGCATTAGGCAGAACCGTATCAAACTTTAGCTGGCTAAACCCCGGCGTATCGGCAATCACCGTATCTGTGGCCACTGTTAAAAGCTCTACATGACGGGTGGTGTGTTGCCCTCGACCCAGGGCTTCAGACACCGGTTTTATTTTCAGATCTAGCGACGGATTCACGGCATTCAGTAAAGAGGACTTCCCCGCCCCACTTAACCCAGCCAGCACGGACATTTTGCCCTTAATTTCAGACAGAAGAGGAGCAAAGGATTCCGGTTGGTAAACAGAGGTGTTGAAGACACGGTAACCTAAATGATCACTGTAGCACTGGTGAATAGGGTTCAATTGCTCAGGAGAAGCCGCCAAGTCAGTTTTGCTAAGGCAAATAACCGGTTCAATTCCGGCAATGGCAACCTGAGTCAGATACCGGTCCAGCTGCGCACCGTCAAAGTCCGGCTCTTGAAATGGGTGTACAATAACTACCCGGTCTACATTGGCAATTTTAGGGCGCTCCAGCCGATTTTGCCGGGGCAGTACCGATTGAATCCGGCCGGTGTTGTTTTGCGGATCCAACGCATCCAACGTCACCCGGTCCCCGACCAATACTTCGGTTCGCTCTTTTTTTAAGAGGCCCCGCAAAGAACATTCATAAAGAGGGCACTCATCCAAAACGTCACCCTGTTGATTACCCGCAGCGTCCTTGTCCAGATCCAGCGCAACGTAGTAAAAATTAGAATGGGATCGCTGAACTCGTCCTTGAGAAGGTGTAGGAATCACGTTCTGATCCATTAGACAAGGTATCCAATTGTTGTATCACTTGAGAAAATAGGGTGAGTGAGCTTTGATGCGCTTGGGTCCAGCCAAAATCCAGAGAGCGCGTGAAATAGCGTCGAAGTGTCGCCGGTGATATTTTACACCGATCCTCCGCCAGCCGCACCGCTTCTTCTAGGTGAGTACCGTCTGCAAAGAAAGCTTCGCGACTCTCACACAAGCGCTGGGTAACCTGTTGCAGGGTTTCAGCATTTGTCTGTGCCCAATCTTTTTGAGCCACCCACACCGCAAACACAAAAGGCAAACCGGTTTGCCGGAACCACAGGTCCGCTAAATCATAACAGTAATACCCTTCCTCCGGCAAAACATCCGCCATCATCAAAGCATGATCCCCAATAATTAAAGCATTTCCGGAAGATTCCAGTGCTGCCGCATAATCGCCGGCAACATAGGATTTAAACCAAGGCCGAAAATCCACTTTCACAGACTGCTGTAGAAGGTGGGCCAGCAAAGCAATAGAGGTTTCTGAATCATCCGGCACCATAATGGCAGGTAAGTCCAACAGGGTATGATTCATGGGATTTTTAGAGACAAACAACACACTTTCCACCGCCCCAGGAGAACTCACCGACAACCCCGGCACCAAGAGGAGTTGGCGTTGGTGCCGCAAATAATGGGCGCTGGAGACGGGCGAGATTTCCAATTTACCCGCCGCCACAAACTGATTCAACGATGCCGGAGATGCATACACTAAAGATTCCAGTTCGTTCGGCTGAAACAAATGATAAATGGGCAGGGTATTAATAAAAGAAATGGCGCCAATAGAAACCGGTCTCACGTTTTCAGGCTCCTCTCACCTCAGAATGTATAGGACCTGCGTCGTCCTGAACGGAGTGAAGGATCCCCTGCGGGACAGAGGTCCAACGTGATCCCGCAGGGGGTCCTTCGTTTCGCTCCGCTACACTCAGGACGACGATGGCTTCAAGCACTCGCGGCATTTCTTCAATCAATCTTATCTGGGCGTGGGTATACGTTTAAAATCTGGTACGTCGTATCCCGTTCTACTGGGGTTTTCCCAGCCTTCCAAATCATGGTCAGCAGATCCTGCTTAGTCATATGCTCGGCGCTTTCGGTGCCGGCCGCATGGGCAATTTTTTCTTCTACCACCGTTCCGTCCACATCATCCACCCCAAAGTTCAGCCCGACTTGGGACAGTTTCTCACCAATGTGAATCCAGAATGCTTTGAGGTGAGGCACGTTATCTAAAATTAATCGGCTCACGGCAAAGTTCTTCAGATTCTCCACACCAGTCTGGGCATGAGCCGGATCAATTTTATTGCCTTCGTAATAGCAGTTCAGGGGAATAAAGCACATAAACCCACCGGTTAAATCCTGCTGATCCCGAAGGGCCAAGGCATGATCAATCCGCTCCTGATAAGTTTCTCCCAGGCCAGCAAGTAAGGTGGCATTGCTTTTCAGACCCAATTTGTGGGCTTTTCCGTGGATATCCAGCCACTGTTCTCCGGTAATTTTGCTGGGGCAAACCTCTTCACGCACTCTTGGCGCAAACACCTCAGCCCCACCACCGGGCAGAGATTGCAGACCGGCATCTTTGAGGGTCAAAATGGTTTCTTCCACCGTAATGCCCGCCAGTTTTGCAAAATAATCCAGCTCCACTGCCGTCAGCCCTTTAATGTGGACATGGGGAAAGTGCTTTTTCAGGGCTTTAAACAGATCCACGTAATACTCCAAACCTTGCTCAGGATACAGGCCCGACACAATGTGGAATTCCGACAAGGTGTCCTTGGCAGAATACTGATTCACGTGATCCACCACGTCATCCACCGACATGGCATAGGCAAATGGGGATTTCTCTCCTTTTTTGTAGGAGCAAAACTTGCAGTTCAGTTCGCAAATATTGGTGGGGTTAATGTGGAAGTTATGCACCCAATACACATAATCCCGGTTTTCCACAGGCGTCCTTAAAATTCTGGCGGTATCCGCCAAAATACCCACAGACAATAGATCATCACACTCATACACCTCAATAGCCTCATCCCGGCTAATCCGTTGACCTTCCAACACCTTGGCGTAAATGTGCTTTAACGGGTTTGAGGGGCGCGTAATATACTGCTCTTTTAACCCATCCAACCGATCTACCACTGTGGCTGCCATCGCCGTGCCTCCTACATGTATTATCATTCTCCAGCTATCTGCTTATACTGTCGTACAAACAGACCCCGCCAGCAAGAAGGGCCTTTTTATTAGGGGGATATGCACATTTAGATCTCAAAAGTTTTGCCCGTGTGTCATTCCCGCGAAGGCGGGAATCCATTGACAGCACTTGATAATAGCTGACCCTGTACGAGCACAGGAATACTACCCAACCTCCTTGACATCCACCCAAAGCCGGTTACCCTCTCTACAAAGATACGCAACACCATTCGACATCCACAAAAAAAGATCCCAATGATCCCAAATTAAATTTTCTAAGGGGATCTCAAAGATCCCAAATAAAAAATGAACAAACAGGAACTTCCCACCATCATTCACCGTCTAAACGGATACGGCATCAGTACGGCATTGGAAAGACGAAGACCCGGTCATCGTGTTAAAATTCATTAAGGAATTCAGAGGTTGTTGCACCTCTCTTCTCGGTTTTGTTTTTAACTGAATAACTTACCGAGATTAAAAGGTCAGGCATTTACCCAGGGAAGGACCCAACATCCGTGACATTCACTGTTTTAAACAGGAACAAGTCTCACCAAGCCAGACACATATTAATGGCGGGTAGTTTAACCGTTGCTTTGGCCTTAAGTGGCTTGACACCAATGGCCTTTGCCAAAACGCCCCGGCTTGCCACTAAAGACTTTCTACCCCCAATCGCCTCTATTAACGGCAAGGTAGAAGCCATCATTCCAGAAGTCGGCGAAGCGTCAGACCCGGAATCTTTATTAGAACCTGTATCCCTGGCTGCTGTGAGTTCCCCGGTGCTGAAAACTACCCCCAAGGTAGAAACCCTCAAAAACGATCTTAGCGCCCGGATGAACAGCGACGAATTCCAGACCATCCTCAGCCTACAACACGCTCAGGATGCCGAAGACCTGAAAAACCTGTGGGACGCCACCGTAGAACGTAACCCAGTCATCCGGTTTTCGCTGGAAAAATTGGCCACCCCCCCGGATCTCCATACGTCTAAGTCCAGCATGTTCTTAAAAAAGACGCTGAACATGATGATTATGAGTGCCGCCATGGGATCCTCACTTCTACCCGGTGCCGGTGGGGCATACCGCCAGATGGGCGTGATGGCTGGTGGGGACGCCGTGCAAAACCTGGTCAGTGGTAAAACCCGACCTCAAGGTGATTTTCTAACCACTACTGAGCAAATCCAGCTGGCTGGCCTCATCGATGAACTGCAAGGCAAGCTGTACCAGAGCTACCATGACTATAAAAACTCTTTACAGCTCATTACCGCCGCTCACCAAAAGACGGTGGAGAGCAATAAACTGTATTCCAAAGCCTTGGCCAGTAAAAACGAAACTGCCTGTGTCGCCGCCGGATCCGCTTATTATAAAGCCCTCCTAAACGAAACCCGTCTGCGCCAAGAAGCGATGAAGCAACGTATCCAATTAGAACGCCTGGCAGGTATCGAGCCCGTCCAGCAACTCGCACTGGCTGTGGATGTCCCGGACCAGACTGCCGATAGCTCAACACCCGATACAGCAGGCTTACTCCTAGATAAGGCCATTACCGATGAAACAGATGAGTAAATTTTCTAAACAATTCGCCGTAGGCCTTTTTATGCTGGCATTCTCTGTAACAGTCATCCCGTCTGCAGGCGCCTTTGGCCTGTTCGGCAAAAAACAGCCAGATGACTCTGCTAAAGTGGAAGAGGCCATCGAAGAATCCTCCGAAAGCTTTACCCTGGAAGACGATAACGCGGCACAAACTGAAACCCAGACCACCGCTGTTGAAACCCCGGATCTCGATACCCTCTCGCCAGAGGCGCGCCAAGAACTGGTTAAGCTTTCAGAAGCCATCCAACAAGAACACCACACCATCGCCAATGAACTGCGAGATGGGGAAGACGACACCGTAAAAGACATTGCCCTGCTGTGGCAAGCCGCTGTAGAAAAAAGCGGCACCATCCGCTATGCCATTGAGAACTTATCACGCCGCGATGGAACCGCCCAAGGAATGCAAGGGGAAAGCTTCAGCAAGCGTCTGCTTAAAAGCGCCGCCAAAGTTGGTGGGATGGGTGCCTCCATTTGGACCCAAACACCCACAGGCCTGTTTGGCAGCAGTATGGTAGATGAAATGCTGCGGGGAGACCCTAATGTTTCAGCCATGACCCGAGTCACCGACGCTGATATGGTCATCTTGGCCAAAGAGGTAGAATCCCTCCAAGCCCAAGTCATTGAAAGCTATTACGATTACCGTCACGCCCGCGAACGGTGGGAATTGGCCCAACAGGCAGAACAATCCATCACCGGCTTTTATGACAATCTCACTAAAAAGGTGGATTCTGGAGACGTCGCTGCTGTTGCCATGCAACCCGTCGTAGACTCTTTATACGAAAACATTGTCCTAGAAGCCCTGACGGAAAAACAGGCATTTATCAGCAGCCGTAACGCGCTTGGCGTTTTGGTGGGCGTTGATGCGCTTCAGGCTTTGGAAGAAATCCACGAAAAAGAAAAAACCGCCTTCATGTCGGCTGAATCTGCTTCTTAAGTCTTAAATATATTATTCCAGTCTGAATATCAAAACCTAAAAGACGACGGTTACCCGTCGTCTTTTAAAAAGATTCATATGAACCTAGCCTATTCGGCAGGGGCTTCCTCAGCTTCAGCAGCAGGGGCTGCTGCTTCTACTGCGGCAGGCTCTTCAGTTTTAGGTTCTTCGGCAGCTGCAGGAGCAGCTTCCTCAGCAGGTTTATCTTCATCTGCTTTGGCTTTGGCCTTTTTAGACAAACGTTCCTTGCGAACCAGCTCCAGGCGAATCAATTCACCGGATTCTGGGGCTTTATCGATGAGCCATTTCACTTTATCTGAAGGCTGAGCGCCTTTAGAGACCCAATCCAGGGCCTGAGTCTTGTTCAGTTTCAAATCTTTTGTCAGGGGATTGTAGTACCCCAGTTCTTCAATAGGCGCACAATCCCGGCGAGCGCGGATATCCGTCACCACAATCCGGTAAAATGGACGCTTTTTCCGTCCCAGGCGCTTCAAGCGAATCTTAACCATAAAAGACTTTATCTCCACATTGTCAAAGGGTTGGCTATTCTTTGTATCACAAAGCCAACTACCATGACAAGATTGATATTATTAAGAAATGACGCAGGTGCGTCTATTTATTTTTTTGAACCAAATATATCGTACCCAGCAAGGCGGTTCCCAACAACAGTACCGTCAAAGTGGGACCTACTGATATAGCCGAAGGATTAGCTATATAGATGAGAGCCACTGCTGCAACAATATAAATACCGATAAATCGAGGCACTAAAAACGTCACGGCCAAAGCACCCAAAAAAGCCAAGATAATGGCAAGTCCAAATATAGGTAGCTCTACCACACCGCTTAATACTAACGGCAATGACACCATAACCACAAACAAAGACCCAAAGAGGATAACCCCCCAAAATTCATGGAAAAACCACTTGGCTGTCGCCTCAGGGTCGCGGACGCCTTCTTCTTCACTTTCGTGGTGGGCCATCATCATCATCAGTCGCTCTGAACTCCTTAGTTAATAGCTGTTACGCCTCAGCTACCATACCAAACGAGGCAATGGTCAGTAACAGTAAAAAATAAATCAGAAAAAACCACAGGTTTTTAAAAAACATCTCAACTTCATATTGCTTCTTAACCGGCTTTTGACGAACCATAATCTATCTCCTTCCGGCCTTAGCTAGATGCTTCTACAGCTTGACTTGCGGAACCAGTGGCGGCATCCGACGAATCAATGGTTTTTAAGTATTCCTGAAAATCGCCCACCATTTCCTGCAGCTTCTCGTATTCCAGCACAGATAGCCAATAGGCTTGAATACGTCGCTGATCGGTACTGGGTTTTATTTTCGGCATCCGGGTGCCCAGCAGGCGTTCCCGCAAAAACTTGTTGCCTTCCCGGTAATGGCAGTCTCCAATCCGGCAGCCACAGGCAAAGGTCCCGTCTGCACCATTTTTCAAGGCCGTTTCCAGCATAATGGGCTGAATCATCCCACTACAAGGCACCTTGATAATCTGAACATTGGGATCATCTTTCAAGCAACCTTTTTCATCCAACTGATCCTTCAGCTCGACGCTCCGTTCACAGACCAGTCCGATGATTTTCTCTTTGTTTTCTGTTGAAGTCATATGCTTGTCTTCCTTAAATGCGTCTTGGCTGAAGTTTATGAGGACGTCGTCGCCAGCGCGACTTTAATTTCTTCCAATACATCCGCTGATTCTCGACGGGGAATTTCAATGGCCTTAAAAGCACAGGCGCCTACACATAAACCGCAGTTAGAACACCGTCCGGCATCCACCACGGCTAAACGTTTAAAGCGAGTGTCATCATCCCGGTCCACCATCTCAATAGCTTCATAAGGGCAGTCATGGTAGCACAGGGAACATCCGGTACAGTTCTCAAACTTCACATGGGCAAACTGACCGCGCAAGGTCTTTTTATGCAGATAGGGTAGCCACAGCAGGGCGACAATCACACCCAAGGTCAACGCCCATACCCAACCGGCATCCCATCCTTTTACCGCTAGCCATTGGGGCCACATATACAACAGATCAAAGGAAATGGATTGAGAGAAAGCAGCCCTGTTCGGATCAGCGCCCAACTCTACCGGGAAGAACCCGCAAATCATAAATAAACCGCCCAGCAACAGCAGGTATAACGGCGCCGGAGCATCGGTGACCGGGCGGGTAATCCGCAGGTAATGCATCCATAAAAAGAACATCAACAACCCAGGAATCGCCAAGTGCAAAAACAGCAACCGGGTCAGGGTAAAGTCCACCATCTTGCCGCCGGGCATAAAAAACTCGGCCAATCCGGCCCCCACTAAGGGCAAGGCTCCCAGCAGGTTCACCGTCATGCTGGTCAGGTTCACCGCTTCCTGGTCCCAAATCAACAGGTAGCCGGTTAAACCCACCAGAAAGGTGATGGTTAACAAAATCACGCCGGTGAGCCACGGAATAATCCGGTATTCTCGATACCGATCCGTAAACCACACGCGCAACATGTGCAGCAACACAAAAATCATCATGCCATCCGCTGCATAACGGTGGATACTACGAAATGCGTTTCCAAACGGAATCTGCTCGGTAATATATTTTACCGACGGATACGCCTTTGTCATGGTGGGCACGTAGTAGGCAAACAGGAGCAAGCCGGAAATAAACAGCGTCCAGATGAAAAAGTTCGGCAAGGCGCCATGGTAATAGAACGGATTGTATTTTTGAGAAAAGACCTTGTTCAAGCCTTTCTCAATCCACAGGGTAAAGGTTTGTAGCCGTTCCGTATACATATCTTACCGTTCCTCGTTTATAACTATTGGGCTTACGATTTTTTCTGCCGGTCTGGCGCACGAGTCGCCAGCTCTTCTTCATGCCCCAGACTGATATAGGCAATGGCTGTCACCACAAAGATCAGACCAATTCCCAAAAAGTAAGGCTTCAGCCCGGTAGAGATCATTTGCCGAACCGCTTCGGCATTATTCATCTGCTCAAGGGTCAGGTTAATGTTCCCTTCACCACAGATCATCACCAGCATACCAAATAAGCCGGAGGCGAACACCAGGATTAACAGGACAACTTCTTTCATGGCAGATCCTTTTGCGGCAGATTCTAAGCGGGAAACCTCAACCTTAGTGGTCTTCCCCTCAACATCGCCATTCAGTTTCCGGTAAAGCGCCTCAAAGGGACCAAACTCCCGCTGAATCTTCCCTTTAATCTTCTCTTTAACATACCCGTCAAACATCAACACCAAAAACGTCACTGCTAAAAAGGCAATGGCACCTAACAAAGCCAACCCGTTCATATCTGTTGGCGTCACGGTAAACGTTTTAAACGTCTGAAAGAAAAGCGACAGACCATAGGTAGAGAGTCCAAAGACCACCCACCATAAAAGGCTGTTCATGCCAGAGAAAGATTTTTTGTCCATCATACTCTTCATGCGCCAGCCTCCGCCATTTCCTGACGGGTTTTGCGCCGAGAGTCAACCATAATTAAGATTTCAGCAAGCACTACCTGACCAATAGAGAAGGCCGCCCACAGCATACTCCAATATAGGTTCGCCGGGTTCCAACCTTCTGGCAGAGCACCACCACTAAAGCTATTAAACCAAACCATAAGCCAGTCTGCTGCAAAGACATGCCAGAAAAAGAGGTACCAAACCCCAAACAAGGCACAACCATACACCCAGGCACGTAGTGGAAGCTGCTGCTGGTATTGGCCCCAATGCCAGAACTGACCAATCCCCATAAAGAGGATCATATGGCCAAACCAAAACGGCGGATCTGTCTCAATATTGGATTTATTCATCACAATCATGGCCGAGAACACCAAAAACTCAACGGCGGCGGCAATCCCCACCATGGTAAAAATAGGCCGTTTCCACATGTTCCGCTCTTCGCCCCAATCCAGAAAAGCCAAACCAATGGTAATTACCGGAATCCCTACGGTCCAAATTGTAGCCCAATAGGGATCCATATACCGAAGCATCTGATACAACGCCAGGAAGTACCAATCCGACAGAATCGGCAACGGTGTCACCTCAGGGTTTGCCCGAGACCCTGTCTCCGCCGGAATCATAATGGCGGTAATCAATACCATGCCCAACATAATCAAAATGGCAGGCATCCGCAGGTTCAACCGCTTAAACCGGTTTTTGTAGAAGTACAATTCCGTCACTACCAGCAGGATCAGCGAAATCGTAAAGTGCAACGAATAAAACCGGGTCATCGTCGCCTGCCCAATAGAGCTGCCCCCCAGTAAAATCTGAGAGGTGGTCATCCCCTGGTGGGTATAATCGCCAATCATTTTTGTTACCGCGCCAATGGCGTTGGGTAAAAACCAGGTGTTTTCCACCACAATACCTTCCCACGGCCAGTACCAGTATTTCGGGGTAATATCCAGGTACATCGGGAAGGTGGCAAAAATCTTGGTGGCCCAAAATGCCCGCTGGTTCCAGATCAACAGATAGCCCGTTAACCCGGAGTACATCGCTGCAAGTAGCAGAATAATAGACAATACAAAGGTAAACTCACCTTTGTTCTTGTATTCGGCGTTAAAGTACATCCGATACACCCTTAACGTGGCGGCAATAATCATGCCGTCCCCCGCATATTTATGCAACCCTCTGAGGATCATTCCCAGTTTGTTTTCTGAAAAGCTGATAATGGAGTCAAAAGCTTGAGAGGTAGTCGGCAAATAAATGGCTACCAGAATCACACCGCTGATAATGACCACCATCCAATACAGATAGTAAATACCCCCTAATTGGTACCAGGGAGACTCTTTTTGCAGGTCTGCCTTGGTCTCGTCAAAAAAATCAATCTTCGCCAACCGGTCCTGGACAAATTTCCAGCCGTCGGCAGGCGCTTGCTTTAATTGAGAAATGACACCTGCCATCTAGGAAATCCCTCCTGCCTCAACTTTGGTCACCACCAGCTTATTTGCAGCGGTGTCCACATCCATTTCAAAAATCCGAGGTGGCCGTGGCGCAGGGCCACTAACAACAGCGCCACGAATGTCACCGAGATCCGTTCCGGTTGCGCCTTCCTGCAGAGGATCAAACACACTGAAGTGGCACGGACATGCAAACAGCGGGTTTTTGGCTAACGGATAGTTATAATCCACCGCTTTCGCCGGATCCGTTAAAAAGTTGAACACACAGCCCATGTGTGGACAAATGCGACTCACAGCATGAAAGACTTTTTCGCCACCCTCATCTGGCAGCCGAACCACGAACCCTGGAATATTAATAGCTTGGAAGCCTTTAAACGTATACTCTCTGCTTTTCTGGCCAAAGGTAAACGTTTGGTAAGACCACGGTGTCGGAAAATCATCCAGCGAGAACACAATGTCCCGTTCCCGAACCGGTAAATCCGGATTACTAAAGAGGCCACCGCCCCCTTTCCATTCTAAAGGACTGCCTTTAAAGCTAAATTTGGTCAACGTCTCGCCAATAGGCCCGGCACTGGGCCGCAGATAGCGTACCAGCGGAGAGATAAACAGGCCAATGGCGCCCAACAACGGCAGGCCAAACAATATTTTCAAAAACGCTCGGCGATCCATGGCTTAGTGTCCTCCCTCGCTGACTTCTTCAGAAGGTGCAGCTGGTTTTGGAGCCGCACCAGCGTTCCGAGGTGTTACCGGCGGAATCAAAGGATGTACGCCTTCAGGCCTGGGCAATGCCACTCCGGCAGGGATTTCATCATCCGGCGACAAGTCGTTGTTGTAGGATAACGACCGTACATGCCGAATCAACATCCAGATCATTTTATCGTCATATTTAAAGTTTTTCTGCTTATCTTCATTTCCCAGCCATGCCGGCATGCCAGAAGGGTAAATCCCTTCACTCACATATTTGAATAACTGGGCATCCGTCCGGTTATACATCCGGGCATAATGATCCTTCAGGTTCGCTGGCGGCGGCTTAAAGATACCTCCGTGAACTTTAATAGACTCTGCGCCTTCATGTTTAGGCATACCCGTATGCAACGGGCCATCCGCAAAACCACGTTTTCCATGGCACACGGCACAGTTCTGACCAAACACTGCCGCCACATCTACAGGTTCACCAGCCAAATTGTCATACTTCATATCCCCGTTACCGGCTAAGTGACGTGCATAAAAAGCTGCTTCCCACCGCTGGTCTCGGGTCAATTTATCCCGTAAAGGACCAGCAGGGTGAACCTGCGCCAACAGATCCAAACGGCCATTCTTTTCAGAAACAACCATCTCTTCCGGTTTTTTACCCGTGGTCAAAAACAGATACACATCAATCGGCGTGGTATAGGCCAATACTTTTTGCTTATCTTGCTGCTGCCAGTAGCCAGCAGCGTGACAGGAAAGACAGTTATTCTCATAGACACTCTTCCCATTCGTCAAAGACGGTGGGGCAGACGGAAAGGCAAAATCTTCTTCAGAAATCCGCTCATCAAACACCGGCTCGGACAGAAGACTCGTATTGTCTTTAATTTCTTCTTTAGCACAACCCGTCACTGTTAGTGCAACAGCAGCAGATAACAACCCTAATGAAAAAACGCGTCTGGCCGACTTCAAAACAGACAAAACGCCGGAAAAACGAGAGAATCCCTTTTCCTCAATATTTGCGTTTGTTTTGTTGTTGGCGTCCATATCCATAGAAATCATTGTCCCTGTTGAATCATTAGTAACCATAAAACTTAATCCAAGACACCGAGGCCCACAGAATAATCAGGGTAAAGAACAACCACAAGAACCAAGGTACCTGGTGCTCTCCGACTTCAAATTCGGCATATTCGTCTCCATCAGGTCGATCAGTCGCCGAACTTTCTGAAGCAGCATTTTCCGAAGTTACAGACTCCGACTGAGGCGTTGTGGTTTCTTCAGCGTCTACCATAATCTAGTCTTCATCCTTTAGCATTGCATACTTTGCCTGTTCCAAGTTCTCCAACCGGCCCGTGCCGGACGCCCAAAACAGAGCGATTACCGCCATCAGAAAAAACAATCCGCAGATAAAGAAGGCGGCAATGTAGCCGGGACCAATTCCACCAGAAAGACAACTCGGGCACATTAGTGAGGTCGTCCTCCGCCGTATTGATACGCGCCATGATCGGCGCCCAGGTTTTCAATATATTTGTAGTTATCATCCAGCTTATTGGGATCATCCAATTGGCTAAATTCCGTCACCTCTACCTCACCGGCAGCAGCGCTACCGTCGTTTGGCAAGGTTTTCAAGAAAGCGACCAGATACAACATATCTTCATCGCTCAACGATTTTTTCCACCGGGGCATGCGAGTCCCAGCCACACCTTCAGCAACCCGCCAATACCACATATCGTTGGAATAGGCGGCATAGTAAGGCCGGGTAAAATTGGCCGGTTTTTTCGCCATGGTAGCGCTTACAGGACCATTACCTTTGCCCTGCACCCCGTGGCACACAGCACAATTTTGCATATAGATCCCGCGACCCGCATTGGCGGCGGCAGAAGAATCCACATCCACCAATTCACTAATCACGTGATATTTATCGCGATATTCTTGCGGCCCGTTAATCCAGTGCGGTTGTTTCCGTTTTGCACCCAGAGTTTGCAGATAGGCAATCAAGTCACTCATATCATCATGACTCAGATAACTAAAGGAGGGCATAATGGATCCCGGCTTCACGGCGCGAGGGTTCACATGGTGCGCCCAATGCCAAGAATCGGGGTACTTACCACCGATGTTAGACAAATCCGGACCCGTCCGCTCCGTGCCTAAAACGTGAGGCGTTTCATGTACATAATCCCCAGCAGCCACCATCTCGCCGGTTTCACGATCTTGATACCGGACAAACTGGGTGTGGCAGTAAAAGCAACCTTCCCGCCGATAAACATTCCGCCCCCGCAACACGGCAGGATCTTCCTGCTCGTAGTTGGTAGCCACCTCACTGGCTTCGGGCTGAAACTTCAGGTAGGGCAAGTACACCGTCACCACAATAATGGTTACAAATACCAGGGCGATATAGGCGCCGGCCACTAAATAATTAAGTCGTTTTTCCATAAGCCGCTAACTCAGAGGTGCTCCCTACTCTTCTATACGTAAGCCATCCCGGTGGGGGAAGCTGGGATCGGTTCATAATTTTTGGAGAATACCGTTTTGTAGATGTTGAACATAAACAAGATTTGACCCAGGACAATCATCACACCGGATAAAAACCGAACAAACATGTAAGGCTCTAATTCCATGCCCCACTGATCCACCGGCAAGGCAAAGTGCCATCCGGCAGCCTGTACCAGCCCGGCAATGGTCAAGGCCAGCATCATGATGATCCATCCCAAGAAACTCAGCCAGAAGTGCCACACCGCCAGCTGCTTACTAAAGACCTTGCGTCCGGTGACCTTGGGAATAATGTAGTAAACCGCCGCAAAAACAATAAAGGAGAACGTCGCCAACAACGCCATGTGCGCGTGCCCCACCACCCAGTTACTGAAGTGAATATACCAGTTGATTCCCCGCGTTGCCTGAAACGGACCCTGAATACAGGTGAGCAAATACCCCAGCCCTGAGGCCATGACAAAGCGAAGCGGCACATGATCGGCCGCCAAAGACCATTTACCCTTCATGGTCATAAAAAAGTTGGTCAATACGGTAAACACCGGCACCAACAAAAACACACTAGAAATAACCGCGATGGCTTTCAACCATTCCGGCACGGGTGATTGCAAAATATGGTGCGTTCCGGTCGGCGCATAAAACATTCCAATGGTCCAAAATCCAATCATAGACAAGGTATGACTGTACAACGGATTTCCAGTAAATCGAGGGATCAGGTAGTACAGAATCCCAACGCCACCCACGGTAAACCACATACCCAAAATATTGTGACCATAAAACCAACCGGCAATGGCATCATTCAACCCGTCAAACTGCACAAACGCCCGGTTCCCAACCACATACACAATAGGAAACCAAAATAACGCGCCCAAAATGTACCACAGGGTCACGTACCATTTTTTCTCAGGGCCGGACAACACGGTTTTATAAACGTTAATCCCAGTCAAAATTAACCCGGCTAACACCATCCAGTCAAAAATGCCTTGTAGCTCTGCGTACTCTCTGGCTTCGGTGTAACCATTCATAATAGAGAGCGCGCCCAGACCCACCAGCAGGTTCCACACCACCATGGTCACATTGCCTAAGCGTTCAGACCAAAGCCGCTTACTACCGGACAGCACTGTTCCCAAAAAGAACATACAGCCCACATAACCCATGGACAGCCAACCAATAAGAACCCCATGAGTATGGACCGGCCGTAACCGGCCAAAGGATAACTGCGGCACTTCATGGATCAAATCCGGCCAGGTCATTAACGCGCCGGCGGTTAGACCAATCGTGGTTCCAAACACCAACCAGAAAATCGCAGAAATTAAAAAGTTCCGACTCGCACTAAATGGCTCGTCACTAAAAACAGCGTTCAAAAATCTATTCATTAGCGGTGAAAATGCCCTGCCCGTTCAAAACCAACAAACCAAACTTGCACTCTCCATGGTAGATGGCCGTATAAAATGCGCTATCCGAAAAAAGAAAAACTGTATCCACAGAATAACACAATTTCTGCAAGTCTCTCCTCAGTATAGCGATGATGGAAACAGATGGAAAATGTGAAATCGCAACTCTGAATGTAAACTTCCCTAGCAATAATTTTTAACTCCCGGTTTTATTAGGTCGTAAGGAATTCTAGCCGGTTAGTTTTAGGGATAGGTTTATGCAAATTATCGCGCCATCAAAAATTACAGTATCCAATCCATTAACCCTTCACACCTTCAAACCCCTGGTTCGTTTCTCTCAACAAACTGAACCGCCTGCTTCTAATAAAAAGCCTGAGTTTGCAGATTTACTGGAAGAAAAATGGGCCGTCTTCAAACAAATTCTTGACGCCAAAGATGCCTTCCTCGCCGGGGGCAAAATTCTGTGGGCCTACCCCCAGTGGCATCAAACCTTTATTCAAGCAGAAAAAGCAATTCACATAAAACCCACAAACAAGCCGGACGGGATTGAAGACTCTCCCTCCACTGCCTCCCTACAAAACAGCCTGGATCTGATTCATTTTGACCATTTTATGGATACTTTCTCTTTGGCTGCTGCCAGAACCTTGGAAATCCTCCATAACATTCGGATTCGAAAAGCGGCTCCACATCCAGCTCCCATCCTCTCTGGCGGATCTCAACCTGTTCCCCCAGCCAGCCACACTTTATACACCACCCTCCTTACCGAATATCCTGGCCTCCTCACCATCATCCATTCTCCAGGCAACCTGAGCATTTCTCAAAAGGTTCTCGAAACCCATCCTACTTTAACCGGCGAAGAAAAAGCCCGCCACCTCACCCAACTCCAAACTGCCCAACCCCAGCTCCTTGGTTTGCCGCCGGAAAATCTAATCCAGATTGCAGACCGATTGATCAACGGTCAAGAGTGGTCCGACATTCTAAACTAGCAGCCCTATTGTGAAAATAGGGACACCCTCAAAGCCTGCCATCCCTTATAATGGAGTGATGGCAGAACCTCTGATCCAAATTAAAAACCTTACCGTCCGGTTTCCCACCGAACAAGGCGACGCATTTGCCGTCAACCACCTGTCTCTTAACATCCCTCAGGGCAATGTGCTGGGCTTGGTGGGTGAATCTGGGTGCGGCAAAAGTCTCACCGGCCTCTCCATTCTGCGCTTGGTTCCGCCACCCGGCATGGTGGATGCAGAGACTTTAAAGTTTAAGGATCAAAACCTTTTGGATCTGGCGCCGGACGAGATGCGAAAGATCCGCGGCTCCCAAATCGCCCTCATCCCTCAAGATCCTCTCACATCTTTAAACCCCGTCTACACCATTGGCGATCAGATTATTGAAGTCCTGCAACTTCACAAAGGCCTCAATAAAGAAGACGCAACGAAAAGAACCATCGAGCTTCTGGATAGGGTCCGCATCCCCAACGCCAAAGACCGCATTCACGAATATCCTCACCAGTTTTCCGGCGGCATGCGTCAACGGGTCATGATCGCCATGGCCCTCAGTTGCGAACCTCAGTTGCTCATTGCCGATGAACCCACCACGGCTCTGGATGTTACCGTTCAAGCTCAAATCCTGGCGTTGATGCGAGAAATTCAACAAGAAAATGGCACGGCAATCATGCTCATTACTCACGATCTGGGAGTCGTGGCCGAAATGTGCGATCACGTTGCGGTGATGTACGCCGGCCGCATTGTAGAAGAAGCCCCGGTTCGAGATCTATTTAAAGATCCCAAACACCCTTACACCCAGGGACTATTAAACTCTCTCCCCACTATGACTCGCACCCGACTGGAGCCCATCGACGGCCAGCCACCCATGATCACTGAAATTCCTCAAGGCTGCTCTTTTGAACCTCGTTGCAAAGACCGTCTCGCCACGTGTACAGAAAGTTTTCCCACTCCCGTCAAAATCACTCCGGATCATCCGGTAAGCTGCTATTTATACAACAAATAGCCCTCAAGAGTTTCTTCTATTCCGCAAGAAGTATTGTCACTGCGAAGCAAACTCCGTGATCATTTCTTCACGATGAAAGAGAAAACGCTCCAGGCAGTAAATCTTTAACCGGAACAATCTTCAGTTCCCCTGGTTTTTCAGAGCAGAAATGAACAACTGCAGCATTCGGGTGCATCAACTCCACCATCACCTGTCGACAGGCGCCACATGGGGTCACTGCATGATTTGTTGGCTTCGCTGCCCAAACCGCCAGAGCGGTAATGTCCTGCTTGGCAGCATTCCCGGCCATCATAGCATTCATCAACGCAACTCGCTCAGCACACACTGTTAACCCGTAGCTGGCATTCTCTATGTTGGCGCCCATATGCAACCTACCCGATTTACTCATCACAGCTGCCCCCACCGGAAAATTACTGTAAGGCGCATACGACTGTCTTGCTACAGTCTCCGCTTCCTTTATCAGCAGTTCAGCTTGCTCTGTAGACAACAACGCCTCAAGCCCCCGGTTTTGCCAGCATCCTAGACTGCGAAGATAAAACCTCTATCGCCTTATCCAATTGTAGATCCCTATTTTTCAACACATCCTGACGCTTAAGTTTCACCGCATAGTCTGGGCGTATCCCTTTTTTATCAATATCTGTGCCTTTTGGTGTGTAGTATTTAGAAATGGTGATATTAATCCCAGAGCCATCAGACAGGTGATTAATTTTCTGCACCAGGCCTTTACCAAACGTTTTAGCCCCCACCAACTTGGCTCGGCGATTATCTTTCAAGGCCCCACTTAAAATCTCGCTGGCGCTGGCGCTACTGCCGTCAATTAAAACGATCATCGGTTTTAAATACCGAGGAGGGTTCTCCGATTGAAACGCACGGGTTTCAGCTTTGCGATCCACAATAGACACTATTTTTTGACCCGGCTGCAAAAACAGATCGGCAATATCCACCGCATTATTCAATAGTCCTCCATAGTTCCCGCGCAAATCCAGAATCAACGCTTTTTTGCTTTTTTCTTTTTCCAACGCCTCTACCATTTCCTTAAACGCATTCTCACTAATAAAGCTGTTTAAGCGAATATAGCCAATCTGCGGATTTTTTAGCTTTTGGGTAAATACCGATTGAATCTTAATTTCGGCTCGGCGAATAGTCACCGGAAACATTTTTTCTTCCCGCTTAATGGTCAATGCCACCGGCGTTCCCTCTGGCCCTCGTATTTTATCTGCAGCCTCTTCTACCGTCATTCCGGCCGTGGGTTCATTATCAATATGGGTGATCATATCACCAGGCTCCAAGCCGGCTTCCTCAGCCGGGGATCCTTTTAAAGGGGTCACCACAATCAGTTTGTTATCTCGTACAAAAATCTGAATGCCCACCCCGAACAATCGAGAATCAATACTCAAGGTCTGCTCACTCATATCTCGAGGCTTTAAAAACCGGGTATAATCATCGTCCAAGCTCGCCAACATAGACTGGATACCAACATAAGCATCATCTTTGTCACGAAGATCACCCTTATACGCTTCTTTCCACCGGTACCAATCCTGCCCGTTAAACGTCGTATCGACATATTCTTCCAACACCACCCGCCAAGCTTCTTCATAAAGACCGTGGGCTTGTCCGCTCTCCATCGTTTGTTGCTGCCCTTGCCCAGACAGCTCATCGCGACCACCACCAAACAAGCCACAACCCGACAGCACAGCACCTGCTATAAAAACAAGCAACAGTGCTATTGCGCCGACTCTAATCCTGGAGCAAACATCGGCAAATTGAAGTTGAAAAGGCATAATATGGCGTTGTAAAAATAACAACTGCTTATAAGCTAGTCATCTAAATCGTCAACACCAGGTGTTTTAGAAGAGGTGTTGGACAGGATAAACAGATCGATAATTTCCGACAACTCGTTGGCTTTGCCTTGGTAGTATTTAATGTCGGATTCTAGTTTCCGGATGACGGTTTTATATTCTTCAATCTTCTTGATGTTTGCCCGCACAGCATCCAGCATTTCAGACTGAGCAGACTGAGCTTCGGACAATACATCCTCCATGGAAATACCCATGGCTTCCATGGTTAGCCGGATAATCTGGGCGCCGGTTTGCTTGGTCACGCCTTCCGGCAGGTCCATCACCAACCGAATCAAAGTTTGAACGTTGGTGGTAAACTCGGTTTCCAGTTCGGGGTTTTTATCCACTAATGCTTCTACTGGTGGCAAAGCGGCACTTCTGCCGGCATCCGATCCACCCAAACTTGCATAGGGAGACTGTCCAAGGGCTACACCTGAAGCAGCGCCCGATTCTCTGCGATCATCATCACCCACCGACGGGGGTTTTGAGAGATCTTTATACCCGGTTAAATCTTCCATGGTTCCTCCCGATGTAATTTCAAACGTACTTTCATCTATATCTTTGGCATCTAACTTTTCTGCATCAAACGTATTTGCAAATGTATTTAAGCTATTTTGATGTTCAACCGTAACCGTCTCTATACCCAAGGATTCTTGACCGACGGACGGGTAATATCCTGCCGACGGATCCCGATCCGTATGTGCAGTAAACACTGGAGCCACCTCTTGGCCCTGGGATTGACCCACCGGTAGTGTATCACCAAAAGTTGATTTTGTCTCACCATTCTTTGAAAAATCCAACGAATGGAGAACCGATCCAGGATCGGGCAATGGTTCATCTAAAGCAGATGAAGGGTTCAACGCCATGGGAGTTGGCTGAGAATCATCCATACCTTCTGTTTTTGAGGGCTGGCTATATTTTTGAAGATCAGATAGGCCCTCCCCCAGATCAACGCTATCATCATGCGTTCTGCTAGATTTGGGTATGGAAAACTCGACAGGTTCAGGAGAGAGTAAATAAGCTTCCCGATCCTTAACCTTTTTGGCGTTCACAGAAAGTTTCAAGACCTGAGCCATTTTCTTTTGCAAGCGGTCCTGCTGATTATTTCCAGCATCCGTTTCGGCATTTGTATAATTACGCGTCAAAAACCCTATAATCCTTCACCAAACAACATTTCTATTTTACCATCAACCGAATCTGCAACAGAGCAACAGAATAGATTTCAAGGCGTCACTCGATAGGACCTACGCAGAATATGCCCTGGCAACATAGATACGACAAACGAGCAGATATGAGTCAGGGTGCATTCTGCGTAGGTCCTATCGCTATAAATCTGATAAAATGGCCTTAACCATTGGAAATTTCGGTTACAGGACTGATTAAAATTCATGACAACCTCGTCTCAAAAAGTCATCCGGGACGTCACCCTTATTCTTCCAAACTGCAAGCTAACCCAGCAGTCTGTGTTAATTGAAAACGATCAAATTCTGGATATCGTCGATGATCCGGCAGCCAGTGCTCCCACGCACTGGGAAACACCCGAGGTCATCTCTGGGAAGGGTGGGTATCTAACGCCTGGATTGATTGATTTACAGATCAACGGCGGCTTTGGCATCAATTTTGGCAACGCCGGTCTCAAAGAAATCCAAACCGTCCTGCAAAAATTACCCAAGCATGGCGTCACCCGAATTCTCCCCACCCTCATTACTGCTCCTGTGCTGGATATGGCAAAAGCCGTCAGTAACCTGGAACAGCTGATCCATATGCACAAGCCGACCCATGCTCAAATTATGGGCTTACATTTGGAAGGCCCCATGCTCAATCCCCAACTTCATGGTGCGCATCCTATCGAGCATATTTTAAAAGATAGCTCTATGGAAAATGACCTGCAGGTTTTACTTTCCCCCAATCTAAAGCTTGTGACGCTTGCACCAGAGACGGATCCCCAAGGCAGTATGATTCGATCCTTAACCCAACGGAAAGTAAAAGTCCTGGCCGGGCATAGCAATGCGACTGAATCAGATATTACCGACGCCATAAAATCCGGCTTATGCGGGGTCACTCATCTGTATAACGCCATGCGCCCTTTCCACCACCGAGATCCCGGCATCATCGGCGCAACCCTGACCCAGGATTCTTTATATGCAAACATCATTGCTGATGGTGTCCACGTACACCCAACCGCTTTGGAAATCCTGCTGCGATGTAAGCATTTCAGCAAAATCAATCTGGTCAGCGACGCCATGCCCCTAGCCGGACTGGAAACTGGAAGCGAACAATTTTTTGGCGGCAAACAGGTCATTCATCAAGGTCATCAAGCCATCAATAGCCAAGGCGCCATGGCAGGTAGCACCTGCTTTTTAGATGACTGCATTCGCAACATAGTGAACTGGAAGCTACTTCCTTTTGAAAAAGCTGTGGCGCTGGCCGGCATGAACCCCGCAGAATTTTTAGGACAGGGAAACACCTTGGGGAAAATTGCCAAAGGCCACATTGCGGACTTGGTCCTGTGGGACAAAGACGCTTTGACGGTCCAGGCCACCTGGATCGGCGGTCACCTCGCTTATGCCGATCAAACTGTTGACGCCAAAATTCCCGTAAGCTAACTCGACAAGCCTTTAATCGTTTCCAAAAGCGATAGACACTGGCTTATCACATGACGCCAGTGCTGTTTTCAACAGTTTGCAAGAAGGACATACCCCACACTGAATCTCGGATCCTTCGTAGCAACTCCAGATTTTTTCCAACGGCACCCCAAGCCGCACGCCTTCTTGAATAATTTCGGCTTTCGTTAACTCCCCCACTGGTGTTTCAACCTGTACATTAACCAGCGTTGAATAAGACAACGATTGATTCACATAGTCTCGGTACTCCTGAGTGTTATCCGGAAACCCTTGCGCCTCATCCACATTAGCCCCAAACAAAATGATCTTGGCGCTATAGGCCTCTGCAATGGCAGCCCCAATATTTAAAAAAACGCCATTACGGTTCGGCACCCATACTTTGGCTGTTTCTGTATAAGCAGGATCAATGTTATGACTTGAGGGTAAACCCAGCAAACTCGAATCTTCCAATAGTTCAGATTGTGGAAAGGCCGATTGTTTAGGCTTTAATGCCTTCGGCAATAGTTCTGCCAGCCAAGGTAAATGTATCACTCGCTGGGAAATCGCGTAATGCGAGGCAACAGCTTGTGAGGCTTTCAATTCTTGTGGCCAGGCCCGCTGACCATAATGAAACGTCAGCATCAATTTCACATCATAAATTTCAAGGCCTTTGGCCAACGCCACCACAGAATCCAGCCCACCGGATACCAACGCTATGGCCGTTTCCATTGATGTTTCATTGCCTCCCATTAAAACACCCTGTTACGGAATATAAGATTCCAACTCATCCCGAACGAACTTCGGCAAATTTTCAAGCTTTAACAAATCCCGGATGGCCTCTTCACCGCCCAACCGAAACACAGCATCCACCGCCGCCAAAGCAACATCATCCGCCGTATCAAAAACGGATTCCCGCACATAGGGCAAGCACTCTTCTTCACCAGATTGTGCCAACGCATGCACTGCCGTTAATCGAATAGACGGCGCTTCATCCGAAAGTGCAGCAATTAAACTATCCGTAGCCTTGCGGCTCCCGGCACTGCCAATGCGGCCAATGGCTTCAATAATGTATTCCTTAAACACGTTAAATTTATCCCGAATCCCCCGCTTAGATTCCAAGGCGTCAATCAACGGCTCCAACGCTCGAATATCCCCTAACATGCCCAGAGCTTTGGCAGCAGATTCTTTTATATAAAGTGATTTTTCCCACTCATCGTTTAACAGATTCACCAGCGGCGCTACAGCATGGTCGTCTCCCAGTTGGCCCAAACTTTCCGTGGCGGCCAGGCGCAGCCGGTAATTTTCAGATTTGTCATTCAACAACGTCATCAAGGGCTCCATCGCCCGGTTATCTCCAATGCGGCCCAAGGAACGAACCGCTGATATTCGAAGCCTTAACACCTCATCAGAACTCGGAGGCTCAATATTAGAAGCATCAGAACCAGAAGAATCTACACCCTCAAAAAATCGAACCTCGTTGGTCTTCCCTTTTGAAGGGATGGCAATGTCCAAAATCTGAGGAACAGCTCCGTACGCCCGAATTCGTCCCAATACCCCCACACAGTGGCCCAACACTTTAGGGTGAGTCTCATTCTTCAAGCATTCACTTAAACAGTGTATCCAACGTAAGTTCATTTCACCGTCAGACGCCTCTTGAATAAAATCACCCAGCCGACTAATGGCATGAATTTTGGCATCCACCACTTCCTGCGTGTCAGTCGTCAACGCAATACACGCCATTAATTCTTCAGGGCTATGAGACTGTTCAACCATATGAAGTGGGGTTGAGAGAGTGTCTGACTTTTGAAGTGACATGCTCGTCGTACCTCTCACACCTAATCATTCTGTCGGCAGCAATCGCTTTGCCGGGAGGGCCACATAGATTCTATTATCCAACAAAAACGCAAAGCAATATTTCTTAAACATTGCTAAAAAGCTAAAAAGTTCGGCGTTTACAAATTGCAGCCATTCATCACTCGCGGTTGGAACCTGAATTGGATTAGCTTTAGTATACAAAAATAGTTATAAATATGAAACTACATTTAACTACTGTAAACCAATGTTAAGCTTTTCTGTTTTTTCCCGAATCCGCTGTTTTAGTAGGGATCCCTGGCAAAAAAGCATTAACAAATTGTTACAAACCCCCTTGACTCTCGCGCCATTCTATAGAAACCTACTATCTATCAGGCGTGAACATTGATAGTTTGTGGGTATTTCATAGAGGAGTTAGAGTACAAATGAATGAACTCGCGGAAGTCGACAACTTAGTTGTCGGAACCTTTAAACGCTGGAGCGCGTCCGCCGTCGAGTGCTACCTGAGAGAGGCAAACTGCGACGGTTGTTACTATAAAAACTTTTTCTCAGATCGTCCTTATGACTGCAAAATGTACTTGGCCGTGGATCAGCTACGCCAAACCATTGGCGAGCCAAGCAACAATCTAATTTCCAAGCACTCATAAGACAGCTGTTACTGAGACAACAACATACTCTTAAATATCCCTGCCAGCTCCTACAAAGGTTTTGAGGCAGGGATATTTATATGTGGCAAATAATTAGAACATCATCAACACAAAATAAACCGTCTGGAAAAACCGCTTCCCAACGTAAGCCATAAACGTGCTAACATCATCCCATTACGAGCCATAAATATGAAAAAAAGCTGTAAGGGAGTCTATTATTATGATGCGCTTAGCATTGGTAGTCTTTATTTTTGCACTGTTGTTCGTGCTTCCCATCCGTCTTGCCTCTAAAAACCTCATGAAAGTAGCCTTTCTTCTATGGTTTGCTGGCGGATTATCCCTACTAACTCTGGGAGTCACCCGGCTGCTGGATGTTGCCGCACCCGGTGAAATGGGGCTTCTGCCAATGGCCGCCATGATTGTTGGCGCCGTTATCATTGGTTACGGCAAAGGCAAGTTTGTGTTGTCCAAAACCTCATCCAAAAACATTGAGCGGCTCCAAGAATTTTCGGAGCCTCAAAAGCTTTCCAATGTATACAGCACTCGTAGCTGGGTCATCATCGCTATTATGTTTGCTCTCAGCGCCTCTTTAACCCTGTTTGGCGTCGATACTTTCTGGCGTGGCGGCGTAAATCTGGCCATCGGCTTAGCGCTTCTTATCAGCAGCCTTCGCTATTTGTCGGCTATTACGGCAGACCCTATGAAATCTTTTCAAGCCTTGTAGGCTAGGAAAATAGTTTGAGCTGTAACCGTTCTAAGACTGAAGGGGTCGAACTTTTGGGTAGCTTTGGCGTTTCAACTAAAGTTGGGTTCGCTGCTTTTACCTGAGCGTCTTCATCCACCTTCATCCGGTGGAACGCCTTAATGATCTTAGACTGCTGCTGATAGTTCGGCACAAACTGCGCCACCAAACCCCAAAAATGGCTGTCATGACTGGGTTCGTAAAAATGGGCCAGCTCATGGATAACCAAATACCGGAGCGCAGCCTCTGGTACGTCTGACAGACAGTATTTGGAAATCGTCATCACCCCCGTTTTTAAATTGACTTGGGCCAACCGAGTATAACGAGCCCGGCCAATCCGCACCCTTTTTAAAGGCGCCTTAAAGGTTTCTGCGTTGAGAGACGCAACATAATCCGATATTAGAGCAGGTGTGTTCAGCGTAACGGTTGATGCCTCGGGTAGATCCGACAACACGCTGGCCTCTTTTTCCACGTGTGCCCATACTCGTTGCACCAAGGTCTTGGTGGCATCCACTTTCTCGGTTACCGGCCAACGCAGGGGAATACTGACATGGATTTCGCCATGTTTATGCCGGGCATTAGCCCGTCGCAGTTTGGGCTTCTCGGTAATTTTAACCGCGAGAGGCCTTAGTTGCTCTTCCAGAGAGGTTCGCCAGTTCTTTTTCAAAGTGTTGTTCCCTTACCACTGCAATATCCTGATGAATTTGCGCCACCAGGTCATCCACAGATGAAAATGTCTGCTCGTCACGGATTCGTTGGCAAAACCAAAATCGTAACGGCTCACCGTAAAAAGATTGTCCATGATAATCCAGCACATGCACCTCTACCCTCGGAGACATCATCTCCCCAAAGGTCGGCGCCAGCCCTACATTGCACACGGCAGGATACACCGTGCCTTCCACCTCGGCAGCTCCACCGTAAGTGCCTTCACCGGGTAGCAGGCGTTGAGTATCCATTGCCAAGTTTGCTGTAGGAAACCCAATGGTTTGACCCCGCTGGGTTCCTTTTTCAACAATTCCTGAAACAGAATATGGCCTGCCCAGCAGTTGATTTGCCTGATCCAAATCTCCATACGCCAACAGTTTTCGAATAACGGTACTGCTCACAATCTGCTCGTCTGCCCGCACCGGATCTATTACCTGAACATCTATCCCATGATCCTCACCAAAAGCCTTGAGAAGGCTTACATCTCCCTGACGGCCTTGGCCAAACCGATAATCATAGCCAACAGATACGCCTTTCACATGCAAGTAATCCTGCAAAATCCGAGTCATAAAATCCGCAGCAGGCAGCGTCATCAACGCTTCGTTAAATTCCAGAATCAACGCCTCATCAAACCCCATGGTTTTAAAGGTCTCTAAGCGCTCTTCCAACGTAGAAAGCAACCGGGTTGGCGTTTGAGATAGCAGGGTTTGGGGATGATTGGCAAACCCAAACACCACGCTCTTGGCATTCAACTCCTTGCTCTGGCGCAAAGCACCTTCCAAAATAATCCGGTGGCCCAGATGAATCCCGTCAAACATCCCCATGGCACATACAGACGGCTCGGATTGGGAATTCGGTAAAAATGGGTAAGCGGCTCGGATAATTTTCATGATGATTTCAAAACTAGATACAGATCAAAGCGTGGATTTGGTACCTATTATACTCTCAACCGCTGACTGTTCCAGTAAAAAGCCAAAATACATTACACAAGGGAAGTGGTCAGGCTCAAACGCCGTCTATGATGCAGTCATGAGCAAATCACCTAAGAAAAACCAGCCTGCTAACGCCCCACAGAAACCGCCTAAAACCCTTCCCTATAGTGATATTGAGTTAAGTAACTGGCGGGATTACCCCGACGTAGAGACGGGATCCTTGTGGATGTTCAATAGTCGGGATCGCCAAAACGGTCACCAGTTGGATTACCACGGCAATTGTGTGCCTCAAATACTTACCCAGCTGTTAACGCGCTACACCAAAAAAGACGACGTTGTTCTGGACCTGTTTTTAGGCTCCGGCACCTCAGCCATTGAAGCCGCCAATATGGGGCGTCGGGAGATTGGGGTAGAGCTGAAGCCTGAAATGGCAGAATATGTCAGAGAAAAGCTAAAAGAGCAGGGTAAAGATGACTTGGTAGAAGTCATTAACGGGGATAGCGCCAATCACGGGTGGACCGGTAAGGCGATTCGGCGAAGTTTAAAAAAGTTCACACAAGATCAAGCCCAGTTTCTATTTTTACATCCACCCTACGCAGATATCATCAAATTCTCCGAAGCCGAAGCCGATCTGTCCAACACCGGATCGACTGAAGCCTTTTTAGACCAGTTTGAAGAGGTCTGCCGTCTGGGCTATGAATTTTTGGAACCAGGCCGCTACGCCGCCTTAGTGATTGGGGATAAATACACCGATGGAGAGTGGATTCCCTTGGGATTCTACTGCATGGATCGGATGAACCGGGCCGGATTCACCACCAAGTCCATTATCGTCAAAAACGTCTCCGGCAACGAAAAAGCCAAAGGCCGCACCAGTAACCTATGGCGCTACCGTGCCTTAGCCGGCGGGTTTTATATCTTTAAACATGAATACGTGATGATCTTTGAAAAACGTCCGAGTAAGCGGAAGTCTTCAAAGTAAATCGTCATTGCGAGGACCAACGGGACGTGGCAATCTTGCTCCGGGACAAAGACAAGCTTTGCTCCCTTTGCACTAACGTGATCCCGCTACAAGATTGCCACGACTCGCTGCCACTCGTCTCGCAATGACGTTACTCCGTTGGCTGTACATCCGGCCCACTCACCGATGGCCCAATAGCCCTGGGGTTATCTGCACGCTTGAACGTGGGATCAAACATCACCACGCAGGTCACGGCAATGGCGCACAGGGTAACAAAGGTTAAAAACACCCCGGCATAGGTAATAATGGCAAACCGGTTGGCGCGCTTGATCTCTGATTCCTTGTGGAATAATGCCGTATCGGAAGGGGCCGTCATATAAACCTGTCTCTCTGGTTAGCCTAGGTAACAATGACAAGATTATACCAAAACCCGAGTTCCAAAAGGATGGCAGAAATAGGTCATAACACATTCAGCATTTTGTGCGTCTGCGGAATCACCCGAACATCTTGAAATACCTTTGTTAACAGGGTTTCAATCTCAACCATCCGACGATGATCCAGGGTAACGGTGTTATCCGTCAGGCAGGTTTCAGGCTGCAAAATAATCGGCGTCTTTCGATTGGTCACAATATCGGCCACCGTGTGAATTTCTTCATCAGTAGTGGTGGCGTTAAACACCAGTTTGATAAACACCTGTGTTTCGAGGCGGCTAGCCGCCAATTGATAGAACCGGCGGTGATCTTCTAGCCGTTGCGGCTCGCCGGTGGTGGAGGGAAGCTTAATATCCATTGCAATCATATCGGTATGATTCAGCACTGAGACTAGGTTTTCGGGTTGAGTTCCGCTAGTTTCGAGGTAGGTTTGGGTAAATCGCCGGACCTGGGGAAAGAGCTCTTTTAAAAACAGGTGATACAACAGTGGTTCGCCGCCGGTAAAGCTAATGCTGTGGTGAGGGGCGGTTTGATATAAGTCGTTTAGAACCGTCAACAAGCTGTCTATTGAAAGTGGGTTTTCCAGATGCTTAAACTCAGAAGATCCAGGGTTTGTTTCAACCTGGCACTGTCCACTGGGAGTCGTCATGGGGGTATCGCAGTAGTGACACTTAAGGTGGCAATGGGCAAACCGGATAAAGATTTGCCGTTTCCCCACGTACACGCCTTCTCCCTGGATAGAGGAGAACACTTCCTGCACCGGAGCTTCCAAAGGACGAAGGGCTTCAGGAGGGAGAGCAGAAGATGTGGGATCAGAGGAAACCATCAAACGGTACCAGAGTTGAGGGGTAGGGTGAGTATGCATATGTTGCGAAGCAGGGGAATCCCACTACATTCATAATCGTATACCACAGTTCATGGGTGAAAGCATGCTCGGATGTTGAAGTCACCGGGTTTGTGGACAGGACCCTTTTTATACGAAGCACTAAAGGTTCTAGATTCTGTGCCGATAACTTGATTAATGGATTTTTTTCCAACTGCTGTGAGGAAGAAGCTTAATTAGGCTTTTCAATTAGACAAGCGAGACGATACGATGGGTTTAGCTGCCAGCCAGGCAAGATTTTTACTGCTGACCGCCAGAAAAAGCGATTTGGAGCTTACCGGACAGCAAATTAACCAATCGCGGTTACAGATTGCCAACATTACCAACCAGTTGTTTACCGTTGCCTCTAACCTGGAGCCGGATTCGGCGGAGTCCATCCAGATTCAGCTCCGGATCAACGCCCTGCAAAGTCTGGATCAAGGCTTGGAGCTACAACTCCGGCGGGTAGACTCTCAGCAGGAAGCGGTGCAGACCGAAATTGATGCGGTCCAAAAGGTTATCAACAAAAACATCGATCTGACGTTTAAGACCTTCGCCTAACACGCACCTGCGTGTTCATCGAGGGGCTCTGCCCCTTCGGCAATAAGGGATCTTCTCATTCTAATTACTATTTCTCAGCTGTTTCCTTCTTGCCTACCCCGGTTTCACCATGGCAATCAATTTATGAGGCAGGCAAGAGCCTTGGCAGTTGTGACCATTCCCGATCTACCCAGGCAGCGGTGGACTGTGCCCATGACGTATGTCCGGCTTGCTGGAGAAACTCTTCTTCTTCCTCAATGAGTAAAAGCGCTCGGGTCACTTTCACATACTCGGGGGATTCCAGCCGTTCCATGGTCACGGCCACATCCCCACAGTGGGTACAACACCGTGATGCCGGAACCACCCGACGCAAAAAATACTGACCGTCCCGGATTTGATGACACCCACTGCACCGCAACCGCACCCAGGTCAACACCACCCCACGGCCACAATCCGGGCAAAATGCCTTGCCTTCGCATAAAGGGGTTTTAAAATGCCCGCACCCAAACAGGGGTTTTAAAACCTTTAAGGTATGGTCCAGCACCTGGGTAAACCTTTCTGTTTTGTAGACTACGTCGAACATGAAAAAACGCTTTTCCTCTACTCACCGCTAAATCACTCTGTTTTTTCTCTATTCATACCGTATTGATGTTTGGGACGAAAACAACATTTTGTTAAGATTAAGCAATGATTGTTCTCTCAGGTGTTGTTGAAAAACTCAAACGTTCCCTGCAAAACGAAATGTGCAGCGGGTGCGGCGTTGCACTAAAGCCTCCGGCGCTATATTGCCCGCCATGCACCCAACGGTTTGGCATCCGAAAACCGGAGCCGTTATGTATATTGGGAGAAAGCCCAGTGTATACGGCCTGCCAATTTAACCTGCCCCTCAAAAAATGGCTGTATCCCTATAAGTTTGAACACCAAACCCACTATAAAGGGCCTTTGGCGGATTTATGGATTCAGTATTGGCAGAGCCTCTTGGAAAAACAGCCGACCCTCATAAAGCCACCGGTGTATGTCGTGCCCATTCCACCCCGTCAGAACAATCCACACCATCGTCCCCACTTAGGCCCTTTGGCCAAAACGTTTGCTGCCATGTTCGGGTACCCTTATGTACCCCACGGTTTAGACTGGCAGCGGGAAACCGAAGCCCAACACACCTTAGCCCATAAACGGCAACGGTGGCAAAATATGGCCGGCAGCTTGGCTACTGGGTATCCGGCAGGATTTAAACAAGATGAATTCTCGCCTACTATTTTGCTATTGGATGATATTAAGACCACTGGCGCCACGTTGTTTGAGGCCACCCAAGCCTTTCAACGAAACCAAAGGTTCCAAGAGACAGGCGGAAAGTGTGTTGGCCTCACGCTATGTCATTTACCCTTAGCGTTCCATAAATAATTCATATTTAGTTAATAACTCAAATTATTTCTCTCCTGGTTGTGTTATAACAATGAGACCTCCTCCGAGGTCTATTCCTCACCTGGTAAGAAAGCGATATAGGCGCGTCTATGGAAACGATGCTCGATAAAAGCAACACAACCCCAACCACCGGTGTAAACACAGTTCACCTAGGCATGGTGGGTTTTGGCACCGTGGGAACCGGTGTGTACAAAGTATTGGAACGCCACCCGGAATTGGTGTTTGAGAAGATTGCCGTGCGCGATACTCAAAAAGCCCGGCAGGTTGAGGGATTGAATGCTGATTTGATTACCGCCGATCCCTTTGAGGTGGTGCGGGACGCTTCTGTTCAGGTGGTGATTGAGGTGATGGGCGGGGTGGATATCGCTAAGAATCTGATTACCGAAGCCTTACAAAACGGCAAGCATGTGATTACCGCCAACAAAGAATTGATTGCCAAGCACGGCGCAGAGTTGTTGGCATTGGCCAACAAAAAGAACGTCCGGCTGTTGTTTGAAGGCGCTGTGGCTGGGGGTATCCCCATTATTATGCCGCTGAAACTCTCTTTGGCCGCCAACCAGGTGGAAGTGATGGCCGGTATTTTGAACGGCACCACTAACTATATTTTGACCAAGATGAGCCAGGAAGGCTGGGATTTTGAAACCGCGCTAAAAACCGCCCAGGAAAAAGGGTTTGCTGAAGCCGATCCCACCAATGATGTGGATGGGTTTGATGCTGCGTACAAAATCGCCATTCTCTCTTCCATCGCCTTCAACCAATCGGTAAACCCAGAGGATGTACATTGTGAAGGTATCCGCAGCATTACTGCTGAAGATATTCAAACCGCAGATAAGTTAGGGTACGTGATTAAGCTCATCGCCCTTGCGAAAAAGAGTGCTGACTCTAACCCAGATATCCGGGTGCATCCCATGTTGGTTTCCAAACATCATCCGTTGGCCAATGTGGAAAACGAATATAACGCCCTGTGGGTGTTGGGCGATGCTGTGGGAGATGTGATGTTTTACGGCAAGGGCGCCGGAGAACTGCCCACCGCCAGCGCCGTATGCGCCGATATTTTGGCGGTATGCCGAGGCTTGCTAAAAGGCAACGATCCCATTCCTTCGATGACCTTTGAATACCAGGGATCCACCCCCCTTTCTTCTATTGAGAATACCACCAACCGGTATTACATTCAGGTGAATACTGCCGATACCCCAGGGGTCATTGGGAACTTGGGCCAGGCCTGCGGCAAGCATGGCGTGAGTTTGGATTCGGTGATGCAGCAGGGAACCCATGCAGATGGCAATGCCTGCATTGTACTGCTGACCCACGAGGTGACTGAAGGAGAGATGCAGGCCGCCTTAAAAGACATTGAAGCCCAGCCAACGACTCAGTCTATTGGCGCCATGATCCGGGTGCTGTAAGGGGTAACATAAGATATGGCAGGCATTCTGGAACGGTATCAAGATTTTTACCCCTTTGGGTCAGATTACCCTTTTGTCAGCCTGGAAGAAGGCAACACGCCGTTGATTCCGGCACCGGCGGTGGCGTGGCATTTGGGGGAAGCTTACAATTTGCCCGACGTGAAAGTCTTTTTGAAGTATGAAGGCTTAAATCCCACCGGTAGCTTTAAGGATCGGGGGATGACCTATGCGGTGAGCCAAGCCAAGGTAGACGGGGCCAAAGCCATTATCTGCGCCAGCACCGGCAACACCAGCGCAGCCGCAGCAGCCTACGGCACCCGGGCTGGGCTGAAAACCCTGGTAATTTTGCCGGAAGGCAAGGTGGCATTGGGCAAGATGTCGCAGGCTATTTTGTATGGCGCGGCCATTGTAGAGATTGCAGGTAACTTTGATCAGGCGCTGGATATTGTGCGGGCCCTTGGAGAGAGTGGGAAAGCCACCATTGTGAACTCTATTAACCCGTACCGTATTGACGGCCAGAAGACCGGGGCCTTTGAGATTTGTGACGTGCTGGGTAAAGCACCTGATTATCACTTTATACCTGTGGGCAACGCCGGAAACATTACCGCATACTGGAAAGGCTACAAAGAGTATGCTGAGCGCGGCATTGTGAGCAACCGGCCTAAGATGTTTGGCTATGAAGCCGAAGGTTCGGCGGCCATTGTACAGGGCAAGAAGATTGAGAACCCGGAAACTCTGGCCACGGCTATTCGCATTGGCAACCCGGCAAGCTGGGGTCCTGCCGAAGCGGCCCGGGATGAGTCTGGCGGGAAGATTGATTTTGTGACGGATGAAGACACTGTAAGCGCCTACCGGTTTTTGGCCGGACGCGAAGGCGTGTTTTGCGAGCCTGCCAGCGCGGCCAGTGTGGCCGGGTTGTTTAAGGCTGCCAGCCAGGGATTGGTGGAAGCAGGATCGACGGTGGCCTGTGTGTTGACGGGGAACGGATTGAAGGATCCGGACAATGCCATTAAGCACGGCAACGCCCAGTTGGCCAAGCTGCCCGCAGATGCCGGACAGGTGGCCGAGTTTTTTGAGCTATAAAAATTTATTTGGGATCTTTGGGATCTGATTTAAATCTATTTTGGGATCTTTGGGATCCGATTTAAACCTTTTTTGGGATCTTTGGGATCTTTTTGAGTGTTCTGTTGATGTTCCCTCCCTATCATTTTATTGGGCTTTTTATTTTAAAGGTAATGCGGTTGGGAAGGCTGTCAACGCATGGTATTCCTTTAATACGGTTGTTGTAGTATTAGGAGATCTGACTTCTCAAAGGTATTGAATTTTTCCTGATGCAATCTTTGCAATCCATACAGGGCATGGCCCCAGTCTCTCATCCAACACCTGAAACCCGGTTTGGGGTGGGAGGTCCTGTTTCATCTTCGGTGATGCCGTTTTCGGTAAAGATCAACGAGAACCAGCTACTAAACCGGTTTGTTATCGATACATTGGGGTACTCGTCATGGTCGGTGATTATTGCCCGGAATAACTTTGAGCGGCTGGAAAATGCATTGGACTGGGCAGGGTGGTTGTCGGCGGGGTTGGTGATTCCGTATGTGGTGGAGCGGGGGGTGAACCGGTTTTACCATTCCAAGTATCTGGCGAAAAAATACGGGAACGCCGGGATTATCAAGAATGCGGCCAACCGTAATACGCTGCTGTCGATGCCCTTTGAATGGTTAGATAAGGCGAAGCACAGCAACACATTAGCCAGATTGACCCAAGGAAAAAGCCGGAAAAAGGCAGAACAGTTTGGGTTGACTCACTTTAAACATTTAACCCCAGACCTGGCCAAGAGCATTTTGTGGGGGAAGTTGTTGATTGTTTGGATTGACTTACTGTTGTTGGCCAGCAAGAACCAAGGGTATGCCTGGATTAAGAACTGGGTAACGGAAGAATTGTCTGGGCAGAAAGGGTTTTCAGGCGAGTTTAAGTATGCCAACAAAGAATATTTGGAAAGTCAGAGCGCCGGATACGAAAAAACCAAGGATTTGCGAAAAATTGCGTCGTTAAGTATCGGGTTTGGCGGGGCATTGTTGTTTCCGTTGGCGCTGCTAGGCGTGTTGCGGAGCAAGAAAACAAAAGGGGCTATGGGATGGTTAAAAGAGCGGGTGAAGGCGTTTAATTACACCGACGCCATTTTTATGAGTAAGTGGGTGTTGTTGTCGTCGAACCTGACCAACTGGGCGCCGGCGACGATTTTATCGTCGCGGGATAAGCATGAGATGCGGGAGAAGATTACCAGGATGCTGGCGTTTGATTTCTTCTTCTTTTTTGGAGATGACCTGATTTCTGGGGTGGCGGCCAAGGTATTGCAGCGCAAGCACAAGTTAGACGCGGCGATTGTGCGGAAGGGCAAATGGACCGGCTTGCCGAGGGCTATACCGCTACACGAAGTGTATGCCCAGGTGGAGGATAAGACGAGCATGGCTTATAAGCTTGCCCGGCGGAGTTTTTGGATTGGATTGTTGGGCACGGCGGCGGCGTTGGGGGTGACCATGCCGTTGTTGAATTTTTGGTTTACGAAGAAGAAGGTGATGGCGGAACAGGGGCAGATGAAAGGCGTTTCATCTGCTACTGGCTTTGCCAGAAACCCCATGGGCAAGTATCAGCCGTTGGTTCGGCGAAGACCTTTAATGATTGAAAACACCGTTTATTTACAAGGTCAAAATATTTCCTATGCGTCATCTGGTAGATAGCCAGCAGAGCTGGCATGGGGGGGGGGGGGGGGGGGGGGGGG
>JAHQWC010000056.1 GCA_019634025.1 Vampirovibrio sp.
ACCATACGGGGGAGCACCATCAGCAAAAAGCCCGGCAACCGGGAAGCAGGCTTTTAAAGGCCTATTTGGTGAGTGATGTCCATTTAAATGATCATCCGTTTGATCATGAGATGTTTCATGAGAATCCCAGACGGCGGCATTTCCGGGATTTTTTGAGTCAGTTGCGACAGGATATGGCGGATCCGTCGGTGCAGATCCGGTTGATTTTGAATGGGGACATTATTGATATTACCGGCTCGTGGTTTGAACCCTTTATGCCATGGGAAGTGGAGGATGCTAAAACCGAAGAGGCGCTTCGGGAGTTGTTGAAACGGATTTTGGAAAACAATGCCGCGATTTTTGATGAGATGCGTCAAGTGCTAGCGACGCCTCAGGGGCAAGTGAATTATGTTATTGGTAATCATGATCATATGTTGCAATTGTTTCCGGCGATGCAGGATTATTTGCGGGAACAATTGTGCCCGGAGCATCCGGAGCGGCTGACGTTTTGCGATGAGTTAATTGTGCCTGAATTGGGATTGTATGTGGCCCACGGCCATAATTTTGATCCTTTTAATCGGGCCAATGACCATATCAAACATCCATTGGGTGACTACATTAATATGCTGCTGATTAACCGGTTTGTGGAGAAAGTGGTGAATAGCTTGGCGGATTATGGCTACTCCAGCTTGGTGATTCAGGAATTGCGGTTGCAATTGCATGATATTGAGTATTTACGCCCCTTATCGTTGATTCCATTGTGGATTGAAAGTGTTGCTAGCCGCTACCGTAAGCACATTGAAAATAAGGGGAAAGAAAAGCCCATTAATGAGATTATTTTATCGGTGGTGGCGGAGGTGTTGGACAAAAACACGACTCGGCCACTGTTGGAGAAATTAAACTTTCCCCGGGAATTTATGACTTCTTTGGTGCATTGGTGGGTGCATTTACCGGGGAGTTTGCCCATTGTGTCTTTCTTGGTGTCGTTTATTGCTCGGCGCAGTCACTCTAACAAGCATCAGTTAGAGCAAGCTAAAAAGCTCCACAAAGAGTGGGGATATAAGTTTATTGCCTTTGGCCATACCCATGCACCGTCGGTGACCCCGTTGAGTGAAAGTGGGTATTACTTTAACACCGGCAGTTGGAAGCCGGTGATTAATTTGTTTAAGCAGTTGCCTTTAGAACAGTCTAACCTGGAATATTTGACACCCAAGGTTCAGTTTAACAAGCTGGAATATAGTGGTGTGCTGGGGTTTGAAACAGCCTTGGATAATCCATCTGCACGCCCTCGGTTTTGGTTACAGACTATTCAAAGCGGTTTGGTAGGTTAATTTCTTCAGAAAACTATTGTGGTACTCGGATGCCGGAGGGTTTAGAGGTAGGGGAGCTTCTGGTTGCCTGAGGTGCTTGTGGAGCCTTGGGAGCTGCGGGTGCTTTAGGGGCTGTCGTTTTTTTTGCTGCAGGATTGGGTGGCTCGGGGAGATCGGTTTTTATGTTGGGTGCTGACTCTGTTGCTGATGTATTAGAGGTTGTTTTTTTTGAGGTTTGTTTGTTGGAAGGGGTAGATTTTGTTGTTGGCGCCACTGGGGTTTGGACAGGAGCGTTTGATTTGTTCTTGCCCAATTGTGTCGCTTCTTTTTCTTTTTTGGGTTGCATCTTATCCAGCAGAGATTTATACGCGGCTTCAGGAGGAGTCGTAGAAGGTTCTGGGAGATCTGATTTCTTTTGCATCGTTGTGGACTTTATGGGATCTGGAGGTTTTTCTGGCTGTTTTGAGGTTTTGAGAGCCGTTGGAATTTTAGGCACGTTTTTAACGTGGGACTTACCGGAGTGTTTTAAGGGGGCTGGTGCTTTGTAGTCTGCCGTCATTGGAACTGGTGGTAGCAGGGCCGGATGCTTAATGGGATCGGGATCTTCAATATATGCTTTTTGAGTAGGTGCCTGTGTACCACAGCCGCTAAGGGAAAGAGCACTGGCAGCAAATAATATTGCCAGTGCGCTTATCACACTATTTTGTTTTTGATACTGCCACCGCATAAAACGATTACCACTATAAACCATGAACAATAGTCCTTATTGTAATGGTTTTTGTAACGCTTATGGGGTTGCTTTAGCGCCGAACATCTTTTTAAGGGGCGCGGCGAAGGATTGTTTTTGAGTTTCCGGATCCGGGGTTACCTTTGAGGTATCAATGGTTTGAATATTGTAAACCCGGTCGTTTTTCTCGATTTTTCCCACAATATCCAGCCCTTTAATGACCTTGCCGAAGACGGCGTATTTGCCGTCCAGGTGGGGGTGAGAATCTAAGGTAATGTAAAATTGACTGGTGGCGCTGTTTGGAGATGGCCCTCGGGCCATGGCGACCATGCCTTTATGCTTGTGGGACAGTTTGTTGTCTACTTCCAGGGGGATTTTGTTATCGGATCCGCCGTAGCCGGTGCCGGTTGGGTCGCCGGTTTGGACCACGAAACCTTCTACCACCCGGTGGAACTTCATGTTAGGAGCGTTGTAAAAGCCACTGTTGACAAGCTTTACAAAGTTTTTAACCGTTTTAGGCGCAGCTTCAGGGTAAAGCTCTATATAAATGGTGCCCTTCTGCGTGTCGATTCGGGCGCCCAGATGATCGGTGGTATGTTCTTTAATGTTACTGGTGTTGGGGTTGGGTTTTTCCGTTTTGGGGGTGTTTGCCTTTTTTTCCGTAGTGGGTGTTTTTGCGGGTTGGGATTTAAAATACCGCATGGGGTTCCACCAGGAATAATCTTTTGCCATGACTGCGGTGTTGCTGCTGATGACAAACATCATTAGGAAAACCGACAATAATAGGTTGATGGGGCGCTTCATTAAGGGTCTAGCCTCCGAATATCAGTACAAATACCATCTACTCATCAAACTTACGTGCAAGCCAATTGAGGGCTGGCGTAATCGCAAGCAATTTTAGTGCATCCCTGCCCAAAATACAAAAGTAGGAGATACAAATCGACACAAGCTCACGCTGGGTTTTTAGGGGTTATTCCCTGTTTTTTTAAGGGTTCATAAACTATCTGGTAAGAAAAGGTTATCTCCCTCTAATGAGCTTTCGGTGTATAGCCTTCCTGCTTACCTGCACCGATTTCAATACACGCAAAATTTTTATGAAGTTGTGACAAGGTTCATAAAATCATCCTTAAGTTTCAGGGGCGCTTTGGTGTGGAGGCATTATAATGGTTGTCTGGGCTGTGTTATCAGAAAGTTGATGAAATCATGTCTGTTCAGTATAAAGACTATTACAAGATTCTAGGGGTATCCCGGACGGCGACGGAGAAAGAGATTAAGTCTGCATACCGGAAATTGGCCCGAAAATATCACCCGGATGTGAACCAGACCACTGGCGCAGCTGAGCGCTTTAAGGAGATTAACGAAGCCTACGAGGTACTGGGAGACCAGCAGAAGCGGAAATATTATGACCAGCTTGGTTCGGGGTGGCGCCATGGGGCTAATTTTAACCGGCCTCCCGGGCAGGAGTCAGTGAACATCAATTTGGATGATTTAGGGAGTGTGTTTGGCGAATATGGCTTTGCTGGCGGCCCAAATGGTGGATTCTCGGACTTTTTTGAAATGCTGTTCGGTCAGATGCAAGGTATGCCCCCTGGGATGCAGCCAGGAATGGGTGGTGGCGCCAGAGCAAGAGCCAGAGCAGCCGGACCTTATACACAAGCCCAAGCCAATGCTTACAGTGCGGGGCCAACGCCATCAAGGAGTGGTAGTGCTGCTCAGACTTTGAATGTGGAGCAGGAACTATTGTTGGAGTTGGAGGAAGTAGCCAAGGGCGCCTCTAAATCAGTACAGTTGACGCACTCTGGTAAGCGAGTAACTGTAGATATACCTAAAGGCGTTCAGCCTGGACAGAAAGTTCGCCTGAGTGGTGAAGGGAAAAAAGGGCCGGGCGGACAAAACGGGGATGTGTTTCTCATTGTGAAATACGCCAAGCATCCTCACTTTGAACCGGATGGGCTGAATCTATATTATGATTTTCACCTGTACCCCCAGGATCTGGTATTGGGGGTGGAGGTAACCATTATTACCCTGTACGGTAAAGTGGCACTGAAGATCCCAACCATGACCAAGCCGGACCGGCTGATGCGATTAAAAGGCCAAGGGTTACCGGATAAAGAGGGTAAGGAGATCGGAGATCTGTTAGTACGGACGAAAGTTAAACTACCGGATCCGCCATCTGAAAAAGAAGTGGCGTTGTTTAAACAGTTGCGTCAACTAGCGTTAGCCAAGAACTAGTTTTATTCGTAATTAACTTTATTGCATGATTGTTAAGTCTAACGACTAAAAAGCCATTGCGGCATAGGGGATGTGCAGGCGGCGGCTTGCATGAGGTTTGTTAAGGCGTGTTTTAAGTCGGGGTAACTTAAAATATTTTCGTTTAAGCTACGGCGAGTGCCATTGTCGATGATTGAGAAAACCAACTGGTTCTTTTGGCGGGCAATTTCCAAATAGGGTTGGCTGCGGCCGATTTGGAGTATTTTGGTATTTTGAGTCCGTCGTTGGTTGAAGATGGCGTCGTGGAAGTTGTAGGAGACCAGGGTGGCTCCTCCGTGGGCGACTTGATCTGTTAGTGCTTGTACAAAGGGAACCAGTTTTTGTGCCGGTTTGTACTGGGATTTGAAGGCTTCAAGAAACAGGCTGGATAAAAGTGGGTTTGATGAATCGCTTTTAGTGAGGGATAAAAACTTTCCCTCAAGCTTATAACAGCGCTTGGTTTTAGTGCGGCGCGTAAAGGTGACAGTTAACGCCCAACCTGTTAGGCGATTGGGGAAGAGACGTTTTTCTTGGACAGGCCGGAACCCTTGCAGTTGAATTTGAATGCTAGAGAATGATGTTTCGAGGGTATCGCAAATGTCTTGCCCTGCTTCAGTCAGCGATTGTTGTCTGGACCATGTAAGCCGACCTGCCTGGGTTTTTTCCAGACACTGCCGGAGGGCATCATCTAACTTTAGTCTGGCTGGTTTATCGGTGGTATTCACGATGAGGCGGTCTTTATTCTGTTACTGCTCTAGAACATTGTAAACCACTGGAAGAATGTGTAGGGCGAATTTTAGGGAAACGGTTTGAAGATGTCAAACCGATTCTATTAAATAGAAAAAGGTCGATCTATAATGCCGTTCATGAGTATGCAGGCCGTTAAGTCAGATTCAGGATCGACACCTTCCCAGTCCACCGTAGGTAAACCCGTTCGGGTATTACCGCCGGAGGTGGTGAACCGGATTGCCGCCGGGGAGGTAGTAGAGCGGCCAGCGTCGGTGGTGAAGGAGTTGGTGGAAAACGCCTTAGATGCTAGGGCGAGCCGGGTGGATATTTTTGCCGGCGCCGGAGGGAGAACTTTGCGGATTGCCGATAATGGCAGTGGAATGACTCGGGAAGATGCGTTGCTGGCGTTTCAAAATCATGCCACCAGCAAACTCAATGATAGCTATGATTTAGATGCGATACACACTCTGGGGTTTCGTGGCGAGGCGTTGGCCAGTGTTTCCGCTGTGGCCAAGGTGACGTGTTTAACCCGGACGGTGCAGGATGCAACTGGAACTAAGGTTGTGTTTGATCCGCAGCAGGGAAGAGTTGGAGAGGTCTCTGATACAGGCTGTGCTGTGGGGACGGTGATGGAAGTGACGGAGTTGTTTTATAACACGCCGGCGCGGTTGAAGTTTTTGAAGCGGCCTCAGACGGAGCTGGGCCATTTGGAAGAGATGGTGGAGTACTTAGCCCTATCTCATCCGGGAGTGCGGTTTACCTTGACGGTGAGTGACAAACAGGTATTAAAGACCAGCGGTAGTGGTACGCTGAAAATTGCCGTGGGTGAGGTGTTGAACTTGAAGAAGGATTTGGAGCGGCTGTTGCCGGTAAAGCAGGAGGATCCTGATGCCGGGTATACCATGGTGGGGTTTGCGTCGGCGCCGGATCTGCTGAAAAGCAGCAAACGATGGCTATATCTGTTTGTGAACGGTCGGGCTGTTCGGTGTCCGGTGTTGGCCAAGGCGGTGTTGTCGGCGTACGAGTCGTTGATGCCGCACGGGAAGTTTCCGGTGGGAGTGCTGTTTTTTAATTTGCCGTTGGATGAGGTAGATGTGAATGTGCATCCGGCGAAGCGTGAAGTTCGGTACGTGAGTGGGAATGCGGTGTTTAGCTTTGTGAAACATGCTATTCAGCAGACGTTGTCGAATCATGGTCACGACACGTTTCGGGCCGGTATGTTGGAAGGCGGGAACTGGTCTGCGCCTGCCAGTACTGATGGTGATGCGGTTCAGTTATCGGCGGCGATGGTTCCTCCTGGTTCTGCTGGTAGTGGTATGGGTGGGTTTTCGCCCGGAACGTATTCATCTTCCGGATTATCTGGTGGTTCGCAGGGAGGTTATGTACGCCGACCGGATTCTGGCGCCAGTGATGCGGCAATGGCGTTTTACCAACCAATGACCATTGATGGGGATACAGCAGCATCTTCTGAAGCCCCTAAAGCCGGGTTTCGGGTGGTTGGACAGTTGTTTAATACATATATTTTGCTGGAAACGCCGCAGGGGTTGATGGTGGTGGATCAGCATATTGCCAGTGAACGGACGTTTTTTGAGGCGTTGAAGCAAAATACTTTTGCTGAAACGCCGGACCGGCAGACGTTGTTGGCTTCTGAGCCTTTGGTGGTGACGCCGACCCAGGCAGCGTTGTTACGGGAAAATGGAGAACGCTTTGAGGCCTTGGGGTTTACGTATGAACTTCAATCTACTGACGGGAGTGGAGATTTGGTGGTGCTGACGGGAGTTCCGTTGATTTATGAAGGCCGTGAGCCCGATGGGATGTTTGAATCGTTGCTGGTGCAACTGGAAGAGACTGGGGAAATGACCTTGGATTTGGATCATTTGATTGCCACTTTGGCCTGCCATAGTGCGGTTAGAGCCGGAGATGGATTGACCACAGAGGAGATGCACCGGGTGATTGAGGATTGGTTGGGGTGTACATTGCCCTGGACGTGTCCGCATGGGCGTCCCATTGCCCATACTATTCAGACTCAGGATTTGAACCGGTTGTTTCATCGACCTGGTTTGCCGGTTAATGCTTTTGGGTGAGGTTGCCGGGCTGGTAGAGTTGGATTCTTGACAGTGGTTTGGCGGGTCGATTAGAATGACGGTCTGACTTGCCCAGTTAAGTGGAAAGTCACTTTGAAAGCGTACTATTCGGGTGTCGCCAAGTGGTAAGGCAGCTGGTTTTGGTCCAGCCATTCCGAGGTTCGAATCCTTGCACCCGAGCAAAGCCTCCGATTTTTTATCGGAGGCTTTTTTCGAGCTTAAGCAGAATGCACTCTGACTCGCATCTACTTCGTCACTGTGCTGTTCGGCGGCGTCACGTACTACTTGTACGCTCCTTGCCTCCGCTGCTCGTTCCTTGTGTCTGCTTCGCCATAGCACATTCTGCTTAAGCTCTTTCACGGCCCAAAATGTCCCATTTAAAAAAATGGAAAAAATGGGACATTTGGCTGAAAAGCTTTGGAGGAAATGGTTACAGCTCTCGGTGATATGTCCCATGTCTCAACGATAGGACATGGATAATGGGAATATGAAGTTGTTTAAAGTTCTGGGCATGTGGAGGTTCTTCTGAGGATATATGGAGCGTATGGGTGTTTTGCCGAAATGCAACGTTAAGTGTACATAATGTTGGATGGGGGTTGGTTTGCAGCAGGAGGACAAAGGTTGGTGTTGATGGTAAGGTGGTGTTTACTTATATGGCGCATGTAGAGGTTTTGGCATGGCAAAGAACACGCTTCCGTTTTTATTACTGGGTTTAGTCATTTTGGCCCTGAGCTTATTTGGGTATTTTCGGATTCAGCAGTATTACCGGGTGGATAATGTGACCACGCCTATGGATGTAGATAGCATGGCGCAAAATTCTGGTATGGATTCTGTGGGTGATAACCTTGCCCGAGTTGCGGGGCATGATAATGAATTGGAAGAGAACCTGGCCGATAGTGATCTTGCGGTTGATGATGAGGCTAAAAAGCTTGCCGGACAGCCGGACGATGAGGCTGCTACGGCGATGATGGCGTTAAAAGTGAAGGAAAACCAGGCGCCGGTGCCGCCGCCAGCCGAAAAAACCCCGGCAGAACAGTCTGCTGATGAAACCAAGAAAAAAGCTTTAGCCTTTTATACTGCCCCGACTCCCGGTGGTAAGGAGAACCCGGTGTGGACTGTGGGGATTACGGTGCCTCCCGGCAATGGTGGGGTGGTTCATATTGATGATGCCCCGGCCTACTGGATGCAGAATGTGCAGGTGCTGGCCAAAGATGCGACGAAACCTACCACTGCCAGGAACCTGAAGCGTATTGGCGCGGTGTGGGGCAAGCAAGGCGAGACCCTGAAGTTGCCGGCCAGTGATAAGTATATGACCTATTACCTGCGGGCTGAGCATAAAAAGCAGAAGCAAGGCACTAAAGGTGGCCGGAAGAAGTGGTTGCAGAGCCGGTTGAAGCAGGAAGTGGCGGAACGACCTGCCAGTTGTGCTATTGACGGGTTTAACAGCGAGAAATGTGTGAAACTGCGGTTGAGTGCGGATGATTTAAACGACTTGGACTTTAATGATATGAAAATTAGTGTGCTAGTCGATACCGGGGCCATTGAGGCTGGAGATGGTTCATCAAAGGCGCCTTCGCCGGGAATTCAACAGAGTAAGCAACCTAGTGGCGGGTATCCACGGTAACAGTTTTTAAATTTTTAACCGGACCATGTGCAATTATGACCCTCTTTGGGGTTTCATGGTGCCATGAAGATTCTGTTTTCCCCTTTAAATCAACAACATCATCAGGCTTTTCCGCGGTTTTCGGCTGTGGAACAACAGGCAAGCTTGTCTGGAACGCCTGTGCTGCCGAAAGTGGTGGATCACTTGGATTTGAATGGGTTGGCGCCGGGACGACATTCTTTTTGGTTGAATTTGTTGCCTAATAGTATGGGTGGGCAGACGCAGATCCCCGTTATGGTGTTGAAAGGGGAGCAGCCGGGGCCGGTGGTGGGGGTGAGTAGTGCGATTCATGGCGATGAATTGAATGGGATTCCGGTGATTTGGGGATTATTTGACAAGATCACGCCGGAAAATTTGAAGGGCACGATTTTAGCCCTACCAGTGATGAATGTGAGGGGGTTTACGGAGAATAAGCGGCTGTTTGATAACCACGACGACCTACAAGATGGAATTGATTTGAACCACCTGATGGGGGCTCCTTATGGGAAAGGGGAAGCTGGTAGGTATACTAAGGCCCTGCTTGAGAAAGTGGTGGACCAATTTGAGTATTTATTTGACCTTCATTGTGTGGTGTCCGGTACATCTGGGGTGAACTATGTTTACGCCAATAAAAAGAATCCGATGTCCTGTCAAATGGCGTTGAATTGCCGTCCGGACCTGGTTATTGCCAGAACCCCTATAAGGTCAAATGGATTAACCCTGAAAGGGTTGGCTGATGAACGAAAAATTCCGGCCGTGACGGTGGAAATTGGTATGACAAAAAGGTTTGAGGCCGACAAAATCCAGCGGACGGTCCAGGGGCTACTGAACGCATTACATCATTTGAATATTTTGTCCCGGCCTGTGGTCGATTCGACAAAATTGAAAGCTAGTACCTATGTTGCCAGTGAATACCACAATGTCTATACGGACAATTATGGGGGGCTGATGACGATGGGGGTAAAGGATGGGGAGTTGGTGACAGAAAACCAACCGGTTGCTGATATGAAAGATGTGTTTGGGCGGCCTGTTCAGACCTTTAAATCCCCAACAACGGGCATTGTGATGAGCCGACGGACCCATCCGACTGCCGCGCCAGACAGTATTGTAATGAGTGTGGCGGTGGTGGATAAAAAAGTGCTGCACACGCCTAGTGAAACCCGTAATGTATAGAGTAAACTTATAATTTTAATTATTTTTAGATTTTATGAATATTCTTTTTTCTCCTCTTAATCAATCCTTCACTCAAGCGAAACCTCGATTTTCGGCTATAAAGCCAAAACCTTCTAATAAGGTTGAGTTGCCAAAAGTAGTTGACCATTTGGACTTAAAATCTTTAGCGCCTGGGCAGCATCACTTTTGGTTGAATCTGTTGCCGAACAGCATGGGTGGACAGACTCAGATTCCGGTGATGGTGTTGAAGGGGGAGCAGCCGGGGCCGGTTGTGGGGATAACTAGTGCCATTCATGGCAATGAGCTGAACGGGATTCCGGTGATTCAAAAATTGTTTGAGACGGTTACCCCCAGTAATTTGAAAGGAACGATTTTAGCCGTGCCTGTGATGAACGTGCGCGGGTTTCAAGAGAACAAACGGCTGTTTGATAACCATGATGGGTATCGAGATGGGATGGATTTGAATCATTTGATGGATGGGCGCTTGAATCAAGGTGAAGCTGGGATGTACGCCCAGGAATTGGTAGAGAAAATTGTTGATCAGTGTGACTATATTTTTGACTTACATGGTAATGGCCTAGGTAGAGAAGGGTTGAATTACATCTATGCTGATAAATCCAATGCAGATTCATGGAAAATGGCATTAAACTGTCGACCGGATGTGATCATTAATATTGCCAGCAAAGCCAAAAAGCATACGGTCATGCCTTTAATGAGAATTGCCAATAAAAAATATATTCCCGCAATCACAATAGAAATTGGTCAGGCATGTGTATTTGAGCCAAAGCGAATTAATCGAGCTAGCCATGGTTTACTTAATGCATTGAATGAAATCAGGATGTTAAAGCAACCTTTGGCAGACTATGACCAATTGAGCAAGAAAACCAAAATTACCAATTCTGAGTTGTTTGTTTCTACTTTGAAAAAAGGTGGATTACTAACCGTAAAATCTCGGTTGGGTGAGTTTATTCCCAAAAATACTCCAGTTGCTGAACTAAAGGATGTTTTTGGAGAAAACGTGGAGACGATTCGGTCTCCATTTGAAGGAATTGTTGTCTTTAGATCAACTAACCCTGTTGCAGCACCGGGGAAATTGGTTTTGTCAGTAGCCCCAGTTGCTGAAGAGGTTCAGCATTCTTCTGTTGGAGGTACCGGCAAGTGACTTTATGCAAGAGTTTTAGGGGCAATTTTGATCCCCGTTGGGGTTTTATGGTGCTATGAAAATTCAGTTTTCCCATCTTAATCAATCCTTCAGCCAGGTGTTTCCTCGGTTTTCGGCTGTAGAGCCTAAACCAGCAGGAATAGGAGCACCTATGATTGTGGATAGCCTGGATTTAAAGGCACTGCCGCCAGGACGGCATCACTTTTGGTTGAACTTGTTGCCGAATGTGATGGGCGGACGGACGCAGGTGCCGGTGATGGTGTTAAAGGGTAAAGAGCGAGGACCGGTGATAGGGCTTACCAGTGCGGTTCATGGAAATGAGTTGAATGGGATTCCGGTGATTGGGGAAATATTTGACAAGATTCAACCTGAAAACCTAAAGGGGACTATTTTGGCCGTACCGGTCATGAATATCAGAGGGTTTATGCAAAACCATCGGATGTTTGAGAATCAAGGTACGACTCAAGGCAAAGCCGATTTAAATCGCCTGATGTCGGGGAGTTTAAAGGGAGAAGTAGAAGAGGCGGAATTCTATGCAAAAGCTTTGACAGACAAGATTGTTAAACAATGCGATTACATATTTGATCTTCATGGACTTGGATTTATGGGAAAAATGAAGTCTTATATTATTGCAGATGGAAAACACCCCATTGCTTGGAAAATGGCTCAAGCCTGTCGGCCAGAATATATTTGCGAGACTTCGGATATGCAGAGAATAGGAAACCTTCGTAGTGAAGGGGTTAAAATGGGTATTCCAACGGTTACCTTTGAAATTGGCGGCTCACCGCATGCCTTTGAGTACAAGGAAATTGAAAAGGCTAAACATGGTTTACTGAATGCCTTTTTTACGATGGGGTGGACCAAGACCAACTTAGCGGATCTTAAACTGATATCCTCAAAAACAAAGGTAATTGGCTCGTATGCCGGGAATCACACACACAATGATGGTGGACTTGTTGAATTAAAAACGAAATTGGGTGATGTGGTTGCCAAGGGGCAGCTGATTGGGCATTTGCGAGACGTTTTTTGGCAGCCGATTAAGACGTTGTATGCCAAGGAGCCTGGTGAGGTAATTGCTGTTGCCAGCAACCCGGTGAAAGCTCCAGGGGGTGGGGTAATTTATGTGAGCGAGCCGAAGCGAGAGATTGCTCATGATATAAATCATGGGGCTAATAGTTCTGAGAGGGTGTCAGGAGGAGTTGGCTGAAGTTTTGATTACTGATGAGTAGTATTTTTCATTCTAGCTTTGGCTTGATGAACTACTTTCTGCTCAAGGTATTGGATGATCCGGTCGGATAATGTTGGTTTATCAGACTCAAATACAGCATTAACAGCACCGGCAGGGTTTAATTCTAAAATAGCTGGCCCATTTTCCGTCTCGATTATGTCTACTCCTACAAACCCCATACGACATGCTTTTGCTGCGTTTTCAGCAATTTTCTGATGCCCTTTGGGATAGTTGTATATCCTTTTCAGAGACCCACCCAAGGAGATGCTGGCTCGAAACTCTTCTTTTTTAACGGCACTTCTTACATAAGCACCTACGACTTTTCCATCCAAAACGTTATATCGATAGTCTGTGCCTAAGCTCTCGGTTACGGTTGGTTGAATGAGCACCCCTTTTTCCAGAGGGTTTGACTGAATTAGGGGTGAGATCAACGATTGAAACCGGGTGGAAATTTGGTGAAGAATTGCATTTGTTTTTTCAATGGCTTGCCCTCGAAAAACCCCTTTACCCTGCCCGCTAGAAAGGATTTTGATTACTGTATCCTTTAGCCTCATTCGAGCAGTTATTTGCCGGACGCCTTCCGGTGTGTTTGCCAAGCCTGAGCTTATAAAAGGTACTTTATTTTGATGCAGCACCATGGTGGTTTGGAATTTATCTAAACATGTCAGATAGTTGTTGGAAGTATTGAGTGAAACAACACCTGTGTTTTCCATGGCTTTTAATATGTTGGCAGCATGATTGTTGGATGGATATTCTGCAAAATTGACGAACAATGGAATTACCGCATCAAGTTTTAGTAGATTCTCGTCATAATATAGTTTTGGCTGACTGGTAGTGGAATATAAAGCTTGGCATTTATCAGATTTGATTATTTGAACCTTATGTCCTGCACGTATAGCGGCACTTCTGAGTCTTCTTATTGTGTCAGATTGCCAAGTACTATCGTGTTGACCCTGCACTAAAATACCGATACTCAAGGGTGGATGGGCTTTGCCAAACCGGCTTTGTGTAACCGATGATATAAGAGATTTGAACTTGGAGTGTGCCTTAGTAAGACCGCTTTTATCAGATTGATAGTAGGTTGTTTGCAACCGTGAAATGAGCATGGGGAAGTATATATCGCTTTTCTTTGAGAGGTAGGCAGTTAATAAAAACCCTGAAATTTGGGAATTGCTCGTTTCGGGTTAACCGCGATCAAGTTGGCAGATTTAAGGTCTAATACCAGTTATTGAACCAGTGACAGCTCTACGGGGGCGGCTCCGACGAGGTTGATGCCGAGTTTGCCTGCGATGCCGCCGTTGAGTTTGACGTTGCCCTGATAGTTTTTAGCGGCGCCGAGGAAGGCGCGTTGTTCAAAAGGCTTGCCGTCTTTAGGAGGCAAGATCCAAGTGGGGCTGCCAGGGTAGGAGAGATAGTCGCCTTCTTTGACCTGGCTGAAGAAATGTTTGGCCTGCACGATGACACTGTTACCTTCTCCTGCAGCATCGGTGCGGCTGATTTTTAGCTTGGCGTTTCGGTCTGACAAGGTTTTGGCGTACTCGTGAGAGGTGGTGATATTTAAGATGATGTTGCCGAAGGTGCGGTCTTGAATGGCGTACCCTTTGATGGGTCCTTGTTCTAGGTTTTCCAGATGGATGGGCTGTTGTCCGAAGCCGGTTTTTCTGACCGGCATGGTTCCGGATTTTTTGTCTGCAAAGGAATCAGGCGTGATGCCACCGGCAATGTAGCCGGCAATGGTGCCAAAGGCATCGCGACCATGAATGATTTGCGGGACAATGTAGCCTTCAAACCCTTTGCCCAGGCGGAAACGCTCTAATTTTGTCAGTTTGTCAAAATCAATTTTATACAGCTCGTATTTTTCATGGGCAGCGTCGAGGAAACTGGCAATGTTGCCCAGGGATCCGTTGTTGGGGCCAATGTAGAGGCCGTAATTTTGGGTGATTAAGATAGAGCGGTCGTGATCTTCACGAAATCCGACGCCGGGATCGGTGACGTGGACGTATATGTTGGTATTTTTGAAGCTGCCGAGGCGAAACATGGCCAGGGAAGCGTAATCCACGTTGGCGATAGGGTTGTCGTGGTAGGCGTAAAAGTCCGGGACAGGGTATA
>JAHQWC010000057.1 GCA_019634025.1 Vampirovibrio sp.
CCACCGTTGGATCCGCCGGTAGTCACATACGTCCCATCGCCCATCCGGGTGGCGTAGTTGTTGACCAGCGTATTTTTGTTGGTCACCCCAGCGGTAGGGTCACCGTCGGAAATCAGGATTATGATCCGCCGGTTCAGAGTATTGTCGTTATAGAGCATATCAGCAGCCTCATCTAAGGCATCAGAAATATTGGTACTACCGCTGGCCAAAATAGATCCGGGTCCTTGCCGGTTAATGCCAGCAAAGGTTTCACGCAAATCTCTAAATCGCAGGTTTCCACCAACATTGACTGGGCCGGCAATATCTTCACGTTTGATGGCGCTGCTACTAAACGTCACAAAACCCAGCTTAGACGTCGTCAGCAGAACCGGATTACTCTCCAAAAGCAACAACATATTAATCATAGCGCTTCTAGACGCTTCAATTCTGGACATGTAAGTATTTAAAAGGCTTGTCCATGCTGTGTCATTTACCTTGCCACTGGTGCCACAAAGCCGGACAATAGCATCTCGCTGGGTAAAATCATCGATCGCATTATTCACAAACAGTCGCTTCATCTGATTCCGCTGTCCGTTACTCCAAGCAGAGTGACCAGCTTCATCACCACAATGGTTAGGCAAGTTCAGAACATTAGGGAATAAGTAATCTTCTCTAAAGGGCGTGGACGTATCCGGATCCGTCCCAGTGTTGGGCATGGAAAAGGTGAGATCTAACTCGGTATTATCATCTATATCCAAGCGATCAGCGCCATTGACCATGGTGGTGTAACGGTTCTTCAAAAAGGGAGACGCCACACCTGATGCAGTACGAGGCCCCCCCCAATCGGTGTCGTTCCATTGCATGGATCCTGAAATATCCGTCACAATCACAATCCCCACATTGTCCGGCCCAGTGGTGGCAAACCCTTGTTCTTGCCGATATAAGTAGGTCGGCAGCACTAAGCTAGGGGTTTGATCACCAGGGTTATCATAGACATTGAGAGAAGCTTGGAAAAACCGGTTGCCCTGAGGCACTAATTGTATGGGATCACCACCGGCATCATTCACCACATTTCCGCTGTTGTCTGTTTGGTAGGTTAAATCTTTAAACATCCATTGGTAATACACAGGCTCCGGGTAAACACCTGCACCAAAGTTATTCACAGCAGTGGTAAGCCTGCCGCCAGGGGGCAATAAAGTTCTAGTATCCAAACTAACCGTTGTATCTCCGGCCAAAGACCGTTCCATAATCGTATTGGCAGCCACCATTTGCCGAGATTTTGCCTTGTTAATTTGGCTCACATTCACTTCGCCGGTACCACGTCCTGCTTTTCCACCCATCATTTGCATAATGGGCACCAGCGCAATGGAAATAAGCACAATAATCACACCCATTTCAATAATAGAGACACCTTTAAATGCCGTCTTTATAAAAGAAGAACGATGCTTTATATCCGGCTTCACCATAATGGCTGTCTCCTTTTTACGAAGGTTAAATCCCTATGCATGAATAATGGTTATACCCTTGTGAAACAACGGTAAATAAGTTGCAACAACGGGTGTAGGCTTTTCTACCTTTTGATGAGAAAGATGGCTGTCCCAAATAGATGGCCCATATGGGATGGTAAAGATGTCGGCGAAGTATTTTGATTCTTTAAAGGAAACCCAACTTATTAAAAAATATTAACAATTCACTGAATAAGTTCAGGTTTATTAAATTTTGCAGATGAACTGCCGAACAGATAGACAGCATTGCAAGTATCAAGCCGTTCACCATGTCTTATTAAGATATAAAGGTATAGAGGGCCGTAAAACCTTATGAGTCATCCAACAGTCAACATTAAACGTGTTGCCGCATCCGGCCAGTCTGGTATGTTAGCCATTGGCGCCATCATGATGATCAGCTTGGTGGCCATGGGTGTTGGCATGAGCCAAATGACATACTTTAACACCCAACGAACCCTCACCAACCGGCAATCGTTGCAAACTTATTATGTGGCAGAAGCAGGGATTCAAGAGTCCATCGCCACACGGATGATCCCTCGATCCAACAATTTAAATTATGTATTTAATGCCGCCAATCCGGCGTCTATTCCGCCATTGTTTCCGGAATCCGGTCCGGTCTATCAAGATCCCATCAACCAAACCGGACTATTAGGCTATTACCGGTATATCATTTTGGGCGGAGATCCTGCCCGTGATGCTGCCGGAGCCTTTGACAACAACCTGGTAACAGCCGGCACCACTGCTCAAAACTTTTACATCGTTAGTAATGGCCGGGTATGCTTAAACCCGGAAACCGAAGAAATGGGCGTAGACATCATTACTGCCAACGGTGGCGACCCGGCATGCCCCAACGCAAATTTCCAGGTAGACGAATTAACCCTGGTGGCCCAAATTGATATGAGCCGCACCGATGCCACCTTTGTCGATCAGGATATTGTGCGGGATTTACGAACATTCAAAAATTCAAACGCCGTGACGTTAAACGATCCGGTATTCATCCCCGGCACGGGTGTCACCAACACGGTAAACTTTACCTCGGCATGGAATGCCTCGGTGTCCAACCTCTCCATAACGCCTGCCAAGGTCGTTTTTCACCCAATTGTTGGGTTTGGATCCGACGTGATAGAGGATATCACCACCACCAATACAGTAATCGCCACTCCCATCGAAGCCAGCGCCGTCATCAGGCTCTTGTTTGAAGGGCCTGTGGATTACCGCTCCATGTTTGCCAACCCAGCCACCAATGTACCGGACGATTGTGTCGCAAACCGAAACCTCTGCACAGTCCGGGTACGAAATATGAACGATAATACCGTCTATGGCGGCGGACTCATTATTCCGCAATTCCCCAGCTCTACCCAGGTTATTTTATTCCCACCGCTGGAACCCGCCGATCGGTTTAGCGCAGGTACGCCTTATCGCATTGAAATTGATGCCAACGTATCCGATTACCAAGGCAACCAGCTAGGTACAACCTATTTTATCAACTTTACAACATAACCCATATCAACCTAACCTACCCGTTGGAATTTAACCCACCAGTTTTTTAGGACGGGTTTGAAATCGGCTATTTTTAGCAGGCGTTGGCGTCACAGGATCAGACTCAGTCAAGTTCAACAGTTTCAGTGATTCTATAATACCCAATATTTGACCATCCCGATCTTGGATAAAAAGTTGTTGAAAGCGATGTCGATGCATGACATCCACCGCATCAGTTAAAGGTGTTTCTGGGTCAATAAAATATTCAGGTGAGCGGTTCATCAGATAGGCTGCCGGAATTTTTTCCGGATCCTGACCACTTCTCATGGCAATCAAAAAAGGGCGCGCAGCAATATCCGATTTAGACAGCACTCCGGTATACACACCAGCGGCATTTTTCACCGGCAATGCATAAAGCTGATGATCATCCAGCAGCCGAATCACTCTAGCGATAGAGTCAGACTCATCGACAACACACGGAGGCTTCTCCGTCATCACCTGCTTCACCAAAATCTCGTTCATCATAACCCTATTATCCGGCGGATCACAGAATTCGGGCATCCACCGGGCACTGTAGGCTATTCAAGTTAGCACTTATGGCCCAGCACTATAGGCTGTTCAGCTCAAATGCTTAACTTATCTGTGTTCGTTGTTTTGCAGCCTTCCACAACGTATCCCACTCTTCAAAATCAAGCTGCTCCAAAGGCTTTGGCGCCTCCTGCTCCATAGCCTGAAACCGGCGGATAAATTTATTTGTGGCTCGGGTCAGGGCCACCTCGGGATCCACCTTAAAGTGCTGGGCCAAGCTCACCGTCGCAAATAGAATATCGCCCATCTCATCTTCCAACTGTTCAAACCCAGCTTCTTGATCCGCAGCCTCACGGAACTCGTCATACTCACTCATCACACAAGCCCACAGCGATTCAAAATTAGGCCATTTAAACCCATGTCTTACAGCTTTTTTACTGATCTCTCCCGCCCGAGATAGCGCCGGCTGTCCAACAGAAATTCCTTCCAGGATACTGTCGCATTGGGCTGCCTCTGAACCATTTTTCGCGGCTTTTTCTTCACGCTTAATCTGCTCCCAGTTCCGGGTGACGGCCTCAGCCCCGTCTACCGTCACCTCGCCAAACACATGAGGATGCCGCCGAATTAGCTTTTCCGCAATGCCGCTACAAATTTGAGTAAAGTCAAACTCATGATTATCTTGGGCAATTTGCGCGTGCAGTACCACCTGCAATAATAAATCTCCTAGTTCTTCACATAAATGTGCCGTATCAGCAGTTTCAGTCGCCTCATCAATAGCCTCTAATACCTCATAAGCCTCTTCCAATAAATAAGGCTTTAACGTCTGATGAGTTTGTTTTAGATCCCACGGACAGCCTTCGGTGGGATGACGCAGCTGAGCAATCACCGCCAGCAACTGAGCAATTCCGTTCATTTCCTGGATCTCTTTTACGGTCACATCTGGCATTTTTACACACCACCTCAACTCAAAGTCAATAAAGGAACATTTAACAAGGTAATACAGGGCACTATACCGTAAAGAAACACCTCGTGAAAAAGCTCAGACGTTCCTGTCAAACCTAACGGACACACATACAAGTCATAGCATCAAAAACCAAATGTCAAACCGTCGAATAAAACACTGCCATTGCACTCAACGGGTTACCGGTCTATCTGATTTATGGTATACTACGACCTGCTTTGTAGAGATGGGCATTTAATAAAATTTAAACCCTGCATTTAAAAACGCCCTGGGTTCTCTCGACTAAAGCCATTATTTTTGAAAAAGGGATACGCTCATTTTCGCTGAATTTTTAACCGCTGTTGAAAGCGCCAAAACAGTGTTTATTACCGCCCATGTGGGACCCGATGGCGACACCTTAGGATCCATGTTGGCCTTAAAGTTCGCATTCCAAAAGTGTTGTCCGCATATTCAGCGGGTCGACTGTTTTATTTCCGGCAGAATGCCGGATGTATACCGATTCTTACCCGGTATTCAACATGTGGTGGATCTGGAAACCGCCACGGATGTCCTGGAACAGTATGATATGGCCATTTCAGTAGACTGTGGATCTCTTGACCGGCTAGGTCCGGCACAAGATCTCTTTAAAGGCGCCAAGCAGTCCGTCAATATGGATCACCACATCAGCAACAAAAACTTTGGCGGCATCAATGTGGTAGTGCCTACTGCCGCCGCCAGCGGACAAGTCATTGCCAACGTATTGGCCGAAGCGGGTTGGCCCCTGGATGCCGACATTGCTACCTGCCTATACACCGCCATTGTCACTGACACGGGTGGTTTTAAATACTCAAACACCACTGCCGAAGTGTTTGAAGTCACCGCCAAGCTTCTCAGCGCCGGTGCTGATCCGGAATACATATACAAAGAGCTTTATGAACTCCGCCCCAAGTGCCAAACCTTGCTACATGCCCAAGCGGTGGTCAACGCGCAGTATAACCCGGACAGTACATTGGCTTGGACGCAAATTTCCCGCCAGCAACTGGATGATCTCGGCGCCACTGATGATCACGTAGACGGTATTGTAGAAACCCTTCGCCAAATTAATACGGTGGTGCTCTCTGCTGTGTTTAAAGAAAACCGCAGCGGTACGACCAAGGTTAGCTTGCGAAGCGATAATCACGCCATTGATGTGGCGGCGGTGATGGAACAGTTTGATGGTGGCGGTCATAAAATGGCCGCCGGCTGTACCATCGAAGCTCCCCTGCAAGAAGCCACCGATAAAGTTCTCCCTCTCCTGGAAGCTCAGATCCGCGAAAAAACCAAAAGCTTTGCCCAAAAACCTTAATTACTGAGGTGACCCACAAGGCAAATGAGTGAGGATTCCTCTCAATCAACCTTCCGGTTTTGGCTTGGTTTTCTGACACTCATCGTTGGATTCGCGTTCTCTCTCTCCCTCATTATTACCTTGGTCTTTTTCGGCTGGCCGCTTCTTATCTTTGGGGTACAGTCCTGTGGTCCCTTGATTGTTGCCGGTGAATGGGCTGTCATTCCCTACACCGGTTGTGGATGTGGGTTGGTTGCCTGGCTATTATTAGGCCTGTCTCTGCCTGCAATGGTATATCTTGCACCTCGACTCTTAAGACAGATGCGACACGCCAGAGACCGGATAAAACCAACCAGATAAACGATCCCACATACCTCCCGTATCTTTACTATAAGTCTTTGTGTATGGTGAAAAAAGACGTGGTGGGAGATACTGGGGATGGCCGTAACGGCATATCATGACATTCGTCCTAAGTTGAAAACCGGCGATATTGTCCTCTTTTCCGGCAGTAAGGGCTTCAGCCCACTCATTAAATGGTTTACCAAAAGCAAATGGTCTCATGTGGGCATGGTGTTGCGGGTACCTGAATGGGACATGGTGCTGCTATGGGAATCCAACACCGTCACCGACATTGCCGACCTGGACACCGGCAAGGCCAAAAAAGGCGTACAACTCATTCCCCTCAGCCAGCGAGTGGCCAAATACAAAGGAAAAATGGCCGTACGGCATCTATCCGAATCCGTGGGCCCAGACCAACAACAAGCCCTTATGGAATTTCGCGAAGAGGTGAAAGGCCGGGACTTTGAGAAAAAGAAAATACAGCTCATCAAATCCGCTTACGACGGCCTGGCCGGCAACAACGTTGAAGATCTCTCCACGTTGTTCTGTTCTGAGATGGTGGCCGAAGCTTACCAACGTATGGATTTTTTAAAAGAGCCTCCCAAAGGTAAAGCTTCCAACGAATACACCCCAGCCGATTTTTCCAGCGACAAAAAAGACGAACTCCCGCTAATCAGCGGTCTAAAACTCACCAAAGAAAAATTTATCCGCTGGACCGATTAATACGCACCTGCGTATTAATCCAGGGGCTCTGCCTCTTCGGTAAAAAGGCATTTTTTCTATAATGTTTGGTTTTTTCGTAAATTTTCCTGCTTACCTACCCCGGGTTTCTTTTTTCGATGAATATATAGGCAGACTCAATTTATAGGGATAAAAAAAGGCGCCAACCAGTCATACGCATGCTTATTCATATGAATAAACTCGGTATCAATGGCTGGCGCCGCTGCATGTATCGGGCGTCGGTTATGTGTGGGGTTAAATCTCTCTCAAATCCAATGTTTCCCTATGGTAGTGGATAACCCTTATCGGCCAAATCCCCCACACTACTATTTATTGCAGGGCCGGTTGTCCACCCTTCACTAGACAAACGGCTAGAGCTACAACTGTCCCGTCACCGCATTAAAGCGTCCCACGGCCTGATAATAGTCCACCATGGCATCAATCACTTTTTTGTTGGCGGATGCCGCGGAGCGTTCCCGTTGATTCACCAAAAACAGGGTGGTATCTCCGTACTTAAATTTTGTCCGTTCTCCTTCGGCCAACTGTTGAGCAAAGTCCAGCTCTTCGCTGGCGGCTTCGTACCGGTCAAAGGCTCGGTTAATGGCAGACACGCTGTCCTCAATATCAATAAAGATTTGCTGAATCAACTGCTTCTGCTGCACATCCAGTTTTTGTAGTGATAGTTCCGCCTGTTGCAGTTGCCCCTTGACCGTTCGCCAACGCAGTGGTACCGACACTTTTACCCCTGCTTTAATCACGGCGCCGCTAATCCGGTCTTCGCCGGTTTCTACGCCTTGAGATAAAAACGCATCCAGCTTGGGCAGCATATTGTTCTTTGCCAATCGCCGGTCCAGCTCGGTGATCTCCTTGGAGAATCCCAATACGTTCAGCTCAGGCCGTCCACTCAATGCGGCTAACTTTCCATCCGCCAATTGATCATCTGTATACGCAACGGGAGTATACACCGTATCCGGCACCTGGGACGCTGCCGGCTGCTGGGCGCTTTCACCGCCGGTATCCCATAGGAACAACGCCAGTTTAAACGTAGATTCCTGAAAGCCCCGCTGGGTTGCATAAAACGATCCAAACCGCCGTTTCACTTCCCGGTTGGCTTCCACCGCAGTAATTTGCGGCAAATCCCCGGCATCGGCCCGGTCTTTTACCGCCCCAGCGCGAAACTCTGCTAAATCAATCAACTGCTTTTCTACAGTCAGCTTTCGGGAATTGCCTACCCATTTCCAATAGTGTTCTATGGCTTTCAACAGCAGTTCCAGTTCTTTGCGGCGATACTTAAATGCCGCCATGGGCTCACCGATTAGGGCCTGTTTTTCCTTCACCGCCTTGGGGTTAAATCGGGCGCCTCGCAACAACGGCAAGGTCACCTCGCCAAAGTATTCACCGGTTTCCCCGGTAGGAGACAAGGGCGTTTTCACATCTCCTCTTGCCAACTTTACTCCGGCAGAAAGCTTCGCCCCGTATCGGGTCAAAATATCTGCCGTCAGTCTGGAATCAATAGCTTCCTGAACTTTCCCCACCGCCGAAGAACTGTTAAACCGGTTAAAGCTCCCCTCACCATTTAAACTGGGATCAAACGCCCCCTGGGTCTCCAACCGCTTGGCCGACGCCATCTCTCGATCCAACGTTGCCAACGTCAATACCGGATGATTCGCTTTCACCTGCGCTAAAAAATCTTCCAGAGTTAATGTCGGTGGATCGACTGTTGAATCTTGTATGGATGGCTGTGCTGACATTTGGTTGAGTTGCTGAGCAAACACAGAGATAGTGGATGCTGTGGATACAACCATACTTATCGCCACCAGCGGTATCAATAGTTTTTTCACGGCTATTTGGCCACTTTCAGCGGCAGTGGAACTTTGGTAGCACTACTGCCTTTATCGTTATCAGCATTTTTCTGCTTTACCACCGGTGGAAATCCATTAAACTGTCGCCATAATTCAAACCCGACAGATACCGTATCTAACATGATCCAGCCATTGGCCTGAGTCCCCGGACGCAGGTAAGGGTATTTTGGCCACGGTGCTTCCTCTCCGGCTTCAATGGCTTTATGATCCGGCCGCACCAAAACCCGATATCGGCTTAAACCATCATCCACAGCATCTACCACGGCAACTCTACCAGCAAACGTCCCCACCGCAATCGACGGCCAGCCAGAAAACTGTAACGCCGGCCAGCCGGAAAACTGTAACCGCACCGGCCGTCCCACTGCCACCAATGGCGCGTTAAAATCAGAGATATACATGGCCACGGCCTGATCGGCACTTTCGGGCACCACCAACGCCACCTGTTCGCCGGCTTTTACGGTCTCCCCTCTTCCTAAGGCCAATACCCGGGTGATCTGACCATCTACCGGCGCCAGCAGAGTGCGCTGTTCAATCCGACTTTCCAGGTTAGAAATATCAATGTCCAGCTTCAACATCATCTGGTTAATCTTGCCCAAGCTCTCCTGGGATTTAGCCAACTTGGCCTGAGCATCCTGCACCTTGGCATAACTTTCGGCTTGTACCTTGGTTCTACCCATTTGGGCAACCTGGGTTTCCTGGCTGGCTACATCTACTCCGGCTTTGGCATTGGCATAATCCAGCTCTGCTAATTCTAAATCTCGCTTAGACCGTAGGCCTTTACCATACAATTCTTTGCGCCGAGTCAGGTTTAAATCCGCCGTCACAAATTTCTGTTCGGCAGCCTTCAACTTCTGCTCCGCCTGACGGATCTTCATCTCGGCTGCTGGAATGGCGGCGCCGGGAATTTGACCTAGGGTGCCGGTCTGTTGCCTTAGGGCAACCACCCCGGCTTGTACGGCATTTTTCTGCGCTAGCAAGGCTTCCCGTTGTTCTTTCAGCCGATCAATCTGCCGCTCATCCAAAAACTTGGGCTTTAATTCCTGAATCTCTAATAGTACATCCCCGGCGTTCACCACATCCCCTTCAGCCACATGCCATTTTTTGATCCGTCCGTCAATCTGAACATTCACTGACTGAGGCCGTTCCATAGGCGAAAAAATGGTGATCTGTCCATGCCCTGGCACCGACTGCTGCCAGGGGACAAAAATCAAACACAGGATGATCGTCACAAATAAGGCCGTCAGCATGATGGCTAAAGGGACAAAAGTGTTAGGGCTTTCCACCATCTTCATAGATTTCATACCCATGGCAAAAACGTCATAGGGTACATGAGAAGATTGAGCTCGTGTTTCAGAAGGAATCGTCATTTATCTTCCTCCACCCGGTTTTTGTAAAATTTGACGGGTCAGCTCTGGGAACAACAGCCGAAAGGTACTACTGGAAGCCCGTGCCAGTTCCTGAGCAGATCCGGATTCAACAATTCCACCTGCTTTCAACACATGAATTGTGTCCGTCATCACCACTACTTCTGCATCATGAGAAATATTCATCACTGTCCAAGGTAACGACCGGTCAAACAAGTTATCCAGAATCTTTAACTTGGTCCGCTCATCTGTTCCAATAAACGCTTCATCTAGAATCAGCAGTTGAGGTTTCTCTAAAATGGCCCGGGCAATCAAGATTCTCAGCCGCTGCCCCAGCGAGATATTCAGACCTTCGCTTAACAGGGGGGTCTGCAGAC
>JAHQWC010000058.1 GCA_019634025.1 Vampirovibrio sp.
AACAGCTGGTTCGCTGTGGGTTTGCTTATAAGTAATCGCTGCTCTCTAAGCCGGTTTTCCAGAATTGTTTTATCCGTAGCGCAAAATGTGGGATCTCGGTAGGGAACTCCTTTTTTAGCATACAACAAGGACACTTCTTCTTCAGAAAGTGGCTGGCTAAATCTATTAGTGACAGCCGTAGCATTTTGATCACTATAACCCACTGTTCCGCCTGATTTTTCACCCACCCCTTGAGTTTTTTCGACAATGAATCCAGCTTCTTGCAATCCACCCCGTACTGCACTTGCAGCACTGTATGTGTATATTCTGCCTTGCTTTGGCTCCAATAGCCGGTAATATTCCTGGAACAGATCCATCGTCCATAAGCCCGGTAATTTCCGGGGGGAAAATGGATCATGAAAAACCAAGTCAATTTCATCATCTAATTTCGGAATGACTTGTCGAAGATCATCCTGAAAAAACTTCCAAAGGATCTTCCCTTTTTTGGGAAATTCCTGTATAAATTCCGAACATCCTATTTGAGTCTGATAATATATATTATGTTCCAAGGCCGTTGTTTGGCTTTTTAGGGAACTCAGCCTGGGATCTTCTAAGATCTGAGAGATAAACCTCAATATTTCAGGGTCCTGTTCAATGGCAACCACATGGATCGTCCACCCTGAAACGGATGATGCCAGGATCGTTTCCAACAAAACCCAGGTGTTATAGCCCAACCCAAAACAAACGTCCAATAACGAAAGCCTACCGTTTTTTTCAACAATAGCAACCGGATCCGCCGGTTCGACGTAGTTTTTAAGTGCTTCGGTATAGGCGCCGGCACGGTTATGGTAATGTTCTTTGCATCTTGGGTGATATGCCGTTAGGGATCCATCGGCGGTTGGGGTTAATGTTAATGGTTCCGTCAAGGTTTCAGCGGCTCCAAACGATTTATAAGCTTATATATCCAGCTACTGACTTACAGTAGCAAAAACACAGACCTGTTCTTCTTAAAGATTCCTGTATGGAATCCGATAGATAGGCTATGGCGTTGAACGATTCACAAAGACAGGCGATTCTGATTGGCGGAACCCTCAGTTTCATTTTGGGGCTACTCCTCTCTCTTGGATTAGGCTTTGGCGCCATTGCCGTGTGGGTCATTTTACCGGACGAAACCTTTGCGTCCACCACAGAAGGGCAATGGAAAGATTTAAATGCACGAATGGTCCCGTTTCACTCGATGACAGAACTCTACAAAGCGGAAACAACCCTTCAGCATAAATCCAGAGTGCCTGAAGATATCAACAACCCAATCCCTCATTATCTACTAGGTCATTTATATCAGGCAAAAGATGAATTTATCAGTGCAAAAACAGCTTATCAAAGCGCCTTGGCCAAAGCTGAGCTGGATGAGTTCAGCAAGATAAAATACCAACGGTTTATCGATCCTGCTCATGCCGAACTGGCCTTGATGTATTACTTAACGCGTCAGCCTGCAGCAAGTTTGCAGGAAGTTCGTAAAATAGCTGATATCGATGCTTTAGAGCAGTCAGATCTGGTCAATGCACTTCAAAACCGTCTTACAGAAAGTGATCGGGCTGAATTTCATTTTATTCTGGGTGTTGAGCTTCAGCATCTGTTTCGGTTTGAAGCAGCGCAAAAAGAATTTCAGGAAGCGCTAAGCCTCAGTATTGATCCGACCTTTAAACAGCGCGTGAAGGATCATATAACCTATTTGTTCACCAATCACCCAAGTGGGTTAACGCCAGAGATTCGTTATTACCTGAATGCCGGGGATCATTACCTATATGAAGACTATGATTTAAATACAGCACTGACCTTTTATTTAAAGGCCAGTCAGGCTCATCCGAATTTGGAAATCATTCACGATAAACTTAGCGTCAACTATCAAGAATTAGAACAGTATGATCTCGCTCAACAGTCTGCTCATAAGGCTTTAGCACTCCATCCAGACTTTATCAACGTCTACATTACCTTGGGTCACCTCCAAATGGATCAGGCCGAAGGGACTGAGGAACAGCTCATACAAGAACATCATTATGTGCAGGCCATGCACTACTACAACAAGGCACTGGATAAAGTTCGACACCTGGGCCGCAGTAAAGACGTTGAATTAACGGGCAATCTGCTAAACAACCTAGCCTATGCTTACGAAATGGTAGCCGACTACACCATGGCGGCTCAATATTATGAGCAAACGCTTTCAGTCACACCCGACTATTCAGAAGAGCACGGCTACGCCATGGAGTCGTTAGACCGGATTCAAAGTTTGCATACAGCACAGCAAGCTCAGCAAAAACTCCCTGTAAAATCTTAAGCATTAATTTTACGCATTTCGCTTTAAAAGTGATGCCTTTCAGAATAAATTACGTATAAAACTTAAATAATATACGTTATTTTTTACGTTACTTATTTAAGCTTTAATGCATTTACACAAAATGCATAATTTTTTGTATAATGTATGCACACATTAATTTACACGAAAGAGAGAGTAGGCCATGGCAACCAAACCCATAAAAAGCATCAGTAGTGAAAAACGCCTACAAGATATGTTAGAAGAGGCAGAAATAGAGTTGGCTAAAATTCAGCCACAGATCGAAAAGCTCGAAAAACAGCAGGAGAAATTAAAAGCGTTAAAGTTAACTAAGCAAAAATTAATCACTTTAAAGTTAAGTGTTCAGTCTATCCTTCAAAATTTTAGTATTGAAAGATCTGCTCAAAAATTTGAAGAAAAACCCGCTGATAAGTTACGTGAAATCCTCGAGGCATCAGATCAAAATACGTCACGAAAAACGTCACGTACATCATCTTCAACAAATCTTCTCCAAAAATCAGAGGAGGTTCTTTCTACGTCTTTAGGTCGAATGTTTCTACCCGATCAGGCACTTGAGGAGGTAGAAAAAGTGTTGAAGCAAAAACGGTCTACCAACTATGAAATTTTTAGAGCCATTGTATATAGCGGCGGTGAAGCCACCACAGATCAAATCAAAGGCTATCTGGTTGAAAATGGTATTCAACAACCCACCACGGGTAAAGGTTTCGAAGAGGTTGAGCTGACGGATATTTCATCCAGAGCCAACTATCTGGTGAGAAAAGGCGTCGTTAAAACTACTGGGAGAGGGCGATTTGCCAGTGTTGTGGGGTGGTCTGATGGGGATGTTTAAAAAGGAATTAAGAAACAGTTCCGGCAGGCTGTGGACTGCTAACCGGTTCTTTGCCAAAAGAAGTGATTTCTTTTTGTAGTGCAGCCTGAAACGTTTCAACGGGCATAGTCCCCATATCCCCTTGAATACGCGCCCGGACGGCAACTGTTCCGGCTTCGGATTCTTTGTCTCCAATAACCAGCATATAGGGCACCTTATTTAACTGTGCCTGGCGTATTTTATAGTTCATACTCTCTGCGCTAATATCAACCTTTGCCCTAACATCATTAGCTTGCAGGGCTTTTGCAACTTCTTGAGCCTTGTCCAGATGACGATCCGCAATAGGAATAATGGCAGCCTGTACTGGGGCCAACCATGCAGGGAAGCCACCGGTATAGTGTTCGATGAGAATCCCGGCAAAACGTTCAAGGCTGCCAAAAATGGCTCGGTGAATCATGATGGGCCGTTTGTGTTGGCCATCACTATCTGTGTATTTCAGATCAAAACGTTCCGGTAGGTTAAAGTCCAATTGAACAGTAGAAAGTTGCCAGGTCCGGCCAATAGCGTCTTTGATCTTGAAGTCGATCTTTGGACCGTAAAAGGCGCCATCTCCTTCGTTCACTTCGTAAGGTAGACCAGATTTATCTAACGCCTCTTTTAAGCTGGCTTCCGCCTGATTCCACACTTCGATATCGCCAACGTATTTTTCCGGCCTAGTGGAGAGTTCCACCTCAAAGGTCATCTCAAACATGGCAAACAACTCGCCGACAAATTCGATGATGTCGATCATATCCGGCGTAATTTGCTCTGGGGTACAAAAGTGGTGAGCATCATCCTGGGTAAACCCCCGGACCCTGGTAAGGCCGTGAACAACCCCGGATTTTTCGTAACGGTACACGGTACCAAATTCGGCCAGACGAACCGGAAGTTCCCGATAGCTTCGAAGTTTGGATTTATAAATCATGACATGCATGGGGCAGTTCATGGGCTTCAGGATATACTCCTGCTCATCAATCTCCATGGTGTACATGTTTTCCAGGTAATGACTGGTGTGACCCGAGATATCCCAAAGATCACGCTTAGCCAGGTGAGGGGTGTAAACCAACTCATAGCCTCTCCGGCGAAGTTGTTTACGGAGGAAGTTTTCCAGTTCCTCACGAACCACACCCAGGTTGGGGTGCCAAAGCACCAGACCGGGACCAATTTCATCTTCAATGCTAAACAAATGAAGCTGTTTGCCAAGTTTTCGGTGATCCCGCTTTTCCGCCTCTTCACGCTGGGTAATAAACGCTTGAAGGTCTTTTTTGTCCCAAAAACAGGCTGCATAAACACGTTGGAGTTGGGTATTTTTCTCATCTCCACGCCAGTAGGCTCCGGCAACGCTAAGGAGTTTAACCGCTTTGGGATCGATCCAGGAGGTATCAGGGATGTGGGGGCCTCGACAAAGATCGTTCCAGATATCGGTGTTATTGGCAGGATCCACACAATAATATAGGGTCGGGTCATGATCCCGGTGTTCTTCTAAAAGCTCAGCCTTATAGATTTCGCCATCCCCTTTGAACTTGGCTACAGATGCGTCAACGTCTTCGACATTACGACGCTGAAAAACCTGTTTTTGACCCGCTAAACGCGCAATTTCGGCTTCTATTTTTTCGAAATCATCTGGGCTAAGGGTGTGGTTGGGAATATCAAAATCATAGTAGTAACCATACTCCAGGGTGGGGCCAATGGCGATTTTTGCGCCAGGAAAAAGATTTTGAACCGCTTGAGCAGTGATGTGAGCAGTAGAGTGGCGGAGGACTTCTACCGATTCCGGATCCTTTTTAGTGAGAAGGCGGACAGTATCACCGTCTTGGAGGGGAAAATGTAAGTCTCTGATTTCGTCATTGATAACGCTGGCCATGACGGCACGGGCCAAACCTTCGCCAATGGATTTGGCGAGATCGTAGGCGGTGGCGCCGGGTTGGAGTTCTTTCTGGGAGCCGTCTGGAAGGGTTATTTTCATGGCGTGTCGGTTCGTTCGCTTTCTTTGAGTTCAATTGTTTGAAACATTAGGGTAACATAGCTGTATTGACGGGTCTATGGTGTGGATTGAGGGTTTGATTTTAGTGGTTCTAATCAAAATGGTTTCACTTCTCACGAGGGAGAACCGTTCGCTTTTATGAAGGGAGATGCTGTATGATAGGGCTGTTCTGGTTGGTTTACGGCAGAAAGGTAGATAGAGATGAGTACAACAGCATCAGCACCCACCCTGAAGTCTAAGCATTTTTTAACCCTGGGGGATGTGAGTCAAGAGGAGCTGATGGGGTTACTGTCGTTTGCCGCCCATTTGAAAGATCTACGGAAACGTGGTGAGGTGTACGCACCGCTGCAAGGCAAAAGCGTAGCAATGTATTTTGAGAAGCCCAGCAACCGGACTCGGGTAAGTTTTGAGGTAGGGTTGAATGACCTAGGAGCCCATCCAATTTTCTTGCGGAAAGAAGAGATTAACCTGGGGGTTCGCGAAACCATTGCCGACACCGCCCGAACCCTGAGCCGGTATGTAGACAGTATTATCATAAGAACCTTTGATCAAGGTGAGGTGGAAGAACTGGCTCATTACGCCACCGTACCGGTGATTAACGCCCTGACGGATCAGTACCACCCCTGCCAGATTGTGGCGGATTTACTGACGTTTAAAGAGAAATTCGGTGACTTTAAAGGCAAAAAGCTATGTTACCTGGGCGACGGAAATAACATGGCCCATAGCTTACTGCTAGGCTGCGCCACCGTAGGGATGAGCATTAGTATTGGTTGCCCTCCGGATTATATTCCCCTGCCAAAGATAGTGGAAAAAGCAAAGGCCATTGCCAAAGAGACGGGTGCTGAAATAGAGGTGACAGATCGGATTACCCACGCGGTAGAAGGCGCCCATGCGGTGTATACTGATGTGTGGGTGAGTATGGGACAGGAATCTACCAGCAGTAAGTATGATGTGTTTCAGGATTACCAGGTAAACAAAGAGATTATGGGCAAAGCAGACCCCAATGCCATTGTGTTGCACTGCTTGCCGGCACACCGGGGCGAAGAGATTTGCGGAAATGTGTTTGAAGAACACGCCGAAACCATTTTCGATCAGGCGGAGAATCGGCTGCATGGTCAGAAAGCCGTGTTGGCAGCATTGTTTAAGAGCTAGATTTAGCGTTACGTATTTCCGTTTTCTTTATCCGAATCATACATAACCCATTGATCTGGTATAACCATAGGCAGTTCATCTGGCATGGTGTACAAAGAGGCAAAAACCGAGGTGTCAATGGTAAACCCTTGCAATACTTTTTGTTCTAACCAAGGTTTTACCTGACTTTTCTCAATGGCCACAATTTTTTTGATTACACCGCCATCTGCTTCTAAGGTTTGATGCAAGGGTTGGTTATAGTCACATTCAGCATACACAACACTGCCTTTTTCTGTAGCAAGACCAGGAGAACTGGCAGAAGCGTCGGCTACCGTGGTTTTAAGAATCTTTTTAACCTTTAAGCCCGTTTCTTCCAGAAGCTCTCTTCGTGCAGCCGTTTCAATGTCTTCACTCCCGTTCTCTACATCGCCAATGAGTCCGGCTGGAAACTCAATAATATTTCTGCGTCCCAATGGCGGACGTTGAGTCATTAAAAACACAACGTACTCTTTTCCTTCTTTTTTAAACGTTGGCACAATAACCACAACTCCATGGGCATTTGGCCTGTCTACATAATACCAATGCCGAGTTCGATCATAGTAGAGATGTAAAAACTTAGAATCAAATAACTTAATTTTTTCTTTGCCCAGTGCTTTTGACCAATTAATTTGTATTTTATTAATCTCTTTTTTTAGGTGCTCCAACACTGGATCAAATGCCTGAACGAACATCTTAAAGAGGAGATTCGTCTCTCCTTTTTCCGAGGTAAGTTCTTTGGTTTTATCTGCAAGTCTTGAAAACCGTATTTTTGATCCAGAGAGTAGGCTCGGATTTGTATAATCCAGATTTAAAAAAGAGGATGGAGAAACCCCTATAGAATAGGACTGCTTGATCATCATGCAGCTTACCCAGCAGTCCCTGATTTTTTCTCTGACGCATTTGATTTCAGAGATGCTTCAGCGGTTTTTGAGGGCAAAGAGTCCTGCTGAATCAGCTTAACCACTTGCTCTGCTAGGATATCTGGCTTGTCCATAGGAGCGTCAAGAATGGTTATATATTGAGATAAGTGAGGACCTGCTGTTCCGGCCTTAATCATTGTTTGGAACATTTCTTGTAGGGGAGCCCAATAGTCTTTGCCTAAAAGGATAAGTTTTGTAGGGGCTCCTGGAGTTTTGTAGTACATGTTTACGAGTGTACTCGTAACTTCTTCAAGACTACCTAACCCTCCTGGCGCCACAATTAAAGTATCGCAAAGCTGCCCCAGTTTTTTGGTTCTGGCTGGATAGCTATCAACGGTGGCATAATCTTGGTAAAGAGGCGAATTGCTTATAGGCCGAATATTTTGAATGGGTGGTACACCTTTGACATGAATGGCAAAGCTATTTTCAGGAGAAGCGCCCAGACTCCCATAATAGTTTGCCCCAGTGCTAGCTCCAGTGATGATGGCGTATCCACGACTAGACAGCTTACTGGCAATGGCCTGCAAGGCTAAAAAATAGGGATGTGTATATATGGTATCTTGCTTAGCCCCTAGGAGTGACACTGTTTTTGCTTTTGAGGGCAATTTATAGGGAGGCTGGCTTGGGGCTGTGGCGCTAAACCGTAATAAAGGATTGATATACATCTTAGACAGATATCTTGCTACAATTTTAACTTTTGAACTAAACCACAAACAAGATTTGAAGACCAGACTCACTTGAGAATCTGCTACAAAAAGCCAGCAATCCGTAGGAGCAACACGCCGAGACAAATTCTGCCCAAGCAGAGAGTCTGTTAAATAGGCTGAATACGATGTCGATTAAAAATCAAACTGACTATGATAACTGACTGGAGTTCTGGTCATTTAATGCTCGAAAGTCTCCATCAGACACCTTGCTTTCTTTACCAGCAAATCGCGCTAATTCTTCAATATCTCCAGCGGAAAGCTTGGTGCTGCTATCACCTTTACCTGAAGCGCTTAATGCAGCGACGGCGTCAAAGTTTTGGAAGATAGCAGTGAGGGCGTCTGCCCGTTCTTTAAAGACATCACCAAAAAGGCTATCTTCATGACTGCGGAGCTTTTGGATGTGATCCATCAGCCGGACTTTTTGATCTTCGGCATCGCCTCTGGGAATAAACTGGTTAAATCCTTTTCGTTTTAAAACACCTGCATCTTCCAACAATTCTATGATTCTCCAGCTTTTTTCCGAGAAATCACCCAGCTCTGAGGAGACTGCTTGAATTTCTGGAGACGCCATTTCGATATCCTGATTAGAAATGTAATCTGGGTTTCCATCATTATCAGCAATTTTTTTGAGATCGGTTTTGCTAATGGTTGGTTTACTGAATATGGAGTGTTTCTTACCGCCTCTGGTAGCAATGGTTTTAAAGTTGTCTTTTAAAAATTCGACGGCTTCCAGTTTCATTTCTGTTTCTTGGCGCATTTCTGTATTTGCTTCTGGCTGGCTATTGAGGAGTTGCAGCCTACCTTCAAGTTTTTTCTTGTATTCTTTAAGCTCTTTTTTGCTTAATTTACCATCACCAGATTTACTAAAGGGTGAGTTAATATCTGCGTCTTTAATCACATCCCGAGCAACGTGGGTTAAAATACCCTCTTGATGCACAAGCTCAGGGGCAACTGTATCTGTAACTACAGGCGCACCAGCATAAGCACTTTGTGGCGTTTGCCATAATCCTGCATTGTACGGCATTGCATAATTATAATTAAACGTTGCTCCCATTCTTCATCCTCCCATTCGTGAAAAAACTCTAAAATATATAATTTATTAATATAAAAACAATCATTATAATTCTGTTGTTAGAGTATTAAGTTTTGTATTCCTAGTCGTAGAGTTTTAGACTAAACAACCGTTCTGTATGTCTGCTAATAAGGTTTTGAGTGAGAAATATCCGACATTTTCCTTGAAAGACATAGCTTTTACTGTTTTATAGATACATCCGTGTAACAAGATGTTATAAAAACAAATTTTTGGATCAATCCTGAGCCATAAATATTGTTTATTCCTTTTATAGGTACATAAATATCTAGTCAGTCTATACAAAAGCATACTGTAGCCAAACTATTTCTATACCGGTCTTTCCACACAGAGGCGATTACAGAGTAGGAGTATCGAGAAATGAACCCATCCCACCGTTATGCGCGGTTAATGCAGCGCAGTGTTTCTATATTAACTATGGTTGCCTTTGCATGGAGCTTAAGCCCTTTTGCCTATGCCCAGGTAACACCGCCGGTAAACACAGTAAACGACGGTAAGAATGTTCAGGGCGGCAATTATTACAACACAACGGATGGGAAGACGACGTTTGTTAACACCGGTGGCGGAGGACTGCATATACAACCCGGTATTATTGTGACCGGGAAAGAAGTGTCCAATCCGTTGGATCCGTTAGGCAGCCTGACAGGCAATGGCGGAACGCTGCATTTTTATGCCCCAGGCAGCGTCATCCGCATTGACGGCACCATTAACGTTAAAGGCGCCATGACCAACGGCATATACACCGGCAACGGCGGGCGGGTGTTTTTTGATTCAGCCTTTGTCTACAACAACGGCGCCATCTATGCTGATGGGGCCAATGGCGGGTTTATTCAGTTTAATACCGGCAGCGCTGTATTCGCGCCTGGCTCAGTAACCTCTGCCAAAGGAATGAACGGCTACGGTGGAACCGTTGTCGTCAACGCCTCCGGTGCGGTGGATGTTCAAGGCAATGGCGACTTGGTTGCCTTACTAGATACCTCAGGTCGCGTCATCGGGGCATATG
>JAHQWC010000059.1 GCA_019634025.1 Vampirovibrio sp.
CAGTCTTGCCCAGAGCTTTCAGCACTCGGCCTTTGGTGGTTCCACCAATCAGCTTACCGCCTTCAGTAGCCACAATGGCTTGAATGCCCAATTGGTAACCGTTAGGCAAAACAGCTTTGCTGAACTGAATTTCCATCTGGCCGTTTTTCCCGGCCCGGCCGGCAGGTTCTACAAGCCGCACGTTACCTTCAATTTGGCTACCTTGAGGCACAATCACCTGACCGTTTTTACCCAACAAAGGCGTATCCAAGGTCAACTTCACCATGTCGCCAATCTTAGCCGTCTCAGAAGAAATCTGCTGAGTTACGGTTCCAGTGAACTCGGTGCCAGCTGGTACAGCAGTTAAATGACCTTGAAGCGGCTGTTGGCCGGGTTGTTGTTGAACTTGTTGGCCTTGCTGAGGCGCATTGGCAGTTTGTTGAGGCTGCTGTTGCTGATGACCAGCCGCTGTTTGTTGACCAGTATGACCTTGCCCTTGGTGTTGAGCAATTTGGTGAGTCCGGTAGTTATTGGTCATCACCGCTACTTCAGCCCGGGTAGCAGTTTGGGTAGGGCGAATCACCGCCCGGTTATCCAAAAAGCCGGCGTGTAAAGCAGCTGCCACGGATGGGCGAGCCCAATCCGGAATCTGGTTGCTATCCGGGTAGTTGGACAAGATTTTGGTCGTCTCTTCCGGATTTGGCATCGGCAACTTGGCGGCTTTCACCAAAATGGCCATGGATTCTGCCCGGCTAATGTTTTGGGTAGGCCGGTAGTACCCACCAGGGTAACCACTCACCAACCCTTGGGCTTTTACAGCTTCAACAGAAGGATAAGCCCAGTGATTCGGAGGCACATCTTGGAAAGAAGGCACTGCCGATGCACTCTGAGTATTAACGCCGGAAGCTTTTACCAACATAGCAGCAAATTCTGCCCGGGTAATTTTACCTTCAGGATGAAACGTCCCGTCAGGATAACCACCTAAAATCTTTTGGGAACTCAGGGTTTCAATAGACTGTTGGGCCCAGTGCCCGTTCACATCTGTAAACACGGCAGCCATAGCCACACTGGAAAAACCAAGACTCACGGTCAAGGCTAAGGCAACCAAATGACGACTTGCGGATGTATTCATACGCATCAATCAAGAACCTCCTACTCAAACGATCACGGATATAAGATATACCGCCTCTCTGCGGGACGATTATTCTAACATCAACACCAGACGCCATAAACTTTCCAGGGTTCCACACACCTAAAATCCAATGGCAAAACAGCGCAATACCAATCACTTAAACCGATTTATTGAAAAAGTTTTCATCTGGTATCAACCGGATTGTTGATTGCGATTCGGAAACTGCGTCACGTTATTCTCACTAACCGGCATCACATTCTGTTTAGCTTGGGTCGACGGCTCAGCACTTTCGGCTGATAAAAGCTTATGTGCCTCCGCGTCCTGGGGAGAAACACCCCATTCAGAATTCAATAACCATTTCGTCAAATCTTCAGCCGGTATGGGCTTACACATATAAAAACCCTGCACCATATCGCATCCCAACAGTTGTAACGCCCGCAAAGTCTGTTGATCCTCAACGCCTTCTGCAATTACAGACAACCCAAGGCTTTTGCTCAGGGCAATGGTGGATTTGACAATGGCTGAATCATCGTTGCTTTCCAACATCTCCTTAATAAACGACTGATCAATCTTCAACGTACTTATGGGAAGCTTCTTTAGATAAGAGATAGAGGAATTCCCGGTTCCAAAATCGTCAATAGAAATGGTCACTCCCATCTCCGTCAGTTTTTGGGTATTGGCATTGGCACGATCAATATTATTGATAATGGCTTCCTCAGTAATTTCCAACTCCAGTAGATTGGCCGGAAACTTAAACCGTTTCAGAAGATAAGCCACCTCTGAGGGGAAATTCACATCTTCCAAATTTTCTGCCGTAACGTTCACAGAAACATTAAGAGCAATTCCCTTTTGATACCAGTTGCTGCATCGGGCCAATGATTTCTTCAGCACCACCAAGGTCAATTTTTTCATCAACCCACTTTGTTCTGCAATGGGAATAAATACCCCAGGGGAGATGATTCCGTTGGTTTTATGGTACCACCTAGCCAATGCCTCTACACCATTAATCCGGTTGGTGGTGCAGTTAATTTTAGGCTGGAAATGCACTTCTAACTCATCATTGTTTACTGCAGCTCTTAATTCACTCTCTAAGAGCAACGATTCTCTGCTGTGTTGATCCACAGCCTTGTCGTACACCGCAAAATCATTCCGTTTTACCTTTGCTCGATACAAGGCGATATCCGCACGGCGCAACAAGATATCCGGATCTTGTCCATGGTCCGGATAAACAGAGATACCCAGACTAATCCCCACATGGCAAGGCGTGCCGTCCACCACAATAGGATCTTCAAGGCAGGCAATCAGCCGTTTCGCTAGAGAAGAAATGGCCAATGGATCATTAATATCGTGAAATAAGATGGCGAACTCGTCTCCACCCAACCGTGCCAAGGTATCTGCCTGACGCATATGCTTTTGCAGCCTCAAAGCCACTTGCTGCAGCAACTGATCCCCTGCCTGGTGGCCTAAGGTATCGTTCACTTCCTTAAACCGATCCAAATCACACATAATGACGCCAAATCGGGTTTTATTACGGTGACAGGCCTTAATGGCTTGTAATAGCCGATCCTGAAACAATACCCGGTTGGGCAGTTGGGTTAAGCTGTCGTAAAGCGCTTGGTATTCCAGCTTCTTTGAAAGTACATCCTGCTTAGATACTTCTGTATTCAGTTTTTTACGGAGGAAAAGCCCATAAATACTGTACAGTGTCATAGAAACCGTCATTAAAAAGAACAACGACCAACCTAACATAGGGTTCTTATCCACCACATCCGGCACCAGCCCTTGATTATGGTCATCTTTGGTTTTAAAAAGGTCTGAAACTGCTTCGCTACGAGTCGGGTAAGTCCAACCTGCAATCCCAATACCACGACTTTCAATACCACCAGTAGGCATCTCTAACAAAGCAGTCATCACCTGTTGGTTAGTTTTCTCTGTAGGCCGCACCGTTGCAAGAAGCGACCAATCCGGATACAGGCCTGCTGTATGACGAACCGGATATTGGACATGCTGCTCCTTCAGCAGTGGGTAAAGAGGAAGTGTTTTACCTTGTCTTTTGGCAAAGGCCAAGTGATACGCCAACCGATCACTCCTCATCAAACCAATATCGGCTTTTCCGTTTAACACTGCTTGGATAAGCTCAGACTCAGATTTTGCCGTCAGATCAGTTTGGTAAAAGTCTTGTTCAGGTAAAAATCGATGATCCACCAGGTATTTCCATATCATCCACCAGCTATCACTATCCTTTATAGCAACCAGAGTCAGTCCACGTAGCTCATCCACAGTCTGAATACCTTGATGTGCTTTGTTGGTAAACAAAACAGCAGAAGCTGAAGAATAAGGCTTCCCATTTACAAGCGTTTTTACCCGAGCCAGGTTGATAAGACCGGTTTCATCTTGTAATTTTCGAGCATGGAACGCATCCGTAACGACATAATCAATTCCCCCACCGGCGATAGCCTCTTTAAAGGCATTTCGAGGAAGTGTTTCAACTTGAAACCGACGGCTCGGAACATTTTTTCCTAGATATACACTTAACAGCCGCCATTTATCCACCGGTTGAACAGGCCCTGGCGACTCCAACACAGCAATCCTAACAAGCGGTTTTTTCCGCACGGATTCAGCAGCTTCTACCTTTGTCTCATGAATCTTTACCGACTTTATAGCATTTTCGTTAAGATGAGCAGCCATAGCCGGATCTGCCGCCATGGCAACAGAAATCGATACCGTGGTGGATAAAAAGGCTATACAACCTGTAAACAATACAATCAGGAATGCTCTGATAGGGTTCATGAGACCCGCCTTCTAGTAGGCAACACCCGATATAACCGTAATTTTGATTTAGTACATCGGATGAAAGTAAAAGATGCTTTTTCCTCCAGGACGACAAGAGAAATTGATCTGGATAAGGACATCCCGAAGAATGCTCTACGGAATTATCGGTAAATTTGCCAGAACCTTTAACGGCAATCACTATCCAAATTGCTCATTCTTAATCCAGAGAAAGCAGGGCTCTTAATATCGGCCCTTTCTACTTTAAATAGGCATAAATAGATTACTGAATAACGGTGCAGTATCTTTTTTCTAAAAGTGTCACAATCCTCCCTGAAGTATCGAGCCAGATAAGATAAAATGGTGGGAATTACTCCTACCTCAGCTAACTTGGAGGATATCAAATGTCCGAACAAGACTCTGAAATACCCTTAAATCAAAAGTTTCACCAGTTAGCAGGTAGACTTGATGCTATGGCACAAAGGGAAAAGCAGCTTTCTCAGCTCATGCGTCAATTTGCGGACACCACCGACGCCTTGAGCGACGATTTGTCTGAAATCCAGCATCTATGTCAGGATCTCTCTCAGGTAGAGTTTACACCCTCGGCATCACAAGTAGGCCAGGAGGTTCAGCAAGAGGCGCTTTCACCCAATTTGCCATTAAAAAATGATGTCCCGTTATCTGTGGAACAGCCTTTCCAGAAGGCTGTATCCGTCGAAACTTCTACAGAATATGCTGAACAGCCTGACATAGAGCATCCAGACAAACAAGAGTCGGAACATGAGCCTGAAGAAACACACCCTTCTCCTCATATTAACCGAGATCCAATGGCTCTTTATTTAAAAGATGTTAAGGAATCACCGTCATCCAACCTAAAAGGTACCAGCCGGTTTGAGCTAGATTTAGGCACTAAATGGTTTAGCCGGATGGGTATTGTGGCTCTACTCGTCGGTATCGCCATGGCGTTGGCATATACTTTTCCGTCATTCAGTAATGAGCTCAAGCTATTCATCGGGATATTAACTGCTTTTGGATTATTTTTCGGGGGCACCAAACTTCATAACGGATTCCCGGTTCTGGGCAGAATTTTGCAGGGAGGTGGTATCGCCACAGGGTATTTAAGCCTTTTTGCCGCTTTCTTTATTCCAGATGTCCAACTCTTCCAATCTCAAGTCGCGGGTCTATCCGTATTATTTGTATATGTTGGGTTTTCCTTATGGCTCTCCCACAAGCTTTCATCAGAAGCTGTTTCAGTCTTGTCTTTGGTTTTTGGTTATTTTACTGCTGTGTATGCAGAATCTGCCGGCACAGCGTTCGCCACCACAGCAATTTTAAGTTTGGCAACTGTGGGTACGGCCAGATTACACCCTACCTGGCAGCTTTTACCTAAAGTGAATCTAATAGGCGCCTTATGGACATATAGCCATTGGTACAGACAAGCCGATGATGATTCCATTTCAAAGCTATACCTTATTTACACTTACTGTTTATTCCATATCGTCAGTTTATTCAGAGCAAACCAGGGTGATGTTCTCCTAAACCTAATGAATACGTTGGGTTTTTATGTATTCTACAAAAGCACCCAGCCAGAGATTATGCCCAACGGCGCTTTGGAGTTTGCTTTAATGGCAATCCAATTTCTATCACTCCTTTTATTACACCGCCTATTCCCTCAACCCGCCAACAAAGATGTCCATTACAGCTTACTGATTATCGGTTTGCTCTTCAGTGGTCTCGGCATATTTAATTATTTTGACTCAGAAAATCTGCCGGTGCTTTTCTCCAGTTATGCTTTTGGTCTGGGCTTTTTGGCTGCCAAAACCAGCTACCGTAAAATTCTGACCGTCGCCGCATACACGGCGCTCATTCTGGCCTACATCACCCTCTTTTTCGGTCAGTTTCTTTTATCCGACTTCTCTCTTTGTACCTCTATTACCTGGATAACCCTGGTGACCATTGCACTGGAATGTTTTCCTCTACGCAAGCACTTCAAGGGAATTCGGATTTTTCTCCTCGGCGTAAGTTTATTTATGCTACTATGTATTTTCGGCGCCAAGCTCCCAGAGCAATGGCGCACAATATCTTTTATAGGCACCGGGTTCGGCCTTATGGCAGTTGGATTTATACTGAACCGAATATAATACCGTTATTTAGCCCTTGCTTGGTTATTTGTTGTTGGTGGCACCTCTCTGTTGGCAGATGTCTGGGTATTAGACACCATTTACAAGATTATTCTCTTTATATTCCTGGGTATCGGTTTGTTAATAGGCTCTTACGCCTATAATCTGCTAGAGAAAAAATTGCTCACGGACAATACCAATGACGCACCGTCTGACGCTACGTCTTCTTCCAAAGAAGCTGGTGAGGGAGAGTAAGTATTGGCTCCTTATTCAGGTTAAAATACGGGGCGCCACGTTCTTTCTGTAAGATCGAAGCAGCATCTGGATGCTGGCGCACAGTTATATATAGAGAGACCTGTTAGTTTGACGAAGCCCCCTGAGGACACTACCGATCAACGCTCAACACAAATATCTGAACCAACCGGATCAGATATTTCTAGCCCAAGTAAGTCCTCGGCAAAAACAAAGAATCAGCTGGGCACCTTTGGCGGTGTGTTTACCCCCACTATTCTCACCATACTAGGGGTTATCCTCTTTATGCGGAGTAACTTCGTTATTGGCGAAGCCGGTATTTTCTCCGCCATCATCATTCTGTGCTTAGCCAAGTCCATTACCTTTCTCACGAGTCTGTCCATCAGCGCCATTGCCACCAACATGCAGGTTCGAGGTGGGGGTTCTTACTTTCTAATCTCAAGGGTTTTGGGCCCAGAATTCGGCGGCGCTATTGGGATGTCTCTGTTTGCCGCCACTGCCCTGTCGGTACCGTTCTATATTATCGGTTTTATCGAAGCCTTGACCCTTACGCTTCCTCAGGCAGGGCCTTGGAGCTTGCCTATTAGCTTATTTGTTGCTGTAAGCATTGCTGTGGTTGCTTTTATCGGCGCTCAATGGGCCATTAAGGTGCAGTATGTCATCATGGCCATTTTATTTGCCGCTATTTCGGTCTTTATGATCGGCAATATCCTCAATTTTTCACCGGATACCTTTGCCCAGAACTGGAAAGCCGGTTATACGTTGCTGGATCCAAAAAATCTGGACGGCCTGAAATATACGTTTTGGTTGGTTTTTGCCATTTACTTTCCGGCGGTTACGGGGATTGATGCCGGCCTTAATATGTCCGGCGATCTAAAGGAGCCTACCAAGAGCCTTCCTAAAGGAACATTACTGGCTATTCTCAGCGGTTTTCTGGTTTATGTGGTACACATCCTACTGGCCGGCGGCGCATATGCTCGAGCTGACTTGATCAACCGTCCGTTTGAGTTGCTGGTGGAAAACGCCGTGTTTGGGATGGGCTTTATGGTTGTGGCCGGTGTTTTTGCCGCTACATTGTCTAGTGCACTGGGGAGTATTCTGGGTGCGCCCAGGGTTTTACAAGCGTTGGCCCGAGATCCCATTCTCGGTATCTTAAAGCCTTTTGCCAAAGGCTCTGAGCAAGGAGATGAGCCTCAAAGAGCCCTGATGTTTACGGCCGTTATTACGGTTATTGTCCTTTGCTGGGCCTATATGGGGGCTGGTGGTGATGCTTTGAACGCCATTGCCGCCATTATTACCATGTTTTTCCTCTATACCTACGGCATGATTAACCTGGCGGCGTTTATTGAAGCGTTTGGCCGTAACCCGTCTTTTCGCCCGAGGTTTAAGCTGTTTCATTGGGTTACGGCTTTATTAGGCGGTTTGGGGTGTGTCTTTGCAGCTTTTCTGATTAATCCCATTGCTGCTGTTATTGCCGCCGTGTTCATTTTCGGCTTGATCTCATACCTAACCAACCGGCAAACCGAAGCGTCTTTTGGCGATGCCCGGCGGGGGTTTGTTTACGCTTCTGCCAGAACCCGGCTGTTGCAATTGGCGGAGATGGAAGAGGATGCCAAGAACTGGCGGCCGACACTCATGGTGTTTTCGGGTAATCCCAATACCCGAGAATCCTTGGTGAGCTTTGCGGTTTGGCTTAGTTCTGGCCGAGGGATGGTGTTTATGGCGGATATCTTGGTGGGAAGCGTTACGGAGCTTTTGACACACCGGGATACGGCGTTAAAACGGCTCAAAGACTTTTGCCGGGAGAAAAATATCCAGGCGTTTCCCATGGTGGTGGTTGAAGAGAACATTGAACAAGGTGTCTATACGGTGCTTCAGACAGCCGGATCCGGGTTGGTAAAACCCAATTTAGCCGTATTTGGCTGGTGTGATGATCAGTGCAACCTGCAAACCTTCTTGCGGCAGCTTCGGCTGGCCAGGCAGCTTGATAAAAGTATTGTATTGGTTAAAAGCGAGAAAGTTCCGTCTACTGCCCGGCACAAGACCATTCATCTGTGGTGGCGGGGGAAAGATAATGGCAACCTGATGATGATTCTGGGCCATCTGCTAAAAGATAACTGGGAGTGGTCTAACAGCCGCATTCAGGTTCTTCGGGCCGTAGAAGAATCTGCTGGGGTACAGCCTGCAAGGGAGAGCCTACAAGCGCTTATTGATGATTCCCGAATTGATGCTCAGGCCCGGGTGGTGGTGAGCGATAAGCCCTTTCAAGAGACTCTTAAACAATATTCCTGGCGGGCGGACTGTGTCTTTTTAGGCTTTGGCATTCCTGAAGAGGCAGACGGGATGACCTGGTATCAAGGTGTTCAAGACTTGTTAGAAGAGATGCCGTCTATGATTCTGGTAAACTCCGCCATTGAAGAGGATATTTTGAATTAATTCCTTACAGGCAGTTTGGTTAGTATTTTTTCTCGGAAAAATACTTTCTCTTCTTCGGTTCCGGTCCATACAAACCATGCCCAGGCAGACAGTACCATCAAGAGGATTCCGGCAATGCCCACCACAAACAGTGGATGAGGCCCCCACGATAATGTCGGCGTCAGCAGTTGGATGATGCCGTAATTAAGGGCCACTAAGCACAATACCGGTCCGTGAACCTTCGAGTAATAGTGCCAGATAGGAATCTTCATCTCCCGGCAGGCTTCTACAATTAGGCTGCCCTGGTGCTGGGTGAACTGGGGCACCATGGTTCCAAACGCCACACCTAAAATGCCCATGGGCTTTACCAGTAGAATACTCAGAGTGACGTTAGATACCGCCGTAATCAGGCTGGAGATAGACAAGAACTTCTCTTTGCCTGAAGTATAGAGGTAAAAGCTGGCGGGAATCTGCATCACGCTGCTCCAGACAATGGGCACTGCCGCCGCCAGTACCGGCCAGGTCGGGCCGATTTCCATTTCGCCAGCGGTAAAAAACGCAAATAACGGCGGGTAAAACCCAACAAACAGCACCAACATGATGCTCACCAGCATGCTGTTAAAGGCGCTGACCCGAAGGAATACCTGCCGGGCCATAGTGCTGTTGTCGGTGGATTTTAACCGGGAGAACAGCGGAAACAAGCCTTCGGACAACCGTCTGCACAGTTCAATGATCCGGCCCAGAAACCGGAAGACGATCTCGTAATAGCCTACCTGGACCAAGGGTAGAAACCGGGCAATGACCACGGCGTCAATTTTATGAGAGACAATCACGCTGATGTTTAGCATCATGGCATGGATGGTCAGCCTGACCATCTCTTTAAAGCGTTCCATCCTTATGGGTGCATTGGACCAGAAGACCAGCGGCTCTATTTTAAACGCCTGATACAGAATAACACTGTCTCGGGCAATGGCGCCTAAAAGCCTTGCCACCAGGACGCCTTCCAGCCCATAGCCCATGATCAGCAAGCCCACCCCCAGGCCGGTGCCAAAAAGAACATAGAGGGTTTCTCCAACGTTGGTCCACTGGTTTAAATAGTGGCTCAGGAGCACCCCTTGATAGTAGGTGGCATAGAGGGTGATAGCCGTTTCTATCATCACAAAAGTCGCTGCCAGCCGAGAAATATCCCGCAAATCCTCATCAATGGAAAAGATATCTGGAAACATCGGCGCAATGGTTAGTCCAACCACTATCACCAGACTTGCCAGGCAGATAAAGATGAGGTGGCCCATCTTCAGAATTTCTCGGGATTTGTTGGTGTCCTGTTGTCCTTCGGCCCCGGCCAGCATGGTGACAATTGCGTTGGTAAAGCCTAAGTCCAGCAGTAATGAGATTTCCTGAATGCTGACCACCAACATATACAGGCTGAACAGCTCGACGCCTAAAATATGAATGAGGACCGGAAACAGTGCGATGTTCAGCAGGTTTTTCACCACCACGCTGCCGGCGCCGCTAATCATGCCCATGGCAAACCGTCTGGCCAGACTCATCGGACGCCTCCTGTGAACGTTGTCTCCGGTGTTTTGAGATTGAGGGAGCACAAGGTAAACATCAGGCTTGTGAGGATCCAAAACATCATGGGGGCGTCAAACATGTACGTCATCTCATCAAACCCGCACACCACCAAAAAATACAGCGACATTGCCAGTATGGTGGTTTGCAACGGCTGAATCTCCGGTAGCTGCTGACGGTTTAACCATCCCGTAAATGCAGATCCCATCAACCTAAACACCGCCACAAAAAACAAATATCCCATAATCCCCAAATCATACAACAGAGCAATATACCCGTTGTGCACCATCATTAGGGGTTTGGCATTTTTTTCTACATCCAGCGTCAGCTGATATACCCATTCGTTGGCGTTGGTAAAGCCGTGGCCGGTTATAATCCACCAACCGTGGATGTTGGCAATCAGGTACTCCCACACCTGGGTCCGCCATTCCAGGCTGTCGGTCTCTTCCAGCCGGGATTCAATAATTTCCATAAAGCTTTGCCCGGTGATGAGCTGGTATGCAAACAGCCCCAACGGCGCCAAAATAATGGCGCCTACAGCCAGCTTGACCCCGTGTTGCCGCACGACCGGCGAGGATAGATTCATGAGCAGCATTATAGTGGCACATACCGTAAAGACGGCAATGGCTGTTTTAGACAGGCCCAGTAAAAAAGCCACGACATTTAGCGCCAGGCTGACGTACAACAACCCATGTGAAATTCGCGAATGGTTGCTGCCCTGGTAGTAAAGAAACAAGCCAAACAGATACAGCAGCAGCAGACCCATATGGTGGGCAAACGGATTGGGATGGGCAAAAATGCCGAGGGCCCGCAAAAATCCATCCAGCCACAGGCTTGTTAATAGTGTTGGATAACCCACAATGGTATACAGAGCCACCCCGGCAGAGATCCACAGTAACCCCTGGTTAAATTTGTCAAAAAACTGTTGAGGATTCGGGTTTTTCAAAATAGCCACGGCTGATAATGCCATGCCCAATGCGCAATAGAGATAAGACATCAGTTGGATTAACCCTAAAGACCCGTCGCTACCTGCCCCAGCTGTTAGCGGGTCCTGGGCGTGGCTGTTATAAAAAATAAAATACAGCAAGAGCCATCCTAAAAACGCCAGATAAATCTTAAAGTGCGGCAGTCCATTCCAAATTATCTGCCGGTTTCGCCAGGCAATCCACAGTGCCGGTATTGCTACAGTGACAATGAGTAGCGGCCTTAGCCTCAGGTTTATTCCAGCTAATAATAAATGGCCATTGAGGTGAGCCACCACTGGCCAGGCCAAGACCATAAACCCTACTAACCATTCAGGTCGGGTTTTTATCCATCGCCAGTAATATACATATCCAATGGCGCCGACAAAGCCGCCAACCAACATCATGACCCGCTTTAAGCTAAACAATCGGGCGAATTGACCCACCCCAAACAAGGGCAAAATGCCGTAAACCAAGGCAGAGAGAATGAGCCCTGCCGCCAACGGCAAAAGCCAAAACCGATGCCGGACCAGAAAGGAATCCGGCTGTTCAGGACGAAACAGCATCGCGCTCAATATAACGACTACAATCCAACCTATCTCTTATGTTCATTATAAAGGTTTCTCAAGTCTTTCCGCTGGATATTCAAGAAAAATCCGGGATCTGATTGAGATCCCGGGCGTTAAAAATGGGTTAAATACGTGTTTGATATAGATGTTGCTATACCGTCTTATACGCAAAGCCTCTGGGGTAGAGCTGATGCTGTTGGAGCCGTCGGCTCATCATGTTGCGAATGACGGTGGGCTGTGAAAATCGCTCCACTTCTTTCGCGGGTTTGGCTAATTCTATGGGTTCAGCTTTTGGGGTGTTTAACTTGTTTGCGGTGGCCATCACCAGTTTTAACTCCATGGCCATTTGGTTTTTAAGCTCATTTGGCGGGATTTGGCTGGTGTTTGTAGAGACCGGCTCTGCGATTTCCACAGTGTCTTCAATGGTATGGACAGGCTCCGGCTGAACCGTCTCGTTCATGTTCTTTTCCTGTCCTGTTACCTTGCGGGTGATTTCGTCATCCAAAGCGGAGATCAATTCGCTTAAGGAGTCCAAGGTCTCCTCAACACTGTCGTTCTCACAAGTTACAGAGGCTTCCGGCTGTTGAGCGGGTTGCCGTACAGGTTCAGGAAGCAGATTCTCTGGTTGTCCCTGCCTCATGCCTGCCAATACTTTGTTGACGGCAAACAGGTCGTCTAACAACACATCATTATCCTGATTTAAGACCTCTTGAGAAGTTTGAGCCGTCTGGTATTCGACCTGCTGGATGGTTTTGCTTTGATACTCATCCCACTTGTAGCGAAGGCATACCGCACCGGCAGCTGCGCCAATACCCATCACCACGGCGATGACAACCAGGTGCAAGTAAGTGGGGAAATCTGCTTTGTTGGGGACCCGGGGCAGGTCTACGATAAACACGTTGCTTAGGGTTTGGGCTTCCCGTAAACGGGATTCCATGGCTTTCTTCCTTAAAGAATCCAAGGATTCGCTTAAGGTGCGCTCTTCCTGCTCAATGGCGGCCAGTCCTTCTTCTACAGTGGGGAAGGCTTGAATCTCTATAGCAATGTCGCTGAGACGGTTTTCCAGGCTTTTGGCCTGTTGGTTTAGTCGGATGAGTTCTGCCTGAGCGCTGACCATCTGGCCGACCACGGTGTTTCTGGAACTATCGGCTACGGCCATCAGGCTATCCAAATTCTTATCGTTCCCTAAGGTACGCTTTAGCTCTTGGCGAATATTGGCTTCCACCTGGTCCATTTTGGCCTTCACCTCTTTGACCTTGGGGTTTTCGTCCGTCAAAGTGGTGCTTAAGAAGGCGTGAGTCTGGGATAAGGTGTACAGTTGATTCTTAAGTTTCGTCAGGGTGGTATTCATCCCAATGGCAGAGGCGGTCAACGCTTGATCCGGGGATAAGCCCATGGTTTTTTGATATCGGGCCAGCTCAGCCCGTTTTCCGTCGGCCTTGGCCAGGGTCATGTTCAGCTTGCTTTCAAATTCCACCCGGGCTTTGGTCAGCTCGGTGCGCTGCTGAGCAATATCTACGGTTTTGGCCATCTGCTTATATTCAGACTTCTTCCGGCGCACGGCTTCGGTTTGCCGGGCTAAATCTTTCACCTGGTTTTCCAGGTATTGACGACGTTTGAGTTGCTCGGACTGGTTGATATCCAGACTGGCGTCTTGAAAAGCGGTGAGTACAATCTCTCCAGCTTCTTTGGCAATGGCCGGGTCAGACCAGGACACTTTGACCTGAATCAGGTCGGTGCCGGGCTTGTTTTTGGCGGAGATTAAATGGGAGCCGTCCTTAAAAAAAGCTTCCCACTCTTTTTTATCGTCAATCTTCAGCTTTTGCAGTTCTTCCGGGTGTTGGGTGTAAAAGTAATCCCACAGTCTGTCCATAATGGTGGCGGACTTTAACAACCCCATGGTGTTTAAGACTGGGTTTGCCGCGTTTGAGGAGGTGGTGTGGGTGCTGTAAGACTGTTCTACTTCCACATAGCCTGAGGTAATGGCTGAATCCTTAATCATGACCAGCGATTCTGCCGTGTAGCTGGGGGTGTAAAACAACACGCCGTACATCAGCATCCAGCCCCACACAAACAATAAAGTGCCAGCAATCAGCTTGGCATTGTGTCGGTAAAAGGCGATGTCTGTCAGGCGGGTCATGATGTCATTGCTCATAATTTTTCCCTCAGCTTCTGTCTGGTTTGGATCGTTGGGATGTATCTGCTATCAAGTGGATTTAAAGTAGATATAATCAATATATTTAAATAAACAAATTAGCTGCCTCAAAATTGCTCATTACAGCCAGAATGTTAACAAATGTTTATTTAAATTTTAAAGATAAAACTACTTTTGAGAGGCGTTTTTCTTTTGTGGCAGCTGGTATTCATGGACTTTCACGTAGTCAATTTCCAGCTGGGTGGGCCAGATGGTGGTTTTATCGGGCTTGCCCGGCCACTTGCCGCCAATCTCAGGCGAGACGACCAGGTACATGGGCTGGTCAATATAATTATCAATCTGTTTGACGGTCTCACCGTCTACCAGCCAGGTCATGGTCTCCGGGGTCCACCAAAAGCCAAAGGTGTGCCAGCCGGTGGCGCCATGGGGAGCCTCAAACTCCACCAGTTCATTTTCTCGTGGGCTGCCGTGGGCATTGACGTAGAACTTATCCGGTGTATTTCCCACCACTTCCGCCATATCTATCTCTGGGGGCCAGGTGCCGTCTTGGGGCAATAGCCAAATGGCCCAATGGTGGCCCTGAGAGACGGATAGAAAACGGGCTTTAACCTCCCAATACCCGTAAAGCTGACTAAAAGAGCGCTCTGTAGAGATCATGCCGCCAGTATAGGGAAACCCATAATACTCAAGACGGTGGTGCTCCGGAATTTTGTAACCAGACAGAATGAGGGTACCATTGCCGGTTTGCTGGTGTAATGGCAGTCCAAGGGGTCGGCCTCCTTCCCCAGTAAAGGTGACATCAGCCTTGAGGGCTTCGTCTTCGTTGTCTTTTAGGTGCCGGACACCCCATTTGACAAAGTAAGGGACCCAGTTGGCGTTGTCTTTAATTTCGGTGTCGAGTTTAAACGCGTTAAAATCATCCTGAAAAGCAATCGGATATTGGGTTGGATCGACCTCAGATTCCTTAGAAGTTTTTGGCTGAAGCTCTTTCAGAGTTTCAATAGTTGCTTTTTTCTCTACCATATGTTGTTCTGGCAATAACACATAAACAGCGACACCAAACAGGACAAACGCCAGCAGTATTACCCGATAGTTCACACGGAACTCCCTAACTTCTCTCTCAAATGCTAATGATTAAAATAACATTATACCCGGCATCACCATTTATAGGGAGAGAAAGGGCAGTTAAATAGGTGGGACCTTTAAGCCTAAAACCCACCCATCATGGCGCCGCTTAAAGCTGCATTGGTGAATGGCGCCAGGATTTTATTCACCCGATCCATAAACTTGCCTGCTTTGTGCATCTTCCCTTCAGAGACATACACCACATCGTTGGGCCGCAGCTGGATATCGGTTTTATCCGGGTCCACAAACAACGTGGTAAAGTCATGCTCGTTTGAAAAACGTTTGATGGCAATGACGCTTTGATTGCTGCCTTCGGTGTATCCTCCGGCCATGGCAATGGCGGAATTCAGGTACGGGGAATCTCCCTGGACATTATAAACACCCGGTTTTTGAAGCGCGCCAACGACCCGGACTGGGAAGGTTTTGGGACCGATGGAGGAGTTCAGCATTAAATTATAGTTCTCTTCGCCCATGGCCATTTCCGGCAATTCCGGAATATAAACAGAGTCTCCGGAGCGCAACATCCGGTCTTGGCTGGCGTCTCCGCGTTTCAGCATTTCCCATAGGTTGACGGTCTCCAGCTTTTCTCCAGCTGGGGTAGAGCGTTTAATTTGTACCTGGCTCAGGTCGGCATTCATTTTGACGCCACCGGCGTTGGCCAGCACGTTAGAGAGGGTTAAATCCATCCGGCTGCCCCCACTGCTATCTGCAGAGGCTTTTTGGTTAGTTGCAATTTGGATCATGCCTGGGTGCAGGACAGCACCTGCTAAATACACTGTGCCCGGCTTGGTTTCCGCCAAAGAGACCGTGACAATGGGTTCCTTAATCAATCGCCCCATCCGGGCGGCTAAAATATCCTGTACTTCAGAGACGGTACGGTCTTTCACGTTGACTTCGCCAATGCCGTTAAATGAGGCCATTCCGTCAGCCCGAACGAGAATTCGGTTTTGATTCAAGTCTTTTTGATGGTAGACGTGCATGGTCAGCACATCACCACTGCCAATGCGGTAGGCGCTGTGATCATAGCTAATGTGGCCAAACAAATCCTGTGGGTAAGCCGCCAGTATAAAAAGTGCGCATAGGGTCACTATAGTAGTAACAAACAACACTGCGAAGGTTTTCCGGATATCATTAGTAACCCTGTAGCCCAGGACAAATCGGTCCATATCCCAGCCTTTGTCGAGATCTGCTAATTTCAATAAATCCATGAATCCGAACCCTCCGGAGTCTTCTGTCAAATTATCTAACTCAAAATCTGTCTTAATTATAAAAACAATTTTTTGGAGCGGAAATTGCTCAAAAACGACTATTTATTCATAAAAGTTTATATACTTTATATTTCTTTTGGCTAAGCTTTGGCATGCGCAATTCCCTCTATGCATATGTTTTTATTATATAAAGCTCCTTCCTTTTGTCCGTGCGCTCACGCGTGTTACTCTAAGAGGCCTTGCCCTTCAGTGACGATGTTCTCTACCTTGTCGGCAAAAGGTAACTTAACAAGGATCCATGTGTCTTGACTGCCAGTCCGCAACCTATTGACGACCAAACCCCTCCGTTTCACAAAGCGGCGGATGTTTCTGCATCTGCGAAACAGCAAGACAAGCAAAATCAGGCGTCCGGGCAAAGCTCGCCGATTGAAGACCCGAATCGTCGGACAAAAATACTATTCTTTTATCAGGATTTTGGTGCAGCTGGCGGAATTGAACGCTTTATTGCTCAACTGGCAAAAGACTTGTTTGATGCTAAAAGCTATGACCCCATTGTGGTTTGCACCCACGATTCCCCTTTATATCACCGTTTAAAAGAGCACCGAATCAATGTTCACGGTATTGAATCTAGCGGCTGGCTCTCTAACCCACATCTGCGATTCTTAGACTTGGCCACCTGGCGGCAGGTCAAACAAATTTTGGATCGGGAAAAGCCGGATCTGGTCCACGTACACATTGGGCATTTAGAACATTTATTCTTTAAGCGTTGGGGCTATCCAGTGGTCTATTCTTTTCATGGCTACGGCTCTTTATATAGCATGGCAAATGTCATGAACCCTGTAAAACGCTGGATTAAGCAACTCACCCGAAAATGTTTCCGGTGGATGGCTGGAAAGCTGGATGCCCTGGTGTTTGTGAGCCATGCAGAACAGCGCCGGATGATTTCAGAAGAATATTTAGACCCTGATATGCAGGCAGAGGTTGTTCACAACGGCATTGATCTGACCTTGATTGAAGAGAAGGTCGGAAAAACCGATATCATCACAATGCGCCGTACCCTTGGGTTACCAGTAAAAGCACCCTTGGTCTCCTTTATTAACCGGCTGGACGCCAACAAAAACCCCTGGCATTTCCTGGAACTGGTAGATCGGCTTTGCGCCATACCGGAACTTGAAGCAGTGCATTTTGTCATTGCCGGAAACGGCCCCCTGGAAGATGAGGTTCGGGTGCGAACCCGGTTAAAACCCTATCGGGATAGAATTCATGTGGTGGGATACCAAAAAGACATTTATCCTCTTATTGCCACTTCTTCCCTCATTGTTCACATCCCGGACAGAGAGGGCTTTGGCCTGGGCGTATTAGAAGCCATGGCGTTAGGCGTACCGTGTATTGCCACCAAAGTGGGTGGGATTCCGGAAATAGTTGATATTCCAGAGCAATCGGAGCTTCTGGTGTATCCTGGGGATATTGACGGCATGGTGCAACGGGCCGTGCAGTGGCTGAATCCTGAGAATACCCAACGGGATGAACTCATTCAGTCGCTTAAAACCCGGGCCCAGGAGTTTGATCTGTCTCGCCAAACGGCATCGATTTTAGAGGTGTATCACCGTGTTCTCAACATCTAGTTCTTCCACTAGCACGCCTTTGGATCCGACTTGGCAACCACTAATTTCCATTATTTTGCCGGTGTATAACGGGGAAGACAGTATTCTGGCTGCGGTTCGTTCGGTATTGGCCCAAACGTATCAAAACTTTCAACTCATTGCCGTCAATGACGGGTCTTCAGACGGTACAAAGGCCTTACTGGATACCATCACAGACCCACGTGTCAAGGTGGTTCATCAGGAAAACCAGGGCGTTTTGGTCACTCGAGACAATGCTTTTCGTCATGCTGAAGGCGAGTACATTGGCTTTATTGACGCCGATGATATATGGCTGCCCACGAAATTAGAAGCCGAATTGGCGGTTATCCAGCGTCATGGACAGCCTGCCTGCCTGGTTTACAGTTGGTACTATGCCGTAGATGAAGCGAACCGGTTATTTAACCTTTCGCCTAAGTTTACGGATGCCGGCAATGTGTTTGAAACCATTTTGAATAATGAGAGTGTTATGCTCCCCAGCACCACCTTAATGCACCGGCAGGTGTATGAGCATATTGGGGGCTTTGAAAAAATTGACGCCAACTGTGAAGTGGAAGATCGGCCGTTTTTCATCCTGGCTTGTAAGGATTTTCCGGCTTTTCCAACAGAACAGCGTTTGGTAGTTTACCGGCAATCCATGGATGGACGCTGCCGCAGTTTGCTGAAACATTTTGATCGCGCCACGCGATCAGAAGAGCTGTTGGTCGCCTCGGTTCGCCATGTCCTTACCGATGCCCAGGCAGACAAGCTGGGCAAAATGCAAACCAAGTTTTTGTTCTACCGCTTCCTCATGTATAACTTCGTTAAAGAAGCCCGAATTCTGTATGAAAAAGTAGACCCACAACTTTTAACCGATAAAAAAGGGCTCCTGGCCAAGCTCAGTATGCAAACCGGCATCAATGTCTTGTATGTTGCCCGCCGGGTGGTGCAAACATGTTTTCGGTATGCTTTAAGCGGCTGGTGGACACAAAAAAGCAGCTTTCTCCAGGATTATTACCAACCCCTATCTCCCCAGAATACGATGAAGGATCCCTCTCATGCTGGTGTTTAACTTTCAC
>JAHQWC010000060.1 GCA_019634025.1 Vampirovibrio sp.
AGTGTGGGCCGGACTGGTTAAGGCGTTAATGATGGCATTATCAAATTTATTACCAACGTGCGCCGGACCCAGTTGTAGGTTTAGAAAGTTATCAGGGCTGTTTTTAATGGCACGAATACCCATAGCATCCTCAGCTCCTGCCAGAAAAGAGACTGTATCTCGGTGCAGGTCAATAGAAGGTCCAACAATCTTTTTAATTCGTTCAGAGCGCTCTAGCTTTGGAATAGATTGATATTTAAACGCATTTTCCCAGAACAAAAAGACGTTTTGTAAAAAGCTCTTGGAGGCTTCGTGATCTACTGCATCTAAATTTAAGGGCCTAACGGCCAGCGCAACCTGACAGCCAAACCTTTGAAGTTTTTTAGATGCAGAAACAAGGCCATTACTTGATGGGCTCAGTGAAGAGAATGATTGGTATGGAGATGATATATACATAAAGCGTGAGCTGATGCTTGTACCAATAATTGATTCGCGCCGACGATTTTAAACAGTCCATAAGTCAAAGACAAGGGCTTAACCTATCTTTGTATCACAAATGTCATAATTGGCACAGCTTGTTTTTAGAGGCAAAAAAATGTCACTTTAGAAGCTTTTATCCGGCTTAATCGTTTCTTTTTTCACAGAGAAATCTCGTGTGAAGTTCTTAGGCAATTCTATTTGAGAAACTTCTACATGCAGGTCTTTCGGCTCAAGAGTCACAATTGTTTCAATACCAATTTCACGCCAATTTTTCTTGTCTGCAGACCCATCTTTCGGGAGCATCGGTTCTGTTGTAACCAAGTGCTCCATCTTCCCAGGAGAGAGTTCTTTGGTTGTATAAAACAACCGAGTATTATTGTTACGGTATACAATAACACGCTTTCCATCAGTTAAAACAAAGTTTCCTACACGGTGGGAATGCCTTTGATCTTTATAAGGCCGCTTATAGAAAAGGATTGCTTTTGATAATACAGGAATTAATTTCTCTAGGGGTATTTTAGAAGGGTCTGTCGTTTTAAATTCTTTTTTGATTGCCGCCAGTATAAAATAAAACAAAAACTCAGTATCTGTTGCTTTTTCGCGATCAATCTCAATTTTTTCATTTTTCATAAATTCATCAATCGGAGGCGTTACCTGAACGTGATCTACAGCATCAGCAACACCCGTGTGGATAAATGACCAAGGACCAAAATGGAAAGGATGCAAGTTTTCCGGGCGCACGGCAAACGCTCGACCAATGGCAACACGCAAATGGCCAATAGCAATAGGCGCCTTACTTTCTGAAATTTCTTTTGCAGCCTGTAAATACTCACCACTTTCATAGGCAGGCTTCATATTGCGATAATCTTTTATCTTTTTTCCATCTTTAAAAGTAGTCATTCCCCAACCATCGGTACAACCTTCCAGATAGAGAATCTCTTCCCGCCAATAGTCCAGGGGAATTCCAAAGGCATTTTTGATCTGTTCGGATCGTTTTTGATGAGGGACACCTTGCCGTTTAAAGGAATTATCCCAATTGAGCAGTGTATTTTCGCGGAATTTTTGGCTTACTTTTGCTTCCTCTGGGGTAATATTTAATGGCGTAACAGCGGTATAAAGATGGCACCCAAACTTGGGAGATAATCCAGCATTGATATTAACCGGCGAAAGCCTTCGAGCTTTACCTGTAGACAGATAAGCGGATTGGGAATAATGGGGGGAATTGCCTTGAATTCTCATATGAAGTCACACAAAATTAAATGTGGGTACCAGCCTAAGAACCTTTGTAATCTACTAAACTCCATAAAACCCAGACAAGTAAAAAATTGACAAATCTTGATTATTTTTAACCTATGGTCATTAAACCAATAATAAAATACCCGCTAAAACAGCACCCAGTCCAACAAACTGCTTCAGGGTCAATGTTTCTTGCAAAAACACATAACTTAACAAGACCACCAGGGCGAAATTGCTGTTCAGCAAGGCCGTAGCAACGCCCGTTTTGGCTTGAGGGTGTGCGTAGGCCAAAATTAAGAGCCAGACGCCAATCGCTAAAAGTATACCTGCCAAAACAGCCATAGCTGCACCAGGTATGTTAGCAGTGAGATTAGAAAGAGTTGGGCGATATAGCACCCACAGAATTAGGCCCATAAGGCCGGTTGCCAGAAAAACCAAAAGGGTGGCATGCAGGCTTTGGTAGCCCAGGTGGGTGGCCAACTTTAGGATAAAATTACCCAAACCCATACTAAGAAGGGCCAGCAGGGCTAGAGGGATCCAGTGGAGGGATTGAAGTGAAGCCATTTTGGTACGTTACTCTGTTGTATCTTTGATTATCTTCAGTTTTCTATCTTTTGATTACAATAGCGGAATGTCAAGTACGGAAGAATGATTGTCGATGGTTTCCAAAACAATACGTGAGGTGCAACAGGAAGCCTGGATTTCGGTGGCAGAGCCCCCTCAAACAACTCGACAAGGGCTTGAAGCCTTACAACAGAAAGTTGCAAAGTGTTTAGAGCAACTCCAGGATGAGCAACTACCCCAGTGTCAAAGTAGTTTGGAAGATGCGTTGCTTCAAACGTTGGTTGCAATGAAAACAATGAACCTGGATGCGGATCGGGGCTTTGAACGCGCAGTCGCACGGCAGCAGGTGACGTCACTACGGCAAAGAGCCTTCCATGTCTATCCGGACCGGGTGGAAATCTGGGCGGGAGCAGAGATTCGAGGGGGGTGGCCTTTATATACTCCAGAAGATGTGGAAGCCGTGGTTACTTTAGCCAGCCAATTTGAGTGTGAGGTAGTATACCGGGACACAAAGCAAATGCCTTTGTTTGCAAAACCATCTTTTACCGGACAATCTAATACGTCTCACCAGAAAGAAATATCTCATGAAGAAGCCACAACACACGCCCAAAGCAATCTCTTCCTCCTCAATCCGGCTGAATAAACATATTGCCAACAGCGGTGTGTGTTCTCGGAGAGAGGCAGACCGGCTAATTACCAACGGTCAGGTGACGATAAATGGCATAAAAGTGAGCGAATTAGGTATCAGCGTAAACCCGGCTACAGATGAGATTAAAGTGTCGGGGCATTTTTTACCCAAGATCCGCCGCCAATACGTCCTATTTCACAAACCTAAAGGGGTGATTACCACCCGGTCTGATGAAAAAGGCAGAAAGAGCCTGTACGACGTACTGCCGAAAAAATACCATTCCCTAGATCCAGCAGGTCGTCTAGATCGAGACTCCAGCGGTGCATTAATTCTCTCCAACGACGGAGATTTTATTTATCAGGTGACCCACCCAAAGTTTCATGTCCCCAAAGTGTACCAAGTCACTCTGGACCGACCGGTCTCGCCAACCCATATCCGAAAACTGACAAAAGGCATTACTTTGGAGCCGGAAGGAAAATTAGCCCAGCTGACCGAGGTGATTCAAACAGGCCCTAAAAAACTGCAAGTGGTTCTCTTAACCGGCTACAATCGCCAGATTCGCCGGAGTTTTGAAGCAATTGGATATGAGGTGACAATGCTTAAACGGACAGCCATCGGACCTGTCGGATTGGGCAACTTACGCCCAGGTGCATGTCGTTTCCTATCACCCATGGAGATGAAAACGCTAAGAGGAAAGCAATAAGTATCTATCCGGAAAGGGTTCTCTAAACGGGAAACCCTTAATATATTCTTAAATCTAAGCGAAAAAATGCTGAGTTTAAAGGATTTTTTGCTCTATCCAAGAGCAATAGTATTGTATCCTAGGCTAGAATCGGTTAAACTCAATATATAGTCATAGTGACTATAGAGAGATATTGTTTGTTTCTACTCGAGGTGTGACAGGTGCTTTTGCCGGGGGATGATCAGTTTCAATAAACCAGCGAATACGGCGCTGAAGTATTTTGGAGTTTAATTCGGATTCATGTTTGAACGGTTTACAGAAAAAGCAATCAAAGTCATCATGCTGGCCCAGGAAGAGGCGCGGCGTTTAGGCCACAATTTTGTGGGCACCGAGCAAATTCTGTTAGGACTCATTGGCGAAGGCACCGGTATTGCCGCCAAAACCCTGAAAGGGATGGGTGTAAACCTTAAAGAAGCCCGAGCCGAAGTCGAAAAAATCATTGGCCGAGGCTCCGGCTTTGTTGCAGTAGAAATCCCCTTTACCCCCCGTGCTAAGCGCGTGTTGGAACTTTCTTGGGATGAAGCCCGGCAGTTGGGCCATAACTATATTGGTACAGAACACCTGCTGTTAGGTTTAATCCGCGAAGGCGAAGGCGTAGCAGCTCGGGTGCTGGAAAACCTGGGAGTAGACCTCACCAAAGTTCGCAGCAACGTCATCCGGATGCTGGGTGAGACCCGTGGTGTAGCGGCAACATCTTCTTCCTCAGGTCGCAGCAAAACACCCACGCTGGATGAATTCGCCCATAACCTTACCCAAGCAGCTCAAGAGATGCGATTGGATCCCGTGGTAGGCCGAGAAAAAGAGATTGATCGCGTCATTCAAATTTTAGGCCGCCGAACCAAAAACAATCCGGTGCTCATCGGTGAACCAGGCGTTGGAAAAACCGCCATTGCCGAAGGGTTGGCCCAACGTATTGTAAACGGGGACATCCCGGAAATTTTAAATGAGAAGAAAATTGTCCAGCTCGATATCGGCCTACTGGTTGCCGGCACCAAGTATCGAGGTGAGTTTGAAGAACGCTTGAAAAAGGTGATGGATGAAATTCGCCAAGCCGGAAACATTATTCTGGTGATTGATGAGTTACATACCTTGATTGGTGCAGGCGCCGCTGAAGGAGCAATTGATGCTGCTAATATTTTGAAGCCGTCGCTTTCTAGAGGCGAGCTGCAATGCATCGGCGCAACCACTATTTCTGAATACCGTAAACATATTGAAAAAGATGCTGCCCTGGAACGCCGGTTTCAACCGGTGACGGTGGAAGAGCCTAGCGTAGAAGAAACCATTGAAATCATGCGCGGGCTGCGTGAGAAATATGAGCAACACCACAAGCTCACCATTTCCGATGAAGCCATTGAAGCAGCCGCAAAGCTGTCATCCCGCTATATTACCGATCGGTTCTTGCCAGATAAAGCCATTGACTTAATTGATGAAGCCAGCTCCCGGGTACGCTTAACCACAACCGCTTTGCCACCGGAAGGTAAAGAAATGGAAAAAGAGTTAAAACAGCTTATCCGAGAAAAAGAGCAGGCCATTCGAGATCAAGAGTTTGAGAAAGCCAGCGATCTCCGCGATAAAGAAGCGGAGATGCGGGATAAAATTCGTGAAATGAGCGAAGAATGGAAGAAAAAGCAAGAAGATAAAAAGGTTACTGTGACTGAAGATCACATTGCCGATATTGTCAGTAGTTGGACCGGCGTCCCTGTCACCAAACTGACGGAGAGTGAGTCTGAAAAACTGATGAAAATGGAAGGTACCTTACACGAGCGAGTGATTGGTCAGCAAGATGCTGTTACAGCTATTTCTAAAGCCATTCGCCGTGCCCGGGTTGGACTCAAGAACCCAAACCGCCCCATCGGTTCCTTTATCTTTAGCGGTCCCACCGGGGTTGGTAAAACCGAGTTGGCCAAGTCCCTGTCCGAATACTTCTTCGGTTCCGAAGACAACATTATTCGTGTCGACATGTCCGAATTTATGGAGCGTCATACTGTCAGCAAGCTGATTGGATCTCCTCCAGGCTATGTCGGCTTTAACGAAGGTGGGCAACTTACCGAAATGGTGCGGCGTAAGCCTTACAGCGTTATCTTGTTTGATGAGGTGGAAAAAGCCCACCCCGATGTGTTTAACATCTTGTTGCAAATCCTGGATGACGGCCACTTATCAGATTCCAAAGGTCGCAAGATAGACTTTAAAAACACCATTATTATTATGACCAGTAACGTCGGCGCTCGGAGCATTGAAAACCCCACACCGTTCGGCTTCTCTGTGGCAGATGAAGATGAAGAAGCCCGGTACGAGAAGATGAAAGAAACCTTGATGGACGAGATGAAGAAAACCTTCCGTCCCGAGTTCTTGAACCGGCTGGATGACATCATCATCTTCCACCAGCTCACCCAAGAAGAAATTCGCCAGATTGTAGATATTATGCTCAAAGACCTGATTTACCGCTTGGGCTTGCAAGGCATTACCTTCTCGGTTACCAATCCGGTAAAAGATCTGCTGGCGAAAGACGGTTACAGCCCCAGTTACGGTGCACGGCCATTACGTCGGGTAATCCAGAAAAAGATTGAAGACGCCATGTCTGATGAAATGCTGACCGGAAAGTTTAAAGAAGGCGACACCATTTCAGCATCGCTGAAAAATGGTAAAATCGTCTTTGAGAAATCCAAGAAAAAATCAGTAGAGACGGCCGATACACCGCAGGAAGAAGAAGTCGCCCTTACAGAGTAAACTTCATACCTTCCGATTACTAGGCCCGTATTTTGATTTGGTTTTCTATAATACTGTTTTGACGGAAACTATCTGTTGCTGGTACGCTATTATAGCTGTTAGCCAGCAGGTTTTTTGAGGCTTTTAATTACCTAACCGATGAATCACGCGATGGATAACGACAGGCCGATGCGAGATGAAGACGGACAAATATTGCCGTCTAATGTAACGCTATTCGACTTTTTGCTACCACCTCAAGCAGTGGTGTTAGCAGGAATCTTAATTTTAATGACGCCTATGATCCTGTTAACCGGTGAAAGTCTATTGCTGCCGCTGTTTGAGTACGCCAAAACCATCTTTATTCCTGGTTCTAAAACCACCTTGGGTGCATTGCCATTTACCTATTTTTTAAAACTAGGCGCATTTCTGATCTTGACATTTTTTGCACTGATCCAACTGGGATTGCGGTTAAAAACCGTGTACTACACCATTTGGTCGGTCAACTTCCCCAGGCCGCACCGTCTGCATGTAGATTACCAACCGGACAGTCAACAATCGATGCTGGCGCTGCTGAACTGGTATATATACCGTGTTCTGGTCGTGGTTGGGCCACCATTGGCACTCGCCTTAATAACCACCTTAGTACTGGTGATTCAGTACACGATGTTCGTGACATTTATCGATCAAACCTTTATGAGCCTGCCACTCCAGATTATTGTGGCGATGTTCGTGATGTTTGTGCTGATGATTTTAACGGTGTATGCACTTATTTATAGCCTTTGGAACATGTTTACCACAGTCTTTGGCGATGTGATCGCCATTACTGAGCCGGACTTGCCGGCAAAAACCGCCTTTGACCGCAGCCGACGCATTGCCTTTAAATCCCCGTTTACCTGGTTTTTATACCCGTGTTATGCGGTGTTTGTGGGAGTGGTATGTTATGAGCTGTTTTTGCTGTTTTTTCACTACGACATTCATGATCTGATTGGCTTTAAGGTAAACCTACCCCTGATATTGTTTTTAGAAGTCCTCACCTTTGCCTTCTACTTGCTTATGAACTTCTTTAAGTTTTACACCTATCACCGGTCTTTGGCGGAATATTATGACGACCTGCCGCCATCCTTTGCCCAAACCTTTGAAGAACCACCACCGCTATGGTCTGAAGGATTTGCCGAAGCTTAAAGGTTGTACCCATTGCCTGATAGCATATAATCACATAGTGATATATTGTCAGTCATAAGTAGCTATGTGATGAAGATCTATTTGGGTAATGGGCCACTTGTTAACCGCTTACCCACGAGTTTCTTAAACAGATCGTCTCAATATACAGTGAGGACTGGTCAAGATCATCACTGGGGAGGTGACGGGGATGGCGGCAATCGAAATGGGAAAAAAGGTCTAGCCAACCTAGGGAGAATTGACGACTTTCTGGATAGACAAGAAAGCATAACTGAGAATAGGCGAAGAGCAACTACTCCTATAATAAATAGGCACCAAAGTAGTTTAACCCCTGGAGCTACAGTAAGTAAGAAAAAAACCAGAGATAACAATAATTAATTGCATTCCTGTAAAACCTGTTTACGGTAATAAGTAACCCATTCAATAGGCATACTCCAGCCAATGGAGATTACTCCAGTAGCGTGGGGTTTGTCCGATTCCAGGAGTGGCAGGATCTATTTTTGTGAGACCGACCTGCCGATGGGTAAAATGCATTTGCTGGACAGGTTTTATTAATGGTCACCCAGATTTACACCCCTTACGTCACACCATACACCAAGCCGCCACTGGGTAAACCGTTAAACCCGGTTGGACCCAAGCTGGACGAACAGCCAGCGCCACAGCAATTCGGGTCGGATAGCTTTGAGCAGCAACAGCCATCCAAGGGATTGGTAACAGTCACCGAGCAAACTCGACGGCAGAAGATTCAGATTGGCAGTATCCTCAAAGATTTCAACAGCACCCTGGATGCCCTTGGTGCAGATGAAACGGTACGAGAAGAAGTAAACACATATTTGAAGACCGTTGAGGTGCAGGCACAGAAAACATCTCCCTCGATACCTTACATTAATCAAACCTTAAAAACCGCCGCCGATAGTATGGACGGGTTTATCACCAACGCCTTAGGGCAGAAATCTAAGGTGGTGCGAGACTGGGTGGATGCCTTGCTATTACAAGACATTGATTACCAAGGCATTTCAAAATCAGAAGATCAATCCAACACCCCTGTTACGGAAACTACTGCTCAAGTATCCTCATCGCCAACACCAGAAGCGGCCCCTTCCACATCTGATGAACTATCCGTAACAGATGCGGATAATACCGAACAAAGCGAAGAACAACCTCAACCCAATAACCTCAAAGTTTCATTAAATCGAGAAGAGAAGCAAATATTAAAAACCGCCATCGATTCAGCTCAAGGCTCTATTCAAGAGCAGGACTATGCCTCTGCTATTGAGACCTTAACAAACGTGTTACCTTCGCTGGACGGCAAAGATCGGCCGGATTTGGAAGGCAAGGTGCACCACATGTTGGGACGGATTTATGATCAGGCGAACCGGCCTGATGATGCGTTGAGCCACTTCGACTCTGCTCGGCAGGCATTTGAAGCATCCGGGCAATCAAAGAAACTATCCCATGTGCTGTATGCCACCGCCACAGTGCATGACGAGCAAGGACAGTTAGACGACGCCGTAGGATTTTACCGACAGTCCTTAGCCCTGGATGAATCCTTGGGCAACAAAGCCGGAATGGCTCGCACGTTGAATGACGTGGGCAACGTTCAGCTTCGCCAAGGGACACATACCGACAGTATCCAATCTTTTCTACAGGCCACCCTGGTCCTGCCGCAAGACGAGCCGTTGTCGCCGGTGGACCAGGGATTTTTGGCCGATGTGTACCGGAACCTGGCCTCGGCTTATCAGGATCAGGGCCAGTATCCTCAGGCGTTGGAGTCATACCAGGCTGCCCTGAGCAATGTGCGAGGCGCTAAAGACAAGGTGGGGTATCGGCAGGTGTTGGAAAACATTGCGGATTTGTATGAGGCTGCTGGACAACCTGATCAGGCGGAGAAGGCGTTGAGTCGGTTGCGGCAGGTATCTTGATACAAGGGCAAATGCATGAAACCCCTTTAGAAATTCTAAAAAGGGCTTCTATAAAGAACTAAAGAAGTGCTGTTAGGCATATTTATGATTAGCAGCATCAATCATATCTTGGTCCGGGAGTTCCCCCTTAAGCATGGTTTTGAGTACCATGTCAAATCCCAAGTCTCCTTCATCAGCAAGTCTTGCAATTGATCGTCTAACCGCTGCTTCGTCTGTCTGTCCCGGATACTTTGTCAGAGATGGATCGTCATACCGCATTAATAAGAATTCTAATTCTTTATTTTCATGGCCAAGTAAAGTTGCAGTAAGAACATCTAGATTTTCACTTCGCTCCCCCGTTCTTTGATTTATTGACATAAGATGATCCAGGTTATGCCGCTTGGCGGCTACAGAGTCCTTCCACGCTGCATATTCCCCCATAAAATGTACTCGGCCATCAGGATTAGGTTTCCTCTTATAGCCCCTACTTTTGAGTTCGGTCAAAGTTTTGAATTCTGGAAATCCTTTTGAACCTTTTTCATTATCTGAAGTGCTTCCAATGCCAAACGGGTTACTAAATCTTGCCAGCTCTCCTATAGGAGTTGCAGCTCCGCCTACTTTATCTACAGCCTTTTTTTTCTGTGTTTTTCCAATCCCTGAACGATCCAAAGCTGCCTTTGATTTGTTGAACAGCGCGTTCGATTGTTTACTACCTATTTGCATCAGAAAAATCTCCTAAATGATTCTTTTACCTATTACCAACCTGTGAACCTCAACGATTTGCCAAGACCAGCTAACCCCGTTATTGGTCCAACCTACTATGTTTTATGACAATACCTCAACGGGTATCGTACTTACCTAGCCTATACTTAATAATATAAAAACAATTTATAAAAGCTTTGTGTTATCTATTTTTGATATACGGGTTGGGGTAAAATGAGGAGATGAGTTTGGTGCAGTTTTTTTGGGGTGCTTTTTTAGCTTTAACCTTTTGCTCGCCAGCTTGGGGGACAGAACCAAACAGGTTTGAACTACCTTTGGACTGTAAGATCAACCAAACCTGCTGGGTGGTAAATTATGTGGATGTGGACCCAGCTCCGGGATCCGTTCAAGACATTGGATGCGGGAAACGGACCTATG
>JAHQWC010000061.1 GCA_019634025.1 Vampirovibrio sp.
CCAAATCTGCTGGTGGTGAAAAACGTTTGTACCCTGGCATGACCGTGGATGTAACTTTTGAAAAACCCCGCTAGCAGGCACCTGCCTGTTATTCTAGGGGCTCTACAATGTTAATTTGAAGGTCATACGCCCTAGCGGTAAGAAAGAATTGTATCTTGACCCCTGCAACAGAGAACGGAAAAGAAATTGCCATATACACCGAAGACCTGGTGCGGGTGTTTGGGGAGAAAGTGGCGGTCAATCATCTAAACCTGGCTATTCGTAAAGGCGAGATTTTTGGGTTTTTGGGGCCTAACGGATCCGGGAAGTCCACCACCATTAAAATTCTCTGCGGCTTATTGTCTCCTACCTCTGGCCGGGCATTTGTCAGCGATATTGATGTGACCCAGTATCCGGAAAAAGTCAGGTCTCACATTGGGTATATGCCTCAAAAGTTCAGTTTGTACGAGGATCTGACGGTTCAGGAAAACCTGGACTTTTATGCCAACCTCTATGGCGTCACCGGCCAGCGGGGAAAAACCCGGAAGCGTGAGGTTATCGATCTGGTGGGGATTGAACCTTATCGGCGATACTTGGCCAAACAGCTTTCCGGTGGATGGAAGCAACGGCTGGCGTTGTGTTGTGCGTTGGTTCACGAGCCGGATGTTATTTTCCTGGATGAACCCACCGCCTCAATGGATCCGGTGGCTCGCCGGGATTTGTGGGATCTGTTATTTTCGTTGGCCAGTGCCGGCGTTACCTTGTTTGTCACCACGCACTATATGGATGAAGCCGAGCGGTGCAGCAGTGTGGGCTATATTTATAACTCCAATCTCATTGTCAGTGGTGGCCCAGATGAGTTGAAGCAAGCCAGAGAAGTTGTGGGGAGTGGGAACCGCCGAATCGAGATTACTTGTTTGCCATTGGTGAAAACGTTTAACATCGTTAAAGCGCTGCCGTATGTTTATGATGTCACGATTTTTGGCCAGGCCCTGCATATTGTGGTGCCTGTCGAAATTTCGGTGCAGCAGGTGCTGGCCGATTTGAACCAGTCTGGGGTCACGGTACAGTCGCATCGCGATATTGAGCCATCTTTGGAAGATGTGTTTGTAGAGCTGACCAAGGCCAATATTAAAAAAGATATGGCCCTGCAAGAGGCCCCGGCGCCGAAAAATCCGCTGGAGGAGATGTTGAGTGGTTAATAAGGCGGCAAAATCCTTTACCGGCATTACCTTGTCAGGGGTGCAGTCTATCTTTCGTAAAGAGCTGATTCAGCTCATCCGGGATCCCTATTTGGTAATTTTTATTATTACCCTGCCTATTATTCAGTTGGTGATTACCGGCTTAGCCATTTCAAAAGACTTAAAACACGTGGATACCGTGGTATGCAACTACGATAAGCGCAATGCCTCTATTGAGCTGCTGAAGGCGTTTCATAACAGCACGTTTTTTGACATCAGCGACGGCAATTATGTGGATACCGAAGATGATGTGATTCGGTTGGTCAATAGCGGGAAGTACCGTGTTGGGGTGGTCATTCCGCCGAACTATTCCAACCAGGTGTTGACTGAAAGCGAGCAGGCTGAGGTTACCCTGGTGCTGGACGGTACCAACGGATCGGTGGCTAAGGGGATTTTGAATGCGGCAAACCTAGTAGTGGCAAATCATGCCCGGGTGGTGATGAATGCCATTACGCTTCAAGATATCGGCCAGTCCTCGCCGTTGGGGATGGTGACCCTGACTTTGAATAACCCGGAGATGAAGACGTCCTACTTTTTGATTCCGGGGATCCTCGCCATCATTATGCATATGATGACCATTATGTTTACCAGTTTTGCCATTGTCCGCGAGCGCGAGGCAGGCACCCTGGAGCAGTTGATGGTGACCCCCATCCGGATTACGGATCTAATGGTGGGCAAAGTCTTACCCTATGTGGCCATTGGGTTTATGGACATGATTTTGACCCTGGCGGTGATGGTGTGGTTTTTTAACATCAGCATCAGCGGCAACTTTTGGTTTTTATGTGTGGCGTCCATCATTTTTATTGTGACGTCTCTGGGGATTGGATTGGTGATTTCCACCGTGTGCCGGTCCCAGGTGCAGGCGGTGCAGTTATCCATGTTTTTGCTGATTCCCAGTTTTCTCCTCAGTGGGTTTACCTTTCCGCTGGAACCCATGCCGTGGATTATTAAAATTGTCAGCTATGCGCTTCCCCTGACTTACTATATGGAAATTATCCGGGGCGTGGTGATTAAGGGGACAGGATTTAATGAATTGTGGTTAAATACCTTGGTACTCACCGGTATGGCGGTACTGCTGGTTGTTGCGAGTATTACTCGATTCAAAAAGCAGGTCGCATAACCACAACCGTGAACCTGACAAGGAAGGACGCTTTATGATGACTGGACGGCTGATACGCAAATGTTGGCAGGGTGCTTTAATATGCCTGACCGTGTGCTTTGCTGCTTCTATAGCCATTCCTGCATCCGCCTGGGAGGCGCCGCGTAAAATCGGCGCCCATAAAATTGAAAAAGGCATGAAAGCGGCAAAAGAAGAGAAGGCAGAAAAGGCAAAAGACGCTCAAGCGTCGGATGATCCCAAAAAGACTGCCCAAGACAGTGCATTACAGATGCAAAAGGGTGGCATCAAAATGCGGGTGGAGGATGATTCTCTCATACAACGTATTCGCAGTGTCGGCTTTACTGATACACCTGCCGGACCGGTGGAAAAAATTGGTTATAAAGAAGTGTTGAAGCGGGCGGTTAACGATAATGCGGCAGTATTGGCCGCCAAAGAAAAGGTGAATGAGGCAGAGATCAATAAAAAAGGCGAAGGCATTAACCCCATAGCCTTTGTGTTTAAGACCCTGACCCTTCAGCCCCAGATTACCAACGTCAAAGACTTGGCGGCCCAAGATGTGGAGTCGGCCAAACAGCATATTAAAAGCGCCGAGAACCAATCGCGGCTGGTGGCGACCCAAGAGTATTATCGGTTGATCCAGGCCTTGATGGCCCGGTATCTGGCGTATCAAGGGATTCAGCAGGGTATTAACGATTTGCAGTTCAGCAAAAGCAAGTTTGTCTCCGGCGAAAGCGCCAATTTTGAGGTGCTTCGGGCCAAGACCAAGCTGGTGAGTCTCTATCAAGACTATTTGGATACCGATGTCCAGTATCTCAACGCTTCGCGGCAACTGTCGGTACAGTTGGGCATGGACCCTGAAAAAGCCTTGTACCCCAAAGATTTTGCTTTTGAGAACGGCCGGTTTCAGGTGGTTCCCCTCCTAAAATGGCCTACAGATCTTAAAAAAGTCGATCAAGCTGTCAATCTCGCCATGGCCAATCGTCCAGAACTGGAGGCTTTACGCATTCAGAGTGATGCCATGGATCATGTGCTAAAAGGCAACCCGTTTAACCTGAGTGGGAACCAGCGCAAACTTCTAAAATCCAAGAAAGCCCAGCTGGAGATTCAACAACGGCAGCTAGACCAGCGGATTGAAGCCTTGGTGCGTAAGGCCTGGGATGAACTGAACCAAACCCGCAAAAAACGCGCCCTGGATGCCCGGCAACTCCAGTATGTGGAAACAGCCTTGCGCCAAATGCAGGTGAGCCAAAAGGCGGGTTTTAGCAGCCTGCGTGATGTGGAAGAAGCCCAGGCCACGGTTACCGGCGCCCAGGTCAGCCAGGTGAACCAGCGAATCATCCTGTTTTTAAAACAAGCCCAGGTGCTCTATGAAATCGGCAAGCTGGATAACAGCGTGCTGCTGGGGGAAGACGTGAACCTGGAAGGTCCGGCGAAGCTTTAAGCGATTAGTTTAGACTGTGCCAGGGCACTTAGTTTAAACTGTGCCAAGGCACCAGTTCACACCACACATCGGGGTTAAACCGTCCCATGTCTTCAGACTGTTTGGACACCGCCTTAAACACGTGCTTCAGGTATTGCAGGTCCATCATCAGCTGGTGATCCACATACACCCGGTTTTGTTCCGGTTCGTTCAAGAGTCCCAGCTTCATGGCCATTTCCAATTCGGTCATGCCTGCCATATGTGCTATGTCTCCCTTCAATTTCTCTTTTCTCTAACCAAAATTCTCACTACCAACGGATCCGTGTGTCATCCAAAAAGAAATATCCGTTATATAAATATAAAAACATTTAAAAAGGCAAGATTGCCCCATATCATGTAAAGAATTTTAAAAACTTGGCTGTGAATAGCGCCACATCACAATTAACCCGGCTGAGGTAGCAGCTCTATGCTTCTAGATTTTTTGCTAGCGGGTGTTAGGCTTCTGCAACACGCTTCAGGGCCTGGTTCTCCAGGTCCATTTCCGAGGGCAGGGTGCCGGAATCCAGCAGGTACATAAAATTAATCATGTGCAACGACATCTCCACCTGCACATCAGTGGGCAGGTGTTTCAACACTTCCAACAGCCTGCTGGCAGACTGCTCCAGTTTTTGCCGTCGGCGGAAGGGGAAGATATACGTGCCTTCAAAGGTTTTGGTGATATCAGGGTTGTCCAAATAGCCTTCCTGCTCTAACTGCTGGTAGATATACTTGGTGGTTTTCAGTTGATCCCGCTTATTGGCGTTCTGCAGTAGGCTCACTGCCATGGAAGTGGTGGGATCTTTATCATACCAACGTTTTTTGACCAACGAACCGATGCTCCAACTTGAATGCGACCTGATAATTAAGGTGTCGACAAACCCATAGAAACCTTTAGGGTGGTTTTCAGAAATATTTAAACAGATTTACCAACCCGGTTACTTGACGGGCAGAATAGAGCCGGTGACTTCCAGCAGTGGCTTGTGGGTCTCCAGGGCAGCGTAGTTTGTCATGTCACTGGTAACAGGGGTAATAGAGACCAGGTTGTCCCGAATCACTTTCACATCTGTGGTCGGACCATCGCTGGTTTCCACAATTTCACCCGCCAACCAATAATACACGTTGCCTCTGGGGTCCATGCGTTTTTCAAACGAATCCTGATAAATCCGGGTGCCTAGGTCTGTGACACGAATCCCGCTCATATCACTGAGCCCCACTGCCGGAATATTGACGTTGAGGATGGTGCGCTCCGGAATCCCCGCTGCCAGCAACTTGGGCAAATACTCGCGAATGAAGGTGGCGCCGGGTCCGAAATCGGCCATTTTTTCGTATCCGTTAACCAGTGAAACCGCAATGCTGGGCACGCCGTTGATCATCCCTTCCAGGGCCGCGCTAACGGTGCCGGAATAAAGAACATCGGCGCCCAGGTTCGGGCCGTGGTTAATCCCAGAGACCACAACGTCCGGGCGAATATCCAAGACGGCGTTAAGGGCAATCTTCACACAGTCGCTAGGGGTACCGGATACTGAGTAGGCCGTTACGTTGGGCAGGCCAAAGTCAATTTCGTCTACCCGAATAGGTTTGTGCAGGGTTAAAGCATGACCCGTGGCGCTTCGTTCCCGATCGGGGGCAGACACATATACCTCGTGGTCCATGGCCAGGCTCTCTACCAGGGTGCGTATGCCTGTGGCATGGATGCCATCGTCGTTAGAGACTAAAATCTTCATAGAAACACTCTTTCTGTATACCTTCTCCCACTTGCGCTCTCGTTTGAGAATGTTTCTGCCAAATGAAGGGATTTCCCGCTCATTTGGCAGAACATTTGAAAGAGATCCCAATTATATCGTCTTTACAGGCAAGGAGCCATCGTCGGTTTCGGTGAGATTTAGACAGAAACCGGCTCAGGATCAGGTTTTATCGTTGGGTTTTTGTCTGTAGACTCGGCTTGTTTCAGGGTGTAAGCCTGTTTCATCTCCTGTTCAAACCGCTCCATGGCTTCTTTTTCTGGCAGCTTGGCCAATACGTCTTCGCCTTTAAAAATGTAATACTGGTCTTTCCCACCGGCAATACCAATGTCCGCTTCACCGCACTCGCCGGGGCCATTCACAAAGCATCCCATCACCGCCACGTCCAACGATTTTTCAGGGTTGTCTTTATCCATCTTGGCCATCAAGCCTTCCACGTGGTTGGCCATGCCGTGCAGATCCACCTCGCATCGGCCACAGCTGGGGCAGCTGACCAAATTGGAGCCAGATTTCCGCAGGTTCAGGCTCCGCAGAATCTCATACCCGGCAAACACTTCTTCAATAGAATCTGCGGTAAGAGACACCCGGATGGTGTCGCCAATGCCTTCGCTCAGCAAAATCCCCATCGCCACAGAGGTTTTGACCAATCCACGCTTTAAGGTCCCGGCCTCAGTCACGCCCAGGTGCAACGGATACGGGATCAACTCTGCCACTCGCCGGTAGGCGGCCACCATGGCCATCGGGTCGCTGGCCTTCACCGAGACCTTGATGTCTTCAAAATCCTCGTCTTCCAGCAGGCGAATGTTCAGCATGGCGCTTTCCACCAGCTGGGTAATCATATCGCCAGGGTGCTTTTCCTTAATCTCTTTTTCCACCGAGCCGCTGTTGACACCGATGCGGATGGGGAGCTCTCGTTCTTTGGCTTTGTCCACAATCTTTTTGATGAATTCTTTTTGAGAGATGGTCCCCGGGTTCACCCGCAGGCCATGTACCCCGTTATCCGCCGCCATAAGGGCCATGCGGTAGTCAAAGTGGATATCGGCAATAATGGGGATGGGTGACTTCGGCACAATCTCTTTCAGCGCCTCAGCATCCGCTTTGTGCGGCACGGCTACCCGAATAATCTCGCACCCCACGTCTGCCAGGCGGTGAATCTGCTCTACCGTTTCTTTTACATTGGCCGTCTCGTTGGTCAGCATCGACTGCACTACAATGGGCGCATCGCCGCCAATGGCCACATTGCCCACATGGATCTTCTTGCAGGGGCGGCGTTTGATGGGGAAGGGATCAGAACAACTCATGGGGAAGGCATCGCTTTCTTGGGCTGCGGTTTTCCCTATTATACAGAAGCCAAGGCGTGAAAGCAGGTGGCACAAAAATCGACGAATCTGTTTTTATATAACTGTGGGGATAAACCATATATGGGACAGAGACATGGGCGCACCTGAAAGAATGAAAATGTATGACCTTTTGTTATGGAAGCTTTGTATAAGCTTCCAAATAAAGGATTGGCGGTTACGATGATTGGACGGATGGTTGCTCAACATATAGCTCATGGCACCAATGAGTTGCCAAGACTTGGGCCTGCTCTTGTGCTGGCTGATAATCCATTCGGTCTTCGTTTTACTCCTCCTAGTACTAACGCAGTTGCTTTATCAAGCTTTGGCCCCACTGGAAAAAACGGTATTTTTGAGAACAGCATACCAGTTCAGTCTGGTCTTGAAACACCTACTGTAAGTCCAAAGGCAAACATACGTCGCAGACGGAGCAACACCCAATTAATACCATTCCAGGAAGTTCATCAGCAACCAGGATGGGCTGGAGAATTTGAGTATAGAAGGGGAAACGGACAATCTCAAAAGGTACTTATGGCCCGAGATATTGGTGGGAACGATACATATGCAACTGTAGACTTTAAGTTTTTAAGTGCATCTGACTCGGAACTTCCTGTCACCGAGGTAGAAATACTGATCCCAAGAGAACAGCCTGATTATAGCGCTGTTACCTCTATTTATGGGCCTGAGGCTACTATGGCAACTGTTCCATGGGCGCAAATGAATGACTTTTCATTAACAACTCAAACACCCAGACGCGCAGTTAATGGTTACGTAAAAAAAATGTTGCAGATTGCAATAGAAGAAAGTGACCACGCCGGGGCAGGAGGTAGGGTGCATGTCCGGAATGTTACTCCAGAAAATATTGAAGCTCTTTATGAAGCTGGGATGCGACCAGTATTTGATGCTCTAGATATCATGTTAGGAATACTAGAAGCCCGACAGCAGGGTAGGGCATTACCAACAATGAATTGGAATGCATTAAACCCTCTAGAAGCTGCCATCAGAGAGCGTGATAAAGCCAAGATCCAAGCTTTTCTAGAAAAACATCGGGTAAATATGTATCTTCCGCCCCAATCTATATCAAAACTGAGAAGCGCCAAGCCTATCGTCTCGAATATGAAGTTATCTCCTATGATTGAAGAGTTTATTCGAGAAGTGAGACATAAAAGCTTAATGAACCCTAAAAAGCCACTTTTAGGACAGCTGCCAAAAGAGATGAGACAGGAGTTTCCGGATGCTAAGCCCTCAGAGTTGATCCACGGACTAAATCAGTTAGGTCGGATGTTAGGAGAAATTGTACCCTTGGTGCCTGGCCCAAAGTTCAGGCTTCCTGAGTTTTCTGTATTATTGGGAGGCGAGCGAATCCATGTGGAATATGTCGGTTCGGGCGGTTGGGCAAGTGTTTATAAACTCTCTATAGGCGATCAATCTTATGCATTTCGAGTCTATTATGACAGGGTAGATAATGGGATTGGCGCATATTCAGATCTGGCGGCAGGGCTATTTTATACCCGCCACGGTATTACCAAGGATATGGTAAAAACTTATGCTGGTAATTATCAAGATCGTTGGGTTCTAGCAGAGTTTTTAGACGAAACGACGGATATTAACAATCGGGAAGGAATGACTTTAGCAGAGGCAAGGTTCAAATTTTCAGCGGAAAAAGACAGTTTTGAAGTTAACCCTCAGAATTATCGTAACCATGTACGCCAGGATCTTGGGGGAGGCACACACGAAACGGAAGAATATTTCAACGATCACTGGTGGCTAGCAAGCAAATATAGAGCCGTTAATGAGCTTGAATATATTAATACCGAACCAGCCCTCCTGACAGTTATGTTACTTGAAGGCCAGATAAAAAAAAGGTTACCAGATCCAGAAGCTGAAGAAGCATTAAAGGAAATTACACTACTAAAACATAAAACAGTCTTGAGCTTGATACTTAATGGACCGATTGATTTAAAAAGAAAACTCTATGCTTATGCGCTCCAGGATAAGTCCGTTAGGAAAGATCTTGCATTGCACGAAGAACTATTTCTATCCCCAGATTTAGAATTACGTGAAATGGCATTAAATGAAGCTATTAAATATCCAGAGGGGAGACGCTTGATCGTGGTAATGGCTGATAAATGGGCTAACCAACCTGGAATATACCCCGATAGTGATAAAGAATCGATGCCAATGGATTTCATTAGAGATATATTCGATACGGCCTATGAATCTCCTGATACCCATGGTCTACATACTATTCTTTGGCCAGATGAGGATTATTTAGTTGGGTTTGCAGATGACTACTACCCAGAACTCCGTTTAGAGGAAGTCCAATAGTACAAATTCTATAAGAATACTGTGCTTCGAACTTGTTATATTAGTCCTTGTTTAAACAAGATATCCTTCTCCATTCCCTTGACACCCACCTCAACCCAGATACCCTCACAAGAGCAATAATACCGATACAATCAAATCAACCCATAACCCGTCTAAAAAAGATCCCAGAGATCCCAAATTAAATTTTATCCACACCCCAAAGATCCCAAATTAATTTTTTTACAGGGATTACCCGCCAAAACCTTCATACATCTTTACACAAACCCCGGCGGCATCTGGCTTTCCTTGTATAAAATCCCCTTCTCCACCCCTAAGGCCACCGTATCCCACGGCAAAATCTCCTCCTCAGCCCGCTCCCGCAAAGCATACCAATCCAATGGCGGTAATTTTACCCCTTCTTCCGCCAGCTCTTTATACGCTCTACGCAGGCTGCCGTATGTACCACCCAGTTGGTAATACCGCACAATCAACGGTGCCAGCCGTCGATCCCCTCGGGAGAACACGGC
>JAHQWC010000008.1 GCA_019634025.1 Vampirovibrio sp.
TATTAATAAGAATATCCATGTGCCGCTCATGCCTGCTGATGAATGGCGTGTTTGAGGAAAGCCGGGGGTCATTGGTCTGTGGCTCCTTCTTGTTTTGGCGGGAGTCCTTGAGTCAACGTTTCTAAGGAAATCCGACCGATAGCCTCCAACAGTTGTACTTGGGCGCGGTTAAAATTCTGTGTGGCTTGAATTAATGCGCTGCGGGCTGCAATCAGATCCGTTTGAGCATTTAATACATCCAATTGTATGCCCACGCCTGCTTTGTAACGTCCGACGGCTAGGCGGAACCCTTCGTTAGCGGCATCGTATTGCTTTTGAGTCACATCAATAGAGCGATTGAACGTTTTACTATTCAGCAGTCCATTTACCACAGCGGTTTGCACGGTCCGTAGTTGCTCTTCCAGTTCTGTTTGCTTAATATCTCGGTCTCGGCGCTTCTCCCACATCCGAGCTGGTACAGCCATTCCTAAACCTTCTAGTAGGTTTGTGGTGGCGGTAACGCCGGCAAACCGACCATAGAATGTCTCGTTGTACTGAGGGCCTGTGCGGCTAACCACGGTAGACAAATTAATGGAAGGCAGTATATCTGAGCGTACCGCCTTGTAATCAGAGCTAGCTGCTTTTAGTTCCTGACGAAGCCGTTCCAACGAGGGGTGGGATGTAACGGCCACTTTCATCAATTCATCCGGAGAAGTTGTATCATCTACCAGCCGGTGTTTTACGGCATCTGCATCCAATGGCTCTAACTGGATACTCGTGTCCAGATTCAGCCGTCTCAACAAGGCTTGTTCTGCCAGGGCAATTTGATTTTCAGCCTGTAGAAGATCTAGTTCGCGCTCTGCTGCCTGGGCTTCGGCTCGAATCAAATCCAGCTTGGTTCCAACCCCAACAGTTAATCGGGCCTTGTTTAAGGCTTTTTGGGCTTCAGCTTCTTCCAGCGACTTCAGTGCTGCTTCCTGGTTTAGATAAGCTTCTACCAGAGTATAGTATTCCTCTGCTGCCCGTGCCATTTGCGCTTGACGAGTTTCGTAAACCTGTAGTTTCGCGGCCTTTACCCGTCTGCGTGCGGCCAGCATTTCATAAATTCTTTTTCCACCAGGGTGAATGGTCCAACTGGCGCCCAGTTGAGATTGAATAGTTGGCCGAATAACATCAATGGTTTGGCCGCCAAAGACCTGAATGGCTCCTCGGAACCGGCTTTGGGTAAATGATCCCGTAATATCCGGCAGAGAGGAAGCAATACTTTTATATAGCCGGTTCTTATCCCGGCGCTTGATAAACCGGCTACGTTGTACTAATAGGTTTTGCTCATCCACCAGTTTCAATACGGACGGTAGATCTACTGGATAAGCCTCTGTCTTAGTCAAAATACCTTTTAAATGTACAATTGCAGGTGCTTTTTCGAACGTTTCACCTGTATCAAGAGGGTCTTCATAAACAGAGACCGGTTGGGCATAAGCAACAAGATATCCGGTTGCCTGTCCTGCAAACAGGATGACCAGAGTGATCATAATTGCTTGTAACGGCAAAACGTATTCTCGGCAGTTACTATGATATATGTTACGCATTAGAAGCCGGTTTCAACTGTTCTCTCTTTTTTAAAATTGAGACTATTTTGAGACAGTGACTATTCAAAACGGTTCCACCATATCAGGAAGATACTCTGCCGTGAATCCACTAATGGTTAAAATTCTGACACGTATGTTTCCCTTTCTTTCTCTTCCTTTCATTGTCCAGTCCTCCTAAAATAGGGAAACATCTTGAATAAGGCCCGTCTATTACAATGCCCTCTGAACAACCTGATTCGTCTTCAGCCCTGCCATCTGCCCCTATCGGTTTTTTTGATTCCGGCGTGGGGGGCCTCTCGGTATTGGATACGGTATTTCACCACCTTCGAGATGAGTCCTATCTTTATTTGGCAGATACCCAACATATGCCTTATGGCGAGCGAGACCCCCAAGAAATTGTTCGCTTGGCCGCCAGCTGCCTAACCTGGCTGGTTAGTCAGCATCAAGTTAAGATGTTAGTCGTTGCTTGTAACACCGCCTCGGTATGTCTGCCTGCCATGCTGGAACGACCTGAGTACCAAGCCTTAAAAACCTTACCGATTATTAATCCAATTACTCCTACTTGCCGTTGGGTTGCTGAAGGTCCATACCGTCGTGTCGGCGTCATTGCTACCATGGCTACCGTGTTGTCCAAGCAGTATGTTGAGCGAATTCAGGCGGCAAACCCGAAAATAGAGGTTCAGCAGGTTGCCTGCGAGTTACTAGCCACGTTTATCGAGCATGGTAAAACCCATAAACCTCTCTTCCAGTCTATTCTGGAAGAATACCTGGCGCCTCTTATCGAGTGGGAAATGGACGCCCTCATTTTGGGCTGTACTCATTATTCTCATATTGGTCAAGAAATCCGCTCTCAGCTTCCGGATTCGGTGGACATTCTGGATCCGGCGGATTTTATTGCTCACGAAATTAAGCAGCAGCTCAAGTGCCAAGGCAGCTCAAGTGTTGCTGAAGACCATGTTCAGGCTATCACGTTTCGCGTAACCGGTGAGCCCAATGAATTTGAACAGGTCAGTGATGAACTCCCAATGAAAAATATTACCGTTGACATTGTTCAAGCTGCAGTCGTGCCATTGATTCTGCCAGAAACGCCGAATACTGATTAAACAGAGCTTACCTCTGTACGAAATTCAGCTTCCAATGCTGCGGCTTCTTCTTCCCTGCCGGTTTCTCTGTATAAATCTGCCAATAGCTCTAAAGCATCCAATACGTCATACGATGCATCTTCACCTGATTCTTGGCTTTGGGCGGTATAAATCTCCAGGGCTCGATTCAATAAAGATTCGGCAGTGGTGTATTCTTGCCGGGCCTGATTTAATATTCCCTGATTCATCAAGACTGAGGCCACATATTCATGGTCATCGCCAAAATCTGCCTGAAACAGTTCCAATGCCTTATTCAATACCACTTCAGATTCTTCAAATCGTTTGGCCTCATACAGCTTAATGCCCAAATCATTATACCCAATGGCGGCGTCTTCTCGTTTGTCGGCCGTCTCAGCATCTTCCGGTGCCCACTGTTTTATTTTGTCCTCTTCTTCTAACAGCCAGGCTGTCAGCTCTTCTGGGCTTAGCTTGGTAAGGTGGTTTGTGGGGTTAAAAAATCGATCTTGAATTCGGTCGACCCATGCACTCATGATCACCGCATACGGGGTGGTGGCCATTTGCAGGGCGTGGGCAATCTGAAACATCCGTTCGGACATAATAAATCTCTTTGAATAGGGAAATCTTTAAGGGTGGCTTCTCATTAGGATTAATTATTTGGCCTTACAGTACAACCCCCAAACCGGCGGATTGCCCAACCTGATGAATTAGGTTCCGGCTTTGTCGTGCTTGGTTCAACAGCATACTGGCCTGGTGGCGCTCTTTCAGTCTTTTACGCAGCTTGGCGTGCAAGACGTCCAGTTCCTGCTCTCGCTGGCCTAAAATGTCTACAACCCGCATCAGAATGCTTTCTGCCAGATCTGCAGTTAACCGGCAGCCTACGGCAATCAAATAATCCTGCTCAGAAGAGAGTTCAGGGTCCTCTTTCAAGGCTAGCGCTGCCTCATGAAAGGTATCAATCTTGCCTAGCAGTAACTGCGCCTCGTCCAAAGACAGACTAGCCAGATAGTCCCGGCCCAGGCATCGATCAAACTCCTGCACACATTGATGAAGGTTAAGAGTGTCTAACACGATCCAGTCCTTTGAATCTTACGTATTTCTTTTATCGGCCCCAGTTGAGAACGGTTGATAAGGATAAAGCAGTTGGAGGAGAGAAGTCAAAAAGCAATAAATTACTGAAAATAGCTCTGAAGTTTACCTGATATACTTTTGCGACGCAATGCCAAGAAAGCAATTCCGAGACTGTCCTGATTTCATTATTTAAGAAGTTCAAAAGATTTAAATTCTACAAATCACAGAAATGATATTGCCATGGACCTAGTTTCTTTCACTAACATTACCATTACCCAGTTCATCTCAACCTACACTCAGCTGGCTTCAAAAAATTCGATAGTAGAACACTCTAAAGGCATCCTTTTTCATCGTAGGATAGTTAATAAGCTGTTTAAGGTATATGGGACACCGCAGGGGGAGATATACGGCGTTGGATGTTAGTATTATCGATAGATATTTGGTAATGAGACAGTCTGATGTATTCTTTTCAGGATCTTTAGGTATCCACACCTTTACTGAGCGTAATATGGACCAGATTGCAACGAATTCTCTAATATTTGGGAAAAGGCCTGATACAAATACCCAAGTTACGGATAAATCCTGGTCCAAAGAACCTTTTGCAGCGGCTAAAAAACTGCCTTCGAAAACCGTGGAAGCTGGAAATCCTTGCCAAGGAAAATGGTCCGGGTTTCTTGCCAAAGAAGGTGGTAAAACGACTTTAATGTTTGTGTCGGGTATTGGTGGTGGTGTTGTTGGAGCAGCACTTGGAGGTCCCCTTGTTGGGGTTTTGGCATATTATGTGGTTGGTGCCGGTGTAGCGGGCGGTTTAAATGTTTTGGATCAAAAATTGCTTAAAGGAAAAATTGATTTCAAAGAGTTGGCTTTGGAATCAGCATTCGGCGCTATTCCTGCAAAAGTGCTTATCTTTCTCTCAAAAGCCACTGGACTTCCCCTATTCAAAGAAAATGTTCGTGACGATTTGGTAGATGAAATGATGAAGCAGGAGGCTAACCTGGATGATAGAACGGAATTTATAAAACGGAATCCTTCTCCTGAAATATCGGCAACGCAAATCTTAAAGGAAGGATCGTTACTTAAACGTAAAGAGATAGCTGAAAAAAAACAGCTATCATCCATAAGAACTAAGCTACCCATCACTATTGGGGGTGATGTTACCTTGGATAGTCAACCACCGGCTTGAGGTATTTAAATTTGGACATTTGGGGACGCCGGACCCAATTCGTTGTTAGCTTCCAAGATCTTTCCCAAATGCAGTATGATAGTGCCACATGAGAGAGAACCCAGAGGAAAATCATGGCTCAAGGCACAGGCCTGTACATCGAAGGACCCTTTGGGTCGGGTAAAACCCAACATTTGGTGCAAGAAACTTACACCCTGCTCCAACAACATCCAACAGCATCGGTGTTGATTTTGGCCAGCAATCACTCCCGGCAAAAAGCCTTCCTAACCCGCCTCAATCAGCTAAACCTTCCTGCCATGGCCCAGCCGCCGGTGTATACCTATGCAGGCTATGTCCGCAATACCTTGTTCAATTTCTGGCCCTTGGTGGAAGCTCAGATTGAAAAGGTCATTTCAGCAGGCCATCCTCGGGTCATGCCGCAACTGTCCGGTCTGGAAGACTCTGAACTCATTCTCAAAACTATTCTCCAGGGCTTTAAACATAAACACCCTGAGACCTTTATAGACTTTCCCGGTAGCCAGCCTAGCCTTCTTCGCCAACTCATCCGCCGTATGCGGCTGCGATCAGAAAACTGTCTCAGCCGAGATGAAATGACCCGCCGTTCCGGGCTGTTAGAAGAAATCTGTCAGGTAGAAACTGCGGCAGTGGAAAAACAGTTTGATCAACTGGCCTATGCGCTTCGGGTGCTGGATCCCAACAAACAGTTGGATGTTTTTCACCGCTTGCTGGAGACGAATGTGCAAGTTCAACAGTGGTTCCAGTCTACTATTCGACACCTGGTGGTGGATGATGTGGATGAAACTATCCCCGCCCAGCAAAATTTCATCCAATGGCTCAGCCCTCACCTGGAAACACTAATTCTCTCTAGCGACGTTGACGGCGGTTCCCGCCGAGGTTACTTAAATGCCTATCCTTATGACTGGCAGGCGCTAAAAGCCTTAAAACCGGGTGAGACTGTCCAGCTATCCCTCCCAGAAAAAAGCCTCCCTCTCTATCAAAGCGCTCAAACTCTCTTGAAGAACTGGAAAGCAGACGACTCAAGAGCATTTGAACCACTGGGTGCTTCAGTAAAAATCATCGATGGTTTTATCACCCGAGTAGAAATGTTAGATCGTGTGGCGCAAGATATCTTGCGCCACTTGGATCAGGGGGGAAAGCCTGGCGATTTGGCGGTGGTGATTCCTGTGGCTGACCCCCTTACGGTTTTGTTCCTCAAAAATCGATTGTCACGCCGGGCGGTATGTCTACAAGTGTTATCCGGCACTACTCGAGCCATTGATGACCCGCTTTGCCGCTTAATGCTCTACCTGCTCCAACTGGTCAATCGCAGGCGTTGGGGGATTGGGTTATCCTCAGTCGAGTACCGCACGATCTTTACCCAGTTGTTTTCACCGATACTGCATCAATTTGAGCAAGATACGGAGGATAACGATTTAGCGAACCCTCCAATGGCGTCTTTGCTGCCTGAAGCTGTAGATTGCTTAGGGGCAATAGTCCCGGAGATGATTAATTCAATGCCTGTGGAGCAAGATACGGAGGTGTTGCCGCCTTTGGAGAGCTTGAGCATCGGACTCGCTTCTCAAGAAGCACTACCCCCCGAAATTGTCGCTCATTATGAACGTCTGAAAGACTGGGCAGAGACAGTGGAGCCATTGCCTTTTGAGAAGCAGCTTTATAGTGCGTTTCATCATATGATCAGTCCGCTAGCGTCTCAAACCGAAACGTTTGAACCTATTAAGCGTCTCATTGATAGTTATTCCAGACAATATGAAATCCATCAACGATTGATTGAAACTGGATTGGCGCCAACTCTGTTACCGCTCTCACCGACAAACAATCCGGAAAACAGTGAAGTCGTAGCAGACTTTGCCCGGTTGTGGATGGGGTTGGTAAAGACCGGACAAGTGGCAGACACATCTGAATCTCCGGCACAGCAGGATTCACATGCGATTATTTTAGGTACGCCACAAAAAATCATTGATATGGAAATCCACCGACAAACCCAATACTGGTTGGATGTTTCTTCCAGAGAGTGGTCTCGCAGTGATAATGCGCCGCTTTATAATGCCTGGGTCCATTCAGCAGTATGGGATGGTTCCATGACAAGTTTTACGGAGGAATTCCAAGAACAGGTCATTCGAACTCGGGCAGCCCATATTACCCGTACTTTATTACTATTGGCGCGACAAAATATCCGAGCCTATGCCAGTGAACTGGACGATTTAGGGTTTTCACAAAACGGCTTGCTCAAAGATCGCCTAGCGCCAATTTCAACGGACACACTGACAGGTATCGAGATTCCTCAACTCACACTTCGAGAAGATCAGGCCCCCATTCTGCACTACTGCCAAGGCTCTTTGGCAGTGTCTGCTGTGCCTGGTGCCGGCAAAACCTATGTGAATGTTGCTTTGTTGTTGGATCTCATCCGCCGGGGTGTGCCGCCTGAAAATTTACTGGTCCTTACCTATATGGATAGTGCTGCGAAAACCATGCTTAGCCGTCTTAAAAAAATGCTGACTGGCACCGGTCATGGTCTGCCTGCCATTTCTACCATTCATAGCTTGGCGTTTCGGATTTTAACGGAGAACGATCACGCGCTAGCTTTAGGGTTTCGGTCCGAGGATATGGAGATTTTGGATGAAGCTAGAGTAGATGATTTGCTGAGCGAGGTAGCTCAGCGGACTCAGCCGGAATCCTCCCGCAGTCCTCGAGGATGGCAGCGAGCTATTAAGCGTGGTATTAGCCATGCCAAATCTTTGGGATTAACCCAGGCAGATTTAGAGGCAGATCTCCGTCGCCGTCCTCAAAACTTTCGTCTGGCAGAGTTCTTACCGGCATTCAGCCATTACTCATTTCGCATGCGCCAGGAAGGTTGGCTCGACTTTACGGACCTTGTCGGCTTTGCCATTCAACTCTTATCGTCCAACAAGGAAATCAGAGAATACTATCAGTCAAAATATACCTATATTCTGGAAGATGAAGCACAAGATTCCTCCCGGATGCTTCAACGATTTATAGCGCTGTTGGGCGGCGCGTCGCCAAATCTTATTCGCACTGGTGACACTAACCAGTCCATTACCACAACATTTAGCTCGGCCGATACTGCCGTATTTCGTGAATTTATTGCCGAGGCGGATGTTTCTGTAACCATGAATCAAAGTGGGCGGTGCGCACCGCCTGTGATGGACCTGGCCAATGGCTGGATCGACTACGTGTCCCGACAGCCCGTACTGGCTCAATCTTTTCAAGCTGTTGCTATGAGACCAGTGCCAGATCAGAATCCTTCTCTCTTAACGCCTATTCAAGCGCATTTTTTTGATACTCAGGCAGAAGAAGAAACCGAGATAGTGAGTCGAATTAAGGCCTTTACACAGGCGTATCCCGACTGTTCTGTTGCGGTGTTGCTGCGTCAAAATGATCAGGTTATCCACTATTCGGGGTTACTACAAATGGCTGGGGTGCCGGCTATTTGTATGAGTGATGATCTTAAAGTTAGCCCGGTTTTTCATGTGTTATTGGGCTGGCTTCGGGTGCTGGAAACCCCTGGTATTTTGGATGTTCAGGTGGCTTTGTATGATGCCTTGATTAAGGCAAATCTTACCCATTACGATCCAGACCGGCGAGAGTTCTTAAAGACAACGCTTTTGTTTCATAACCTGTCCACTGCTGTTAACAGAAACTCGAATCGTCAGATGGATGCATTGGGGGACGAGTTTCTGCTCCAGCTTTATTATGACTGGTTGGACTTTGATCGAATGCTGACGTCTGGGAATATTCCGGCATTATTGATTCACATTACTGACCGCTGCTTTCAGTCGGTGGCACACAGAAGCAATGGGTATTTATGCGCGTTGTTGGTGCGGGATCTGATTCAGCAGTATCTCGGTCCGGATGTGCCATCGCCCTTGGAAATGGTGGTTCGTCAGTTTGAAGGCCTTAGCCGTATGAGCAGAGGTAAAAGAGGCTTTACCCAGTGGGCCGAAGCAGGACTGTCCGGCGGTCATGTCAAAGTTATGAGCCTACACAAGTCTAAAGGCCAGGAGTTTGATGCTGTGTTTATGCCTTTGCTTACCGAACGGACTTTTCCTCACCGTCTGGATCTGATTCGATATGACGAATCAGATAAACTCGTTCAGGAATTAGACCGGATTCGTATTGGTGGCAGATTACCGGAGAATTATCGGGATAGTCAAAAAAAGGCCAAGCTGGAAGAAGAGTCCCGATTAATTTACGTTGGGTTCACTCGGGCAAAATCTGCCTTATTTCTTTCAAGCCATGCAGTTGGAAACAACGGCTTTGGTCGAATGGAGCCAATGCAACCGGCCTTGGCCTTTGAGTATGCTGCTTCCCATCTTCAGTCTTCTGTAATGAATGTTCCCGTACCTGCGAGCTTTTAATAAATGTCTGCCTCATTACCTCCCTGTTCTTCTCCACCCTCTGTATCCCTTCAGGATGAGCGGTCTGTTTTGTCCGTGAACCAGCTAAAAACATGGCAGAAGTGCAGGAAGAAATATCTGTACGACTATGTACATCAACTTCATTGGCCGACGGACCCGTCTAATTTTAGGCTGGGCCGGGATATTCATAAACTATTAGACTATCAGTCTCGTGGATTGGACTGTAGGGTGCTTTTACAGGATTTGGAATCTGATACGAAATCTTGCTGGGAGACGTTGATGGCATCGCCATTTCCTCACTTTCCTGTCATTGCTAATGAATGGGGTTTTCAATTGCCAGTGTCGTCTGCTTATTTGATAGGTCGGATCGATCGAATTGCAAGACATCCGGATACCGGTGAGATATGGATTATTGATTGGAAAACAGGGACTGGTGTACCGAAATTTCCGGAATCTGATTGGCAAACCATGGTGTATTCGGCAGCTGTCATTGCTGCTTACCAGGATTTAGAATTACCGGACTTATCTCCTAAAGACGCTTGTTTCGCTTATGTCGAGGTAAAAGAGACGGTCCGTGATATTGTAATTCCGCTGGACACAAGAGTCTACGAGCATTTTATCCATCAGATCGAGACAACGGTTTCAGAAATTCAGTCAGCTTCTGAGTATCCGTTGCCAGAGAGCTGTCCAGATCATTACTGCCCGTATGAGAGCATTTGCGGTATACGGGTTAAAAGCCCGTAACTATAAGTGTTCTAGTACTTATAATTTAAAGTTGAAATAGCGGATCTATAGGCTTAAAGGCTGACTTTGGAATCCTGATCGGGATAATTACAGTACAATCATGCTTTTGAAAAAAAAGTCCCGGCATTCCCGGTTTATTAGCCGCATGGTAGTTGCCATTTTTGAGAATTACCCTTATAATCGGCTTGTTAGCCATTGTTGGAGAGGTAAGCCTCGTGAATAAAGAAGAACTCGTACAAGAAGTTGCAAAAAAGACCAAAGCATCTAAAAAATCTGTTACAGAAGTCATTGATGCTGCTGTAGAAGCGATTGAAAAGTCTGTTGCCAAAGGGAAAAAAGTTACCCTGGTTGGTTTCGGTACCTTTGAACGTCGTAAACGCGCCGCCCGCATGGGTCGCAACCCTCAAACCGGTAAAGCCATTAAAATTGAAGCCAAAACTGTTCCGGCTTTCTCCCCCGGTAAAACCTTTAAGCAACTGGTCAACAAAAAATAAGCACCTGCTTATTTTTGACCGATTGAGGTTAAATTCAAAAAGAGTGGTTTCGGCCACTCTTTTTTGATGGAAAAGCCTTATGGCATTCTCGCTTTTAAAAGAGCAGGTTCATTCGGACTTAATTATTCTCGGGTTTTGGCGATGAAAACGGAGATAAAATTTTGTTATAAAGCCAAATGTCGAGTTGCAACAATTGAGGTCAAAATATCATTGTGAGTGATAATGAGTGATGGCAATTCTTTGGTCGTTCGTCGTCCTGAATGAAGTAACCTATTGTCGTTGCTTGATAGGGCTTACGAATATGGAGATCCGCAGGTGGGACCTCCCTGGAACGTGATTCCGTAGAAGGTCCTTTGTTCTCCGTTGGTCCGCTCAGGGCAACGATCTTTTTCTTACAACTAGGCCCTCTACGTTAATACAACGCAGAGGGCCTAGTTGTAAACACTATATATAGGATTAATAAATTCTGACCAAAACCTCGTCTTCTCCGACCATCTCCAGATTGTTTCTTGCTAGCTCTTCAATGCCGGCAGGAGAGGTGTAGACAGAGAGGGTGTTTTTGATTTCCTGGTTTTTTACGAGGGTTTGCTGATGAGCCTGCTGAACTTTTGTGTGTTGCCGCTGGAGTTTTATAAGCGTTACAGAACCTGAGACCGCTGTAATAAGCGCATGAGAAAAAATAAATATCATTGCCACCATGGCCATCAATTGAAGCGTGGTTTTGGAAAAGAAGCGAACTTTTGGGCGGCGATGCTTAGCAAGTAGACGCCGTTTTCTGGCGACGGCTACATAGGGATCCAGAGCCAGGTGGGCCGGATCGTAAGCCTGATGACGTTGATGTTGGACGGCTGCTCTCAAAGGACTCTAACTCAATATTACTTACTATGTGCCGAATGATGAACCCCATTTGTTAGTGTGGAAATAGATGTCGGATCATAAAGTAGTCTATTTCTACACTGATTAGAGTACTGATTATACCCGACTTTTCCTTTTAGAGGAAGTAATAGCCGACTGGGCTGTTCTTTGTTATCGATTAGAGCGTATTTCGCTCCTTTTTTTAGGTTTTTTTTGAATCTTGTATCTTATTTTTTTAAAAAATAGAAAAAAAGAGTGGTCTATTTAGATGATTATTAGCGATTTTTCTCTTTCTGTTAGAGGGTTTCCCGTCCTATTAACCTGACCTACTGTGTTACCATATAAGGTATGGTTGTCGTCTTTCAGCCGTAATATGAATAGGTAGGTTTTGGATTCATGAGTTCGTTTGCATGTGTCAACGTAAGTAGCTCTCTTGACCATCTTGAGTTGATTAAAATCAACGAAAAAGACGGTCAAATCGAAGCTGCTTTTTCTTCGCCTGCTTATTTTGATCTGACGAACCGATCCTTGTCGGATGTTGAACAGTTCATTATGACTTTAAAAGAACTGTATTCTGCCAACCAAGTGCCAACGAATACACCAACTATTTTGGTTTTGCCCAGTTTTCTCACCCGAGAAATAGAATTACCTTCGGAATTTAGTGATGAAGAGATCCGCTTTGGGTTGGTGTCCGAAGCAGAGAGCTCCATCATTTTTAAAAAGCAAGAACCAGAGGTGGCTTGGCTCAAACTGGGTGATAATAGTATTTTATATACTGCCTATCCTAAAATTGAACTTGAAAAATTTACGCAGGCATTTGAAGAAAATAATATTCCCCTGATCGCCATTGATCTTAGCTACTTTAGTATTATCCGCGGGCTGGTTGCGGTTGGCGCTATCACATCTGAACTGGAGTTAAACAGCAGATGGTGCTTAATGGTTCTGACGGACTTTAACTTCTTTGCGCTTATTGTGGAAGGTATTCAGCCAAAACGATCTACTGAAAGTATTCTAGCTACGGGTGAAAGCAGTGAAATGGTATTGATTAGCGATATCAAGCAGGATTTTGAATCGTTTTATGAGTTTGAATCACTGGAATCTGTGGTTTTGGTGAATAACACGACACAAATTGATTCTCAAAATCTTGTTACCCAATTGAACCTCTCTGAAAAAGTAACGGTCATCGATCAAAATGCCGATACTTTGTCTTCTCGAAATGCCGAAACTCCTCAGTTTCCATGTTCTTTAGAAGCATTGGGTGGTGGTCTGTTTAATCGTTTTCAAGAAATGCCCGATCTGAATCTGTTGGTGCGATCTGGCGTAAATATGGCAGAGGTTATTCAGCTTCGGGGAACGGTTCTCAAAATGTTAATAGGCCTCAATGTTGTGGCGTTTGTTTTGGGTCTGTTGATTATAGGGGTGATGTTGCTGTTTTCATCTTTAAAGGAAGGAGAGTTGGGCTCTTTAAACCAGGAAATTAGCCAGGCTGGTAATCCTAAATCTGATACAGGCAATGTGGAAGAAGTTTTACGCAAAATTTTTGTGAAAAAGACTGTTGGCGCTAATGTTTCTGCGAATGACATTCTAGTTAAAGCTGGTTTGGCTTTACCGGAAGATATGTGGTTGGATAAGTTTGAAATAGAGGTGCGTGAGAATGAAACGCAGCCGGTTACTAAGGTAAAGGGAGGAGCCTTGGAAACTCGATCGGTAAAAGGATACTTAAAAGGGCTTCAAGACGAACTGACTCGAAAAGATTTGAAAGTGATTAGTATGGATGTTGCCTCTTCAGATACCAAACAGCGTTTCTATAAATGGCGTATTGAATCTGCTTCGGAGGAAAATAACTAGTATATAGAAGGGCAGTCTCTAGGTGGCTGTTGAGTAAGGAATATCAACTGGAAAAGGATTCTCTCTTTACATAATGTCAGATAGCTTTATCGAAAATATTCGGGACTCATTGTCCAATTTGTCACCGGAAACCTTAAAAGCGGTTTTTACGGATATGAAGGTATTGGGCGCTCTGGCTGTGTTGGGGGTTATCTTGTATATGTTTGTGTATGACTTTGCTTTTCAGCAAAATGTGAAAAAGTTAACCGGTCTAGATCAGCAAATTACTCAAAAGAAGTCAGAGCTGTCTGATCAACAATTGCAGAGCCAGAATTTTGGCAGTTTAGTGAACTCATTGTCTGGATTGCAGACTCACCTGATTGTGTTAGAACCGGGAGAAGACTCTGTTATTGCTGCTACTTCAGAATATGATTCCTTAATTCGGATGGCTGAAGGAGTGGGAGATTACGCCATTAAACTAGATGAGCCGCACAATCGTCGTCGGTTGGTTTCTAAGAAAGCCTTAGCTAAGACTACTACGGCTTTTTTAGAAAAACAGGCCAGTAGTGAGCCGTTGCCGTTGGTGAAGTATCAGTATAATTTCCAACTTTCTGGTACTTATCCGGCATTAATGGACTTTGTAAACCAATTGATAGGGCACTCCCAGCTGATTCAAATCAATGAAATAGTGATTACGACTCCTGGTGCTGCAGGGAATGATAGTAGAAATCGCCGTCGTGACAGGCAGTCGGATGATGATAGCCGTCGGCCTGACCCGGTTACAGAGCCGGATTATCCGGTGAAGCTGGTGATGGATATTGATTTTTCAATTTTGATGCATGCCAAAAAATA
>JAHQWC010000062.1 GCA_019634025.1 Vampirovibrio sp.
AGATTGTAGTTGGCTTTGATAAACCCATAAAACCCAAAGAAGAATTTCATAACATCTGTGGTAGAGGCAAAAGGATTATTGATAAGGTCCTTATGCTCTTTTTTGCCACTTGCTGGCAGATACTGCAAGGCATTGATAAACAGATGCCGTCCTGCCACACCAATCAAGGCATTAGGAAACTGCAAAATTTTACTATGTTCGGCCAAATCCTCACGGACGAACCCGCCCCAGCTGACCAGCTTATCAGCCATCAACCAGGTTTCACCATCTTTGCAAAGTCCCGCCACAATCGTCATATGTTGTCTCCTCCCACCGGCTAATCATGCCAAATAAGCAATGGATCTATTCTATCTGGTTTTACCGCCCATCACACCCTCTATATTAACGGCTATATCACTGGTCGGTTCAACGCCATGCTCTGTTTGAAGCAGGATCTATAACACCTGCTGCGTGGTTTTAAAATGCATTTTGGCTACCTGGGTCAAGGCCTCTCCACCATGACGCGTCACAAAACGCTTGGCCTGTTGCAATACACGTGGCCCAGCTCCCAACGGCAGCTCCACCTCAAACTGGCCGGAAAGGGCCCCTATTTTTCGCACAAACCGGTGGCGGGCAATAATACTGGCGGCAGCCACGCCAATATTGGCTTCTGCCTTGGGTGTCTGGTGCAAGGTGATGGCTTTTCCTTTGTCTTTTAGCTGAGATAGGATATAGCGTTCATTTCCAAATTGATCGGCCACGGCTTGGCTACAGACACTGTCTGTTTCTTCGAGGGCAGTCAGCAGATTCTCTATAGAAGTGGCGTGTGCCCACGCCAGCAGGTGGTTCAGGTTTTTACCAGAACGCTTAAACTTGTCATACAGCTGGTTATATTTAGCAGGGCCAATTTCTATAACGCTAATCGCTTTTTCACCCACTGTTTCTTTAATTTGCGCGGCAAGCCGCTGAATATCCCTGTCCGTTAGTTTTTTACTGTCCGCCACACCCAGTTCTTGTAAAACCGGCATCGTCCCCTCATCCACATAAACCCCGGCCACCACTAGGGGACCAAAATAATCTCCCTTCCCAGACTCGTCGGTACCAATGTAAGCGCCTTCAATATCCAAAAGCCCACGAGGTTTAGCCTCTACCTTGCCTGACGACTCTATTTTTTTACCTGTTTTTGATTTGGCAGCTTGAGCACCAGAACCTTTACCAGCATATTCTGAGAGTGTATTAAGCCCTGCTTGTGTTGACGCCTCTAGGTATAGGGTACCGTTTGTATACTGCTTTACCCGAACCCATCCGCTGTCGGACTGACCGTCTAACCGATAGTCACAATACTGTTCAGGCTTTTCCTGCCACTGAATACCAGAAGCTTTGAGCAGATTATGCTTCAGGCTTTCTCGGTCTTTTGCTGCCTTAATTTGATACTTGGCTGCACAGTTACCCACAGATTATGATGCCTTCCTTCCAAAACACATGTCAAAAAGCTGGCTTCTATCATAGGGCCTGACCGATGAAAGAGAAAGAGGGTTTTTAACGCAGGTACGTATTACCGACCACCTTGATTCAAGATACCGAAGGAGGTCCGGATGTTGTTGGAAACCGTTTTCTTCACATCCTCCAACTCCTGGGTCACGGCCTGACGCTGGCTGGTAATTTGTTGCAGCCGCATTTCCAACATCTTGTCAGCTTGTTGCAACTGGTTAATTCGGGCTTCAATGTGTTTGGCAACGGCGGATTCCGGGTCCCATCGCATCTGGTGGCCCAGCATAATCGAGGTCATTTGTGCCAGATACATCCGTTTCTGACTAATCATTTGCGCATCAAGCTCTAAATCACTCTTTCGAGCGATGAGCATCATAACCCTTGCTTGATTTGCTGCAAACCCCATTTTTAATGTTCCCCGTGCTTTGTGATTTACCCCAGTGTTATTGGTTCATTTCCAAATGTCTTAGAACGCCCGATTAATTTTGCCGCCGCCCTTAATATCGTATGGGCTGCCAGTTTGAATGTGATGCTCCATCTTGTTCAACTGCTCTTGAGCTAGCATATATTTGTATTTCAGTAGCTTCATCTTGCTGCGGAGCGTCACCAGGTTATTGATCCCGGTCAAGATAGAGTTTAAAAACTGTTCCACCGGATTATTCCGCCGGAAGTAATCCATAGATAAATTGATAATCGTTTGTACGTTTGCTACTGCCATTGGATCTTAAAAAACCCCTTCGATTAGATCTCTATCCGTTTGATATCCAAAAAATGGACATAGATGTGGTCCTACTTATAAAAAAACAACATGAAAGGCATTTTTGCGCGTTTTTGTAACAAATGTTACATATCGACATAACATTTTGATTCAAAATCGAACTGATAAACTAACTCATCCACAGGCAAGCACCGGTGTGTGGGGTCTCATCCATTGGAAAACACCCGCTTTTTGGGTAAGATGCCAGCAAATGTTGCCATTGGTTTGTCTGGAGGCGTATGGTCGCCATGTCCCCCAATTCTGAAGAAATAACCGCTATTGATTTGCACGAGCAAATCAAATCGGGCAAGCGTAAAGCCAGAGAGGTCCTGGACGAAACCTTTGCCCGGATCGACAAAATGGACACTCAAGTGGGCGCTTTCTTAACCTTGACCCAAGAACACGCCTATCAGGTGGCGGACGAAGTCGACCGGAAGGTGGCTGCCAAGGAAAACTTACCCATGTTGGCCGGAGTCCCTATTGCCGTCAAAGACAATATCAACATGACCGGCGTGCCTACAACCTGCGGTAGCAAAATTTTAGGCGGGTTTGTCTCTCCCTATGGCGCCACAGCCTACCAAAAACTCCGTGAGCGGCTCATGCCCGTGGTAGGTAAAACCAACATGGACGAATTTGCCATGGGCAGCTCAACGGAAAATAGCGCTTTGAAGGTCACCCACAATCCGTGGGATTTAGACCGGGTCCCTGGCGGTAGCTCCGGTGGTTCAGCAGCCGCTGTATCCAGCGGTGAGGTGCTTATCAGCCTAGGCTCTGATACCGGCGGCAGTGTCCGGCAACCGGCCGCATTGTGCGGTGTATATGGCATCAAACCCACCTATGGAACAGTATCTCGTTATGGCCTCGTGGCATTTGGCAGCAGCCTGGATCAGATCAGCCCCTTTGGCCGAAACGTCCACGACACCGCAGCCACCCTGTCTGCCATTATGGGATTTGACCCCAAAGACTCCACGTCTGTGGAGCCTCAAGGAAGCCAAAATTACTTCCGAGATATTGAAATGGGTATCCGGGGTCTTAAAGTTGGCTATATCCAAGAGTTAAAGGGCGACGGCATGCAACCAGAGGTGGCGACAAGCTTTGATGCGGCCATCAAAACCCTTACCGATATGGGCGCCGAGGTCGTGCCCATCTCTTTATCCACTGTGAATTTGGCAGTTGCAGCCTATTACATTGTTGCTACTGCCGAAGCCAGCTCAAACTTGGCCCGGTTTGACGGGGTCCGTTACGGCGCCCGCAAAGAAGAGGGCGTTAATGATATTAAGGCTATGTACCGTAAAACCCGAATGGACGGCTTTGGCGCCGAGGTAAAACGCCGGATTATGCTAGGCACTTTTTCTCTTAGTTCAGGCTACTATGATGCTTTTTACGGTAAGGCCCAGAAAGTTCGTAAGCTTATGCGTCAGGAATTTGAAGACGCCTGGAGAGATGTGGATGTCCTCATCTGCCCTACCTCTCCCACCACAGCATTTAAAATCGGAGAGAAAGCCGATGATCCGGTACAAATGTATCTGTCAGACATCGCCACTATTCCGGTCAATATGACGGGCATCCCTGGAATCAGTATTCCTTGTGGGTTTGATAACGACAATATGCCTATTGGTCTTCAGATTTTGGGCCCTCATTTTTCTGAATCTTTATTGTTCCGGGTAGCTAGAGCGTTTGAACGGGAAACCGGCCTCACCAACCTTCAGCCCAAATGGGGCTAATTACCTGTCCTGGTTTGAACCAGCATCTGTTACAATGAGGGACAACCTTGAGATCCAAGGAGTTGTATCCGCTTTTATTACGGTCTGACGAGTCAGGATGAGCGCAGGTGGGATTTCCTGAAAAACTGCTGACAGAAGATTTTTTAGTGACGGTAGAGATTTCTCCACCCAAAGGCACCGACGTGTCCGGATTCCTGAAGCGGGTCAACGCATTGAAAGGGAAAGTAGACGCCATTAATGTGCCGGACTGCCAACGATCTATTCTTAAAATGAGTTCCATGGCAGCCTCCAAAATTATCCAGGATGAAACCGGTATTGATACCGTTTGGCAATTGACGTGTCGGGATAGAAATCTAATTGCGCTTCAGGCCGATTTAATGGGCGCTTCTGCTATGGGACTGCAAACTGTTCTAGCGCTTACCGGTGACCCGGTACAGGTAGGTGATCAAAAAGACGTGGCCAAGCAAGTCTACCACTTGGAATCTATCCGGCTACTAGAGCTATTGCAAAGCATGAATAACGGGAAAGATGCCACCGGCAAAGACTTTAAACATCAAGGAACAGATTTTTCGGTCGGTGCAGCCCTAAACCCCTTGCGGATGCACAACCACGCCCAAAAGAACCGACTGCAACAAAAATTAGAGCGAGGCGTTCAATTCCTTCAAACCCAACCCGTATATGACCTGGAGCCAGTCGAACGAATGAACGAAACCATGTCAGAGGTAGCTGAGCAGTCCGGTGTACCTGTCCCCAGGTTACTATTAGGAATGATCCCCCCGCGTTCTGCTGATGCAGCAAGGTTTATGAATAAATTCGTCTCCGGCATCGCCATTCCTCAGTCGTTTATTGACCTATTGGAACGCTCCCCGGACCCGATAGGAGAAAGTATTCAGTTCTGTGCCGATCGAGTCCACATTCTAAAGCCCCATGTAAACGGGTTCCATTTTATGCCGGTAGGCATGGAAAGCAGATCACCAGCACTGCTGGATGCCTGTTTTGCACTAACCTGATCTGGACACACCTATAAGGATGGATAAGCAGGCAGCCATAAACCAGCAGCAAATCGCTTTAATTCACCAACAAGCAGTGGCCCGTGAAGAGATGAGCTACGTGGATCCTGTCACCGGATATCAGGTGTGGACGGCACTGTATCTAAAACAGCAAGGGACATGCTGCGATTCAGGGTGCCGTCACTGCCCGTATGGTTCAGACCCTTAAGTAAAAATATATTGGGCTTACTGGCTTTTTCCACCGTAGTTCACGTTATAAATATTGAGATCGGTTTCATAATCGCCAGTATATCCTTGCTCCACTTTACTAATCCGACTGGCCAGGGTGTTGGCTAAATCAGAGGCCACGATTTCTACCGGTTTCTTCTTGATGTCCAATGTGTAAGAAGACAAAATAGCCCGGTCAGGAGACTTAACATATACTCTGAGTTTGGTGCAGTAAATGATACCAGCACACTTTATATCAACCCGGTAATCAGCTTCTTCGGTGGTTTCAGTCAAAGAGAGCCAGTTAGTCGTTTGGAATTCGTGGCCCAGATATCCTAAAAATTTGGTATTCTCGTCTGCCGGACGAGGGAAACGCATCAAGGCATCGTTGGTGGGGTAATCCTGGTTATATAAAAATATTTTCAGGTGCCCTGGAGCGTTTGCAGACGCTATTTCTTTCGTAAAGAAAATTCCGGCAGCTATCAAAGCAACAATGGCTATCAAGCCAGCAATATATCGATTCATCGACTTGGATTCCTCATTTCGCGAAAAATGGACAGGAAAACATTCTTCTTGTCAGGAAGAATATTCCTTTTGTTTCAGTGTGATGGAAAACGGGGGGTTTCAAATCCGCTAGCTGGATGAGAGCATGTTTGTTAGCGCAGAACTAGCAGGCGTTCAAGCCTTTGACCCACTGCCGAGGATTTACCGGCATACCGTTTACATACACTCCCCAGTGTAAGTGTGGTCCTGTAGCAAAGCCCGTAGAACCCACATAGCCAATGACCTGACCTTTCTGAACCACGTCGCCAGGTTTTACGGCAAATTTGGACATATGAATGTAAATGCTGCTCACCCCCTGGCCGTGATCAAGTCCAACCGTGCCGCCATGAAGACGGAATTTCTTCACCAGTTTGACAGTGCCAGAGGCAGCCGCTTTGATGGGCCGACCTTGAGGCGAACGTTGATCAACACCCTTGTGGTAGTTTCCGGTAAATTTACCGTTGTGCAGCCGCAGGTTACCAAATCGGGAGTTCATACAATCCGGCACCGGGAGTTGAAAGGGTTTATCCCAATAACGTTTTGGGCTCATCACTTTCTTTAATCCACCAATGGCGGCTAGCTCGCCAGGCCCCGGCTGCAGCCCGGCAGTGCCTTTACTGACCCGGATATTTTGCTTGGACAGGTGGGCGTTGACCACCTGGACTTTGGTAGTGTGCTCTGTGGCACCGTTTACATCCTGGACTTTTAACGAGAAAGTGCCCAGCCCCTGAGCTACAGAAACCGGCACCCAGCCTTCAAAGGTGTCGTTGCCCTGAGCAAAAAGCGGGTATTGTTTGCTGAGAAACCAGATGGAACCCTTATTTAAGTTACGAGTAGGGTGTTTTAGGGTGATAAAAATCGTTTCTCCTTGTTTCACAGTAGGAGACACCGTTATTTGAGGCGTTGGCTTTGGGTTTGTGGCAGCAATTTTTGCGGGTGTTGTACTCAGGTGGTGCTGAGGACCACTGGAAGTTTCGGGCGTGCCCGGCACGGGTGGGGCGCCATGGTAGATGCTGATGTCTGACCCGGTTTGAGCAGTAGAGGCCAATTGATAGCCCACAAACCCAATGCCAATGGTTAAGATGAATCCAAAAAACGCCAGCTTTTTCAACACAAAGCCCCTTTCATTGCCGCTGGTAACACCCCTTTGACTCTCCCAAGGATGATTACCCAGAAGTTTATGGTCTAACGGTTTGTTGTCCAAGGGTTTATTGTAGAGTATAGAGCGACGTTTTGTGTAGTACCCGGTGTTTTTTATATCAATTCCGTTAGGTAAACCCATTCCATGTTTTTGGACAAAGTTAAAATTCACATCAAATCCGGTGCCGGTGGTAACGGTAAAGTAGCCTGGCGGCGAGAGAAGTTTGTGCCATATGGCGGTCCTGCCGGTGGAGACGGAGGTAACGGCGGTAATGTATATCTAGAAGCAACTAATAACCTAAACACTCTGTTGGATTTTAAATATAAATCTATTTTTAAGGCTGAGGACGGTGAGAACGGCCGATCCAAAAATCAATACGGCAAAAGCGGTAAGGATCTAGTCATTCAGGTTCCTTGCGGCACTGTGGTAAGGGATGCAGAAACTGGAAAAGCCATTGCTGATTTGGTAAACCCCGGCCAGAGAGCCATTGTGGCTTCTGGTGGCCGAGGTGGACGGGGAAACACCCGATTTCTGTCCTCTGTTCGGAAAGCACCTCAGTTTTGTGAGCCGGGAGAACCCTGTGTTGAGAGGGAGTTGGAACTGGAGTTAAAACTCATTGCAGATGTAGGCATCATTGGATTGCCCAATGCCGGTAAATCCACCCTCATTAGCGTTATTAGCTCTGCCAAACCCAAAATTGCCGATTACCCATTTACCACATTAGCGCCAAATCTTGGAGTGGTTAAAAAACCAGATGGAGACGCAGTAGTGGTGGCAGATATTCCAGGACTGATTGAAGGCGCCAGTGAAGGGTCAGGCTTAGGTCATGAATTTTTACGGCATGTAGAACGTACTCGGTTGCTGCTTCACTTGGTAGACATATCCGGTGAGACGGATGCAGATCCGTTGGTTCCGTACCGGTTAATTCAAGAAGAATTGAAGCGTTACAGCCAAAAACTGGCTGAGAAGCCTCAGCTTCTGGTCCTTTCCAAATTGGATACCGTGGATGAGTCTCAACTCAACGAAATCCGACAGATTTTTGCTGCTGCTGGACAGAAAAGCGTCTATGAAATCTCCTCAGTCACTCGAAAAGGCGTGGATACATTGGTGCAGGCCATGCTGGACCGGTTGGATACTTTGCCCAAGGAAGAAATGGTCATAGATGTTGTGCCGGACGATAAAGCGTTTGATCATGACGACAGTGCGTATAAAATCATTCGGCATAAAAAATCATTCTCGGTGGTGGGTGGCCGGGTAGAACGGCTGGTGGCGGTGACGGATATGCGCAATAAGGCGGCAGTTCATCGGCTGCTTAATATTTTAAAATCCATGGGGGTGTATAAGGCACTGAAAGAAGCCGGCGTCAAGGAAGGACAAACCGTCAGTATTGCGGGCATTGAATTTGAACATTTTAGCGATGATCCACCAGAAGATTCCGAGTTAGAAGACGGAGAAGCCTAACATTTTTTCAACCGGCTTATACAGGTGTCTATATAATCATTTGTGGCTCTATACCATGGGTAGGTATTCGGGTAGAATGGGAACCTCTTTTGGGAATCTGAGTCATTAAAGAGAGACCATTACGTTAAAAGCGCAAATGCACACACTCGTAATAATCCGCGGGAAACAATACGAGGACGAGCAAAAGCATTGATTCAAGGCTATTGGCTAAACGATTGAATAGGCGTGATGGTGTTTGTTCCGTTGTATCAACTAGGTAAAAGGTAAAAGGAGTTATCGTGATGAACTACAAACAAATGGTGCCTGCAGTAGCCGTAACATTGGGTCTTTCTGCCGGCTTGGCCGCCCAATCCATGGCCAACCCTCTTACCACCGATGGGTTGAACCTGTTCCAAATGAACGAAGTATCCAACCAGGGTGCTTTGTTGGCCGAAGGCGACCATAAATGTGGTAAAGGCGCCTGCGGTGGTGAGCACGACGAAGATGATAAAGGCGAGCACAAGTGTGGTAAAGACCATTGTGGTGATGACAAAGACCATGGCGACAGTGACCACAAGTGTGGTAAAGACTCTTGCGGTGGTGACAAAGACCACTAATTCTTAAAGGCTTGGTGCGGAGGCCATTTTAAATGGCCTCCGCATGCCTTTTTTAATCCCTTTTTGATAGTATCTTTATCTAAAGCTCCCGTTATTCGAGGTATTGCGTGATCCAGTCTTCAGAGAAAAAAAAGAGAACAGGATTTCAAGAATGTCCGGTCTTGGGCGTAGGCCTGGGACTCCGTCGTCCCTTGGTAGACGAAACATTAACGTCGACAGATCTATTAGATTGGGTAGAAGTAACGCCGGAAAACTATATGGGCAAAGGGGGGCGGAGTCAGGAAATTTTGGCTCAAGCGAAAGAAGTTTATCCTTTGGTTTCACATGGCGTGAGTCTATCCATCGGTAGTGTGGATCCTTGGGATTCAGAGTACCTGCGTCAGTTTCGCGAGTTTCTCGATGTGGCCCAATCTCCCTGGTTTAGTGACCATCTGTGTTTTAGCGGCGTTGATGGTGTCTATTTCCACGATTTAATTCCTCTGCCCAGAACCAAAGAAACCGTTGCCCACTGCGCTGCCCGAATTCGGGAATTACGGGATCGGTTGGAAAAACCAGTGTTGGTAGAAAATGTCTCGTATTATCTGCGGTATCCGGAAGATGAACTGTCTGAGGCAGACTTTGTGGCAGAAGTCATTGAGCAGGCCGATTGTGGGCTGCTGTTGGATGTAAATAACGTGTATGTGAACACCCAAAACCACGGTGGAGATCCATATGCCTATTTCTCCAGAATCCCTTTGGAGCGAGTGGTTCAGATTCATACCGCCGGACACCACAAATATCCTGAAGGGTTAGTAGACACCCACGGCAGCGAGGTGTGTGAAGACGTCTGGACCTTGCTTGCATGGGTGCTGGAGCGCAGCCGGCCTTGTGGGGTGATGATTGAACGCGATACGTATATCCCTGCCTTTGAGGAGCTGAAGCCTGAGATTCAACGGCTTCGGCAGCTATGGGAGGCTACGCAGGGAACTACCTTGAGGGAGTCTGAGAAGCCATTAGCAGATCAGCAGGAGGCGTTGGTATGAGCCCTGCAATGACTTTAGCCGAACGTCAAAAAGCTATGGGAACTGCTCTTCTACAGGCAAAAGGCCATTTGGTATTGGATACGGAGGATGCCTGGCAACAGTTTGCTGTAAAAGAGGCTGATGCGACTTTTGCTTTTGAAGGACTGGATCGTAAGAAACTGTTGCTATACGAGAGCTTGATTCGTGGCAGTATGAAGGAAACCCTGCTCAGTATTTACCCTCACACCCTGAAATTTTTTGAAGGAAACCAATCCGGTCTCACGGAGAACTATCGGCGGTCTAACCCCAGCAGTTCTTTCAAACTCTCATATGCCACATCTGCGTTGCCCGAATATCTTCGAGGGTTAACTGTAGATAAGCCGAAAAGCTTGTACAAGCCGTTATTTTTAGAGCTGTTAAAGCAATATCCGTTTCTACCAGAACTGGCTGAGTATGAGTGGCAAGAAGCAGCTGTTGCGCTAATGCCGGATCAGGCTATTCCTGAGGAATTTGAGCCCGGGATTCCGGATACTGTAGATGAAATGAGTCGGTGGCAGCCTGTCTGGAATCTGGTGCGGCAAATCAACACGTTTCATTACAATATTCCGGGTTTGGTTGAGCAAGTTAGCGAAATGGAATCCGTCTTGAAGTCCTCGTGGGATATGCCGCCAGTACCCTGCCAGATGCTCTTTTACCGAGACCCCAAAACCTTTAAAGTTCGGTTTTTCCAATTGAATGATCTCACCGCTGCATTTTTAACCGCCGGCGAATATGCCGGGAGTTATCAAGAAATTGTGGAAACCCTTCACCGTGAACAACCCAGTCTACGGGCAATTCCCGTGGAAGCATTGATGGGTGAAGTGTTAAAACTTTTACAGATGTGTTTCTCTCAGCAAATCCTGCTGGGATCGGTACCGGTCATGCCTGAGAGTTAGGCATCCACAAGAATCGGACACCGAATAAAATTAATATGGAGGTTAAATTAAATGAGTTTCTGGAAAAAAGCAACGATAACAGCTGTGTTAACGGCTATGGCAATTCCGCTTCAGGCAATCCCTGGCTGGGCAGAGCAAAATACATTTTATGTTGGCGACCCTTCTAAGCGTGATGTGGTTTCCTTTGACAGTGACGCCCCGGTAGAGCTGATTAAAGGCACCACCAATAAAATCAAGGGCCACGTGACCTACGACAAGGAATTTAAGTTTGACACCAAACACCCCTTTGAAATTGTGTTTGATGTGGATCTGGCCAGCATTGACACCGGTATTCCTCTCCGGAACCAGCATATGCGGGATAACTTTTTACAAACGGCTAAATACCCCAAGGCCGTCTTTAAGGCCAGACAGATCAAAACCCGTTCCAAGCACCCCATGAAGTCTGGTCAGGTGGTGAAACTGACGGCCATTGGCGATTTAACCATCCACGGCAAGACCGTTCCCAAAACTATTCCGCTGACAGTAACGTATTTTCCAGAGTCGGCCATCACCAAAAAGCGGTTCAAGTCCGGCAATATGATCCGGATTCGCGCCAATTTTCCAGTAAAACTGGCTCAGCACAACATCCAGCGTCCCGAAGCCCTCTTTGTGAAGCTGGCTGAAGAGGTCATCATCAAAGTAGATGCCTTTGCCACCGATGACAAAACGGCGCTGAAGTAAGAGGATAAACTATATTTCTTAAATCCCCAGGCAGCAACTGCCTGGGGATTTTTTCATACCCGTTTTTAAATTGAGATCTGTCGACAACAGGTGATATAAATCAGGTTAAATCGCCGTCAACGTCTCAAACCGGTGGGATTCTTCAGCCACATGGATCCGGCGGCTAATTTCTTCCACATCGTTAAGACTCAAATTCAGGAAATACACCAACAGCAATGCTGGCTTGCCATCGGCAGGCGGTTGAATGTCCTGTATCTCTCCCTCTAGGTCCATCGAATCCTGTTTATCCCAATAGAGCTTCAAGCTAACAGTCATCCCCCGGCGCAGTGGGATATTTTCCTGCAGGCTGATCACAGCGCCCATCTCACTCATTTCCCAGGTATAGCCTCGGATGAGCTTACCAGGCTGCCCAGTAGCATCCCGATTGTCGACAACGGACAGAACACAGTTCACGGTTTTTTGAATCCCCGGTGCCACCCGAACCAAGCCTTCTCTGGGCCGATACATCTGCTGGATAATATGTAGCTGCTGCTGCTTGGTTAATTCTAAAAACTCGAGTCCTAGTTTGTATTGATCCGCATCGATTTTCTTCAGGTATTTCACCTCAGACGGCAATTCAGTGACATTCCCGTTGCTCCATTGAATCCGTGCAGTGACTTTGGTCCCTAGATCAATCGATTTTTTCAGGTAAACAGCAATACCGGTTTCACTCACATCATCCGAAAATCCAATCAACGGGTCTTGCCCGTTGCCCGTATCAACCACACAAGACAGGTTGGTTCTAAACCGCAACACTCTACGCCGGGTGGTTTCCTCTTTGGTGAACAGCACCCGGAACGGGGTCGTCAGCATATGCAGAAAAGAGGAAAACGTACTGGTCCGCTGATTTTCCTGCATCCAGATCCCTGGCGTGCCAAACATATGGCAAATCAGCTTTTGATGCTGCTTATCGGTTCGATCAATCACGTTAAACCCAACATAATGGCGGTTATCCTGATCAATGGTGCTCCGGATGGGCTGCACTTTAAGCATAGTAGACTCATTAATATCCCAATCCAACAGCTTCACGCTGGCCACACCACTCACAGGCACAGGCTCTTCAAAGACCATGGCCACACCACTCTCGCTGATATTGGTCGTATAGCCGATGGCGACGGTACCATCCTGAAGATGCAACTCGCTCCTGATTTCTTTGAAAATCCGCGGCATCATCCGATATTGGGGACGCTCTTGGGCTACGTAGATGCCACCCAAAAGCAACACCAGGTTGTAGCAAGCCCAAAACATATTGATAAACACACCCGGTTTGTAATCCGGGGTTTCCAGCAAGCGCCAGACACCGAACGCCAGGCTCATCAGAATTAACAGGGTTAAAAATACCTGAGGTAAAACCACCCGCAAATCAAACCGCATCTTCTGCATCACCCCACCCTTAGGGGTCACCCGAAACTTGGCTCGACCCTTGGTAAACAGGGATGAAAACACCGTGGTGAAATTTGTGAAAAACATCTCGGTACACATCGCCGTATCATAGACTTCACCCCAGAAGTTTTGCCGCAACCCGCGGGTCACAATGGGATAACCCCACACCAAAAACACAAAGCTTGGCAGGTAGTAGACCAAGACTTCTACATACCCGGCATTAATCGTGGTCACCCCAAACAGTAAAAAGGCAATGGGGGCTGCCAAAAAGATCATCCGGGCCAACCCACTAAAGAAGTACCAGATGCCGGAGAAATAGCACAGGCGTTGCCCAAACGTCAGACCAGATTTCAGCAAGGGGTGATCAAAAAACAGAATCTGGGTCATCCCCTTGGTCCACCGCAACCGCTGCTTAATAAAGTCGGCAAAGGTATCTTGGGCTAGGCCGGCCGCCAAATCCTTATTGTAATAAATAGACTTCCACCCTTTAGCGTGAAGCCTCAGACCGGTGTGGACATCTTCTGTGATGGTCTCAGTGGCGAATCCATCGATCTCCTCTAGGGCCTTGCGCCGGAAAATCGCGCCGCTACCCGCAAAGAAGGCAGCATCCCAAGCATCATTGCCGGGTTGAATAACGTGGAAGAACAGATCTTGCTCGTTATTCATTTCGGTGGCCAACAGGTTCCGTTGGAAGGGATCCTGGGTGAAAAAATGCTGAGGCGTTTGAACATACGCCAGGTTGTCATTGATAAAGAAGCCGACAACTTCCTTTAAAAAGCTTTTGCACGGCACATGGTCAGCATCAAAGATCAAAGACAGATCACCGGAGGTTTGCTCCAGTGCATTATTTAAATTCCCTGCCTTGGCATGGGTATTTTTCTCGCGGCCAATGTATTGGATTTTCAGCTTCTTTGCCAGCTCCGCCATCTCAGATCGGTTGCCGTCATCCAGCAAGTAGACTGTTTTGTTCTCATAGTCTATGTTTTTACAGCCCACCAGAGTCCGATACAGGACACTTAAGGGCTCGTTATAGGTGCACACAAACACGTCCACAGACGGCCTATCCTCTCCTTTAGGAAAAGATTTATCTAACGGCACTGCCTCGCGATCTGTTTGATTCCACATCTGGAGAAAGCCTAATAACAGAGAGGCTGCCGCCAGAATTTCGGCCCCATAAACAATCCAAGCCACCACAGTGGAAGAAGGCGCCACCGTGTCCATGGTTTCAAACCCCCGCCACAGCAAATGACGCAAGATCACCACAAACGTCAATCCCATCACCACTTTACGATGCCGAGGCATCCATTTGGCAATCAGCAAAAAGACAAGCACCAACACCCCGGAAATAATGGCTTGAGTAAACCAAGAGGTCCCAAACAGCGAGTCTTCAGGCAAGAGTTCTCTCGTCATACTGCCATAATAGAGACTGGCCAGATCAGAAATAGATTGCTGAGTTTGCTGCAAAAAGCCGCCACTGCCAGGATCGGCAAAAGCAGTTACCTCAGCACTCAAAAGAATCAAATTTACCAAGACAAACGCAACAGAGAACAAAACACCAATACGGCCCAAGAGCTGGACGCCGTTTAACCGGTTCACAGTTCGATAAACAGAAGTATCAACGATTTGCTTGAGGCGATTCCATATCATAGGGGTGAGGCCATCCGGCTTTCAAATTCAGGGACACATGTAGCTATCATTAAGGCATTGGTGGTATAAAACCGAGTGAAATTCTCCTCAATATAAAAACAAGGGCAAATTTAAATTGCGTCATTCCGTTTCCAGCGAACATATTGAGAAATTAGATCTTCCTAAATTCTCCTGGACACCTGGATTATTGTCAAAGCCAGATCTCCAAAAGAAAGACGAATCCCTATCATCCTCGATATCGGGCTTTTTATCATCCAACGGATGACGCAATTTATGCGCACCTACGCATTAATCATAGGGGCTCAGGTTCAGACGAGACTTTTAATATTTGTGCTGATCAGCGGAATCTCGTGGGTACGTCCGCTTAAGGAAAACAAGCTGCAATACACAGCCGCAACAGGCATTAAATACCGGCTCAACAGGCCCATAACAATGGCGATAGTGGCAGAAACACCGCTTAGCAAGCTACTAAGCCCCACCAACTCCGCACCCGTAAAGACGACCCGGATCACCGCACCCAACAACTCCAACCCCAAAAGCAACAACCCAAACATCACCATCGCTTGTAAAAGATGATATCGGACAAAATAAGGAACTCGATGGCGCTTTTGCTGGACAAAAATCCAGTACAACAAACCCATCAACAACAGCAAGGTCAAGCCAGATCCAGGGGCAGTATATAGAGCAAAGCCTAGAAATAAGTACGCGGCAGTTGCTAACAACCGTTCTTTCCAAGGGGTATCATTCTGTACAGGGCCTCGTTCACGGCGAGGAGAACCACCATCTCTTCCACGATAAGAGGAAAAATCTCGAATGTTCCCAGAAGGTGACATCAATCAATACCCATCTCTTGCTAATCGCATGGTACTTCACCATCTTATAGGACTTATGCAGAATGTGCTATTTACCAAAATTGTTACGGCGTCAGTTTTACTTTCATCTGCTCCACTGACTCGCCTCGGCCCAACTTGCCTTTATTTTGAGTGGTGTTCCGCACAGCCACCAACCAGTGATGGTTGGGATTGATAAACAATAAATAGGTTGCCTCACTTCCCACCAGCCGTTCCACATCATCCACCTCTAACTCACCGGTATCGCTCATCGGGAAAACAGTAAAAGAAAGCGGCTCAGACGGCGTACTATGGAGATACCCATCAAATTTTGCCGTACCTGTTCGGCTGGTATCTTTAATAGCCGGGCCCTTACTCCCCATCACGTGCTGCCATAGATAGGTCATTAAGTTGTCTGTCAAGGGGATAGGGCGCGACATAGAAAGATAGGGCCAATCATTTGTAAAATGCTTGTGGCTCTATCATAATATACATCTTAAGGTCTGACAGCAGACCGTCTTGAAAGAGGCTTACTTAAAAAAGGACCGTGACGGCTTGTATGGCAAAAATCATCGCAGCCAATCCTTCTACTCCTTCCGGCACAACCCATAAACCGAACTGGGGATCAAAAATCCGCCGCCTTTTCCAGGCACTGTTCATTGCGTTCATATTGGTAGCATTAGGAACCGCAGGCGCTTACCTCTGGATGGCCCAGAACCACTGGAATTTGGAAGACACCACTGCCTACATCAAAAGCAGATTCGGGATGGTGGTTCCTCCGCCGGTACTGTTTAATGCGAATGTCGGGATGGAAAGGTCCACCGCAAGAGAAACCTATGCCAACGCATTGTCGTTATTAAGAGACAAGCGGTACAGTGAGGCCATAGAAGCATTTAAACAACTAGAGTCTGTATACCCTGGGCTTGGAGATCTCATCGCTATTCACCAGGCAGAAGCCTATGCGGGGCTTCCCAATGAAATGGCGGCCCAAAACAAATTAAAACCACTCACCATTTCCAGCAGTCACTCACCTTTTCAGGCGAAGGCACTCTACCTGTTGGGTCAGTCCCACTTCCGGGCCAAGGAAGAAGAGGAAGCTCATCGCCGTTTTTCTCAACTGCAAGACACTTATCCAAATACAGAATACGCTAGTGGTGCTGATTATTATCTGGGAGAGCTCGCAGCCACAAAGAACCGACAAGCCACAACAGGCTATTGGCTACGTTATCTGTCCAACAGCCCAGATGGTCGGTTCGCCACCAACATCGCAAAAAACTTGGACAGTCTTATTGAAGCACCCACACCGGAGCAGCACCGGCTGATAGGACTAGGATATTACAATGGTAAAGCAGATTGGGACAAGGCCATAGAACACTTAGAAACACTTCCTCTGCAGGAGGTATGGCTACCCCTAGGCAGGTCCTTACTCCATACGGACGCAACGCAAAAAGGGCTGCAAACCCTGGAAAAAGGCCTGCTTTACGCAAAAGATATAGATGAGGCCCGAGAAGGACTTGACCTACTGGTCCGCAATCTTTCCGGATCTTCCTCTCGTATTACGACCCTAAACCGATTGAATGCCCAAGTACTGCCTTACGGCAAAGATTACGTGCTGTGGCGACTAGCACAATTTAACCCAGCCCTACAACAAAGCTACTATCGGCAAATAATAACAGACTATCCTGAAAGTGATTATGCCCCTGAAAGTGCTTGGGTTACTTTATGGCCGTTAATTAAACATGGAAAAGCACAACAGTTTTTAAAACAGAGTGAGTCATACATAAGCCGGTACGCATATTCCAAGGCCGCCCCACGGATATTGTTCTGGCAAGCCAAGCTACTGGAAAAACAAAAGGCGCCAATAACCAAAACCGATGAACAAGGCAACGAGTTATCCACTCCTCCACGTCAACTAGCGATTAAGAAATACCGTCAAGTCCTGAAAGACTATCCTGAAAGCTACTATGCCTTTCGGGCTTTCGGACGTCTCGGCAAGCTGGTTTATCAGAAAGAGGATATTGGCTGGCGAACCTTACCTAAATCCGAATATCCAGAAGTTTCTGTGGATATTAACCCGCTGGCGCTAATGCCCAAGGAAACGCGGGGCCAGTTAGCACCCAAGATTTTAGAAAAAGCCGGCGAGTTAGCTGCCATTGGTTCCACAGCTGCCAATGACTTGGTCTCTTTGTTGGAAGAATCCGGCGTCATGGTCCCTGCAGGGATTCAAAGCTGGCAGGCATCTGCCAACGGTCAACGAGATCGCGCCATCCGAATTATTCGTGATGATCTGGCCGAAACAGCCAGGAAACGTAAGAAAAAACCTACCCCACCCACCAACGAAGAACTAAAACTTCTCTACCCAGTCTACTTCCCCGAAAATATTAAAAAGCAGGCTGGGACAAATAACATCGATCCCCTGCTGGTCCAGTCGTTAATGCGGGAGGAAAGCTACTTTAACGAGTTTGCCGTAAGCACCTCAAACGCTCTGGGGCTGATGCAACTGTTGCCGACCACCGCAAAAGAAGTCGCCGGATGGGTAGGTCGGCGGTCATTTAAGGCTCCGGATTTATTTATCCCAGAGATAAATATTCAATTGGGCAGTCGTTATTTGGGTCATCTGCACCAACTGTTTAACGGTAACTCCATGCTCTCTGTAGGATCTTACAACGGCGGCCCTAATGCCATGAAGCGCTGGGTCAAGGCATCTCCTCACATCAAGTCTGATCCGGACTTGTTTGTGGAAAATATCCCCTACGAGCAAACCCGCAAGTACATTAAAAAGGTATATGGCAGCTTTTGGAATTACAACCGGCTTTACCGAACCGGTGCTCAAGAGCATACCAAGACCGCAGAAGCTGGATAGCAACTAAGTTTTCCTTTTATGGACACCCTTTTACTTATCAGCCCGTTCCGTGTAAGATAGCCACTAGTGTTTTGGTGTCTCAAGTGTCCTATACAGGCAGCCCCAGTGGAGTGTTCTCACCCATGAGCTACGGTTCCTTTGTCCTAATGTTGCACAGCCACCTGCCATTTTACCGAAAGGCAGGTATGTGGCCGTTTGGAGAGGAAAATCTATATGAATGTATTGCGGAAACCTATTTGCCCCTGTTAAACGCCTTGGAAGAGCTAGTTTCTGAAGGCATTCAGCCCAACATTACCGTGGGCATAACCCCTATTTTGGCGGAGCAGCTAGCTGATTCTCATCTTCAGCAGGGGTTTATTGATTATATCCAGACCCGCCTAAAAGCAGCCTCTGAAGATATTGAGCGTTACCCGGATCCCAAAGTCAAAGACTCCAAACATTTAGCCTACCTGGCAGATTATTATCACAAGCATTTTACACAACTGTTGGATGACTTTATTAACCGTTACGACAAAAACCTCTTAAAGGCCTTTAAGGACCTCCAAGACACCGGTGCCATCGAAATCACCACCTCCGGCGCCACCCATGGTTTTTCTCCGTTACTGGGTTTACAAGAGAGTATCAATGCCCAATTTAAAGTGGGCGTAGAAACCTACAAGCGCCACTTTGGCAAGGACCCCAAAGGCTGTTGGCTCCCAGAATGTGCATACCGACCGGCTCACTCTGAAGTGGCTGTCGGTAAAAACCATCATGCTTTATCTACCGATGCCTTTTTATACGAGAACGGCCTACAATACTTTTTCACCGAATATCACGCCATTGAAGGCAGCACCGGCGTTGAAGCTCGACGAGATTTTGGCTTGTACGGCGCTATCCAATACATCCCCACAGATAACCCTCAGACTCACCGGATAGCTACCGGATTCTCCACAGACGAGGCTTACTGGATGAAAGACTACCCGGTTGCGGTAATGGGCAGAAACAACCGGGCCAGCTTCCAAGTCTGGTCGGCAGCAGACGGTTACCCAGGCGACGGAGTGTATCGGGAATTTCACAAAAAAGATGAACAATCCGGTTTGCATTTCTGGCGGATTACCAGTAAGGACTGCGAACTAGGGGACAAGGGCCTATACGATCCCGTAAAAGCTCTGGAACAGACAACCTCACACGCCGATCACTACGCCAACATGATTTATCATCAACTCAAAGAACATTACGAGGCCACCGGCAAGGAACGCCTGGTAATGGTGAGCTTTGACACGGAACTGTTTGGTCATTGGTGGTTTGAAGGGATTACCTGGCTAAAACAAGTTATCCGTCAACTCAATAAGGTTGAACAGGTTTCTGTAGAAACCGCCAGCGCCTACCTGCACAACACCCCGCCACAGTGTGCCATTGAACTACCGGAAAGCACATGGGGCCAAGGCGGACACTACTGGGTATGGCAGAATCAGCACACCGACTGGATGTGGCCTATCATTCACCAGGCGGAAGAAACGATGACAGATTTGGTAGTACAGCACCCAGATGAATCTGATCCGATGAAAGTAAGGATATTAAACCAAGCGTTCCGAGAACTCTTGTTATTACAAAGCAGCGATTGGCCATTCCTGGTCACCACCTTCCAGGCAAAAGATTACGCCATTGAGCGGTTTAACGAACACGTTGACAACTTCAAACAATTAGCCGACATGCTAACAAAAAGCTCTATAGACAACGCTCTGTTGTCCACACTGGAAGAGAAAAACAATCCTTTCCCGAATATTCATTACCGTTGGTACCAAGGTCTCAGCGGCGCCACAGACGCCATGCCGCCCCAGCCCGTCGGCGTATAAGATAGGCGTACCCTTATGATCAATTTATTGTTCGGCATTCATAACCATCAGCCGGTAGATAACTGGGACAGTGTGATGTCTCATGCCACAGAAAAGTGTTATCAGCCTTTTCTAGACGTGCTGGAAGCCCACCCCAAGATTCACGCCGGCATTCATTTCACCGGTTACCTTTTGGATTGGCTAGCAGACAATCACCCGAGCACTATTGAACAGGTACAACGCATGGCCCTTTCCGGCCAACTGGAAGTGCTCACCGGTGGGTATTATGAGCCGATTTTGGCCATGATCCCCGATGAAGACAAAGTCGGACAAATTCAGGCTCTAACTCACCGCATTCATCAGCTCATCGGAATTCTCCCTACCGGCATGTGGCAAGCCGAGCGGGTTTGGGAACCACATTTACCAAAATACCTGGCAAAGGCTGGCGTTAAGTATGTGTTTTTAGATGACGTCCACTTCAACCATGCCGGCTTCCCGGATGATGCGTTATTGGGCCTCTATACCACTGAAGAACAAGGGCATACTCTGGATGTACTGCCGATTCGAAAAAGCCTCCGGTACAAAATCCCCTTTGCCCAACCTCAAGAAATTGTGGAAGAACTCCTGGGCCTAGCACATCATCATGACGGAGGCGCTGCCATTTACTTTGATGACGGCGAAAAATTCGGCGTATGGCCGGGAACCCATCAATGGGTATACAAGGAAAAATGGTTAGACAAGTTCTTTAACGCCGTAGAACATCATCCAAATGCAATTCAAGCTGTCACTCCATCTGAATATATTGCCAACAGCAAATCATTAGGCCGAGCCTACCTGCCGTCAGCCAGCTACAGCGAGATGCTTGCCTGGGCACTACCTTCAGAAAAGCACAGTGCATATGAAGCCGCCGTCAAACAAGCATCCTCGGAACAACAACCTTTTATTAAGGCAGGGTTCTGGCGTCATTTTTTAATCAAATACCCAGAAGCCAACATGCTCCATAAGAAAATGCAGCGGGTAGCAAACAAAGTCCGGCAGATGAACTCTAAAAGCGCTTACCTGGCCCAAGCCACTCAGGCCTTATGGAAAGGTCAATCCAACGACGTATTTTGGCACGGCACCTTTGGCGGCTTGTACCTCACCAACCTGCGCTCTGCGAACTACCGACACCTGTTGCACGCAGAGAATCTGGCTGATGATTCTAACCGGGGCAAACAATTTTTTAATCTGGAAGAAGCCGACATTGATGGCGATGGCCTGCCGGAGATGATCATCGAAACCCATCAGCAAAACCTCTACTTGGACACTGACCAGGGAGGCGCTCTGGTAGAAGTGGACTACCGGCCCTCCTGTATCAATTTATTAGATACCTTGGCACGGCGGTATGAACCTTATCACGATGAGTTTGATGCTGATCGAAAATCCAAGATTCATTACGATTGGCACCGACGGGCAAGCCTATTGGATCATTTCTGGGCCCCGGATACCAACTTAGACAGTGTATCCCAATCCACTTTTGGTGAAGTCGGTAACTTTATCTTGGAACCTTATCAAGCCGAAAAAACCGGTTCCCATAGCATCACCCTCACCCGGGACGGTGCGGTGTGGGACAACGGAGTACAACAACCCATACAGGTCACTAAAACCCTGACGGTAGATCCCAAAGAAGCCGCCACCCGAATCAAATATAGTATTATCAACCTATCCAATACGCCGTTACCCCTTTGGTTTGCTCCAGAGTTCAACATTAACCTGTTGGCGCCGGACGCCCCGGACCGCTATTACTACACACCTGTTACTCACACTCCTTCGGAAGCCGGTGTCGTTCAACAAGAAACAACGGCAGTTGCAGTGGCCGTGACAGAAAGGCAAAAACTGACTCACCCCAAGCTTCAATCCCGGGGCAAGCTCAGCCAACAAACCGCCATCGGCCTGGTGGACGAATGGCAGCAGGTGGATTATCAACTGCACTTTAGCAAGCCCACCGATATCTGGCGGTTTCCAATAGAAACCACCTCCAAATCCGAATCCGGCATTGACCGCGTCTATCAATCCAGCGCTATTTTCCCCAACTGGAAGTTCCAGTTGGAACCCGGCACGTCTTGGGACGTCGAGATACTGCAAGTCCTCTCCAAACCCTGACCCTAAAACAATTAACCATAGAGCAAATTGCAAATTTGATGAAACCCTTGTTTTATAATCTGGCACCATCTATCACGGCATGTGTTTTGTCCGTTGTGTTATGTCTCATATGCACACACATACAAGAAACCGCCGCGCAGCTTCACTTGGACGTACCCAATAGCAAAGCCCAATCCATTTCTTTTAATCTCCACGGCGGAATATTTAACAATCAAAAGATTGGCAGCCTTAATGTCTCGGTGCAGGGTATTGATTTTAAATATGGAAAGCTCCAAAAGTTCAGTGCCCACACCAAAAACAGTCAGTTCAATTTCTTTCCTGTCGATGAACTCAAGATCACTACGCCGGCATTTAAGTTCAACCCCATTGAGCTCTCAAAGAACCAGCGGTTTATCATGCCCAAGCCTGTTCGGGCAAACATTACCCTCAAGATGTCGGAAGGCAGCCTCAACAAGTTGGTCTCCCATCCCACCACAGTAGATAAACTGGAATCAGGCGTTGCAAAAGTAACCGGCAACTTCCGCCTCATCAAGTTTTTTGAGCCCAAGCTTCAACTCTCCGGCGGCCAGAATTTAGAACTCTCCCTGGTCGTCACCTTTGGCGATACTTTTGCATTGCCTGTAAAGATGAACGGCCAATTGGTTCATAAAAATCAAAACGTCCAAATTGAAAATATGCAGATGGCCACTGGTAACAATAAGCTGCCGAAACAACTTTCCAAAATCATCCAGGATCAACTCAATAAGCTATTCGATCTCAATCAGGCCGGTGGCAACAAAGATTTTTCTATTAAGGCGACAAGCATGCGTATTGTCGGCAAGATTGTTGTCGTGCAAGGTTACGCTTCTTTATCAAAACTGCAGTTTGGTAAAAAGAAGTAAAATGCAGCCCACAGATACCACTAACGCTTCACTAAGTTTGGATGCCTACGACTACCAATTGCCGGAAGCTCTCGTCGCCCAGTACCCTCTCAGTCAGCGGCATGAGTCGAGGATGATGGTGCTGAACCGAAAGACCGGCGAAATAAGTCATCATCGGTTTTACGACTTGCCTCAGTTTCTGGACCCGGGTGATTTGGTGGTACTCAATAATACCAAGGTCTTACCCAGCCGATTTTTGGGAAACCGGGTCGGTTTTACCGGGCGAATTGAAGTGTTATTGCTCTATCCCAATGCAGAGGCTACTCAAGAAACCAGCTCTCCGGTATGGCATGCACTGTTGCGTCCTGCCCGTAAGTTGAAAGAGGGAACTGTCATTGAGTTCCTCCAAATTTCAGCCGGTATTTCTGCAACAATGACGGTCTATAAACTGGAAGAAGGTGGACGGGGCCAAGTAGCAATTGACCTCCCTAAGGGAGAGTCTGTTGAAACGCTGATGGATACGCTGGGCCAAATGCCTATTCCGCCTTACCTTAACCGTCCGGTGGAACCGTCAGACAAAGAAACCTATCAAACTGTTTTTGCCTCGGTCCCCGGCGCTCAAGCAGCTCCCACGGCAGGGCTACACTTTACGCCAGAGGTACTTCAACAACTTAAAGACAAGGACATCGGCGTTACGGAAGTAACCCTATCAGTCAGCAGCGGCACATTCCGTTCGGTGGACGAATCAGACATTACCCGTCATGTAATGGACCCAGAGTATTATACCGTACCTGAAGCTGCCGCCCGGCAAATCCACCAGACTCGTCAGAATGGAGGCCGTATCATCGCCATCGGCACCACCGTCACCAAAACCTTAGAAACTGTTGCGGCAAAACATCAAGGAAAAATTACACCCGGCTCGGATTGGAGCCGGCTATTCATCTATCCCGGATTCCAATTTCAAGCAGTAGACATGTTGCTGACCAATTTTCATCTTCCCAAAACCACCCTATTAATGCTGGTCAGTGCCTTTGCAAACCGAGAGTCCATTTTGAAGGCCTACCATCAGGCAGTAGCCAATGAATACAGGTTCTTCAGCTATGGTGACTGCATGCTGATCTTATAGCTTTTGTAAGGCTACTCTGCCAGCAGATCAGTTACTCTTCATTCTTAGGTTCATTCTTTTAAACGATATGGAATTGCCTGACATCTTCTTAAATGGGTACTATAGCGTATTTTGTATGCGAATCCGTACGGGTTGCTCCAATTGAGTAAAGAGTAAATCGACGAGCCGAGAGTATTCACGTGGCCGAAGAACAGTTTATTGAATCTGAATCTATCACCATCGATCTGCAACGCGTCAGGCGGATTCTGTGGCAAAATTGCCATTTAATCGTGGGGACGACACTCCTGTGCGCAGCCATTGGTGTATTATTTGCGCTTCTGGCTTTTCATGAAAAATACCGGTCTGAATCTACGGTGCTCATGAACACTCAAGGCATGCCCTATATTGTCACGAATTACGGCCGATCTAGCGGCAGCCTGCTTAAGAGCGATCCTATTAAAAACCAGGAAACACTCATTAAAAGTCGATTACTGGCTAAAAAAGTCATCAAGCATTTCTCACAGAAACATCCAGGCAAATTATCAGATATTACGCCTGACTACCTGGCCGAGAAAGTAATCCAAGTCACACCGGTGTCCGGTACTGATTTTATCAAGCTATCTGCCATCTGGGATGATCCGACACTGGCTCGTGCCATGGTTAAAAGCTATTTGAACAGCTATTTCAACCTTTCAGACAGCATCTTGCGCCAGCCATTAAGCCACGAAAAAAAGTTGCTTATTGCTAAGGTCAAAGATTCCACCAATGATTTGGAGACATTAAACGATAAGATCCGACTATTCCAGCTAGAGCACGATGTCGTAGATATCAATGCAGAAATAGAACTAACGGTTGAAGAAATACAAGGCTTAGGCGCAAAGATTAAACGCCAAGAAGCTGACTTGGTCGAAAAAAACACAGCCTTTCAGAAGCTCACCACTCAACTCAACCTTAGTCCTCAGCAAGCCATTGCATCGGTTGCCGGTGGATTTAACGATGTTTTAAGGCATTTGGCAGAAGAATTAAATGAGGTAGAACGGGAAATCAATATTAAATCCGTCACTTATGCACCTACAAATCCAACTATGGTTAAATTACGTGAAAAAGCCGCCGTATTGAACCGCCAAATTGAAGATCAACAAATCAAAACAGTGGGCCGAAAATTTGAAACAGGCGATCTCGTCATTACCGATTCTATTCGGGCAGACATGGTCAGAAAGCTTACTAACCTAGAGACCGAACGATCGGCCATTAAAAACAAATTGGCAACCTTTCGAGCACAAAAAAAGGCACTGGAAAAAAAGGTTGCTCACATGCCGCATACCAAATTAAAGTATGCTGAACTAACACTCAAGAAGAGGAATACAGAGGAAATCCTCACTCGGCTTCAAGAGAAATTGGCCGAGGTCAAAATTCAAGAAGCCGGTATTCACCAGAAACTCCGGATCATTGACGTCCCATCACTCCCACATTCTCCGATTTTCCCAGGAAAACTCCATATCATCCTAATTTTCACCGTAGTTGGCTTGGTCATGAGTTCAACCGTAACTGTCGGTTTCCATTACCTTCAACAAAATCAAATCCGGCCAGAATTTTTGGAACACATGTTGAACATTCCTGTGTTAACAGTCTTACCCTGGGTTGCCCGCATCAAAAAGAAAAAGAATCGCCTTACCCCTGAAGGTGGGAACCTACAAGTTCTTCAGGCCAACAGCCATCAGGCAACCATCGCAGCCTATCAAGACTTGGCCCTTAACCTCAGCGTACAAGGGAACCTTCATCAAAAAAATGCTTTTGCCATGGCGTCTTTGTATCAAGATCCGTCAGAATCTTTTATCGCATCCAACCTCGGTTACTGCCTAGCCCAAGGTGGTCAACGGGTGGTCTTGGTAGATACAAATCTACGGAATCCTCGGTTGCATGAAACCTTTGGCCACAGCCTCAACTACGAAAAGGGCTTACCAGAGCTAATCAACACTGTCTCCGAGATGGCAGCTAAGAATCCCAACCTGCAACCGGAAGAATTGTTTCCCATCATCCAACAGGCCCTTATTCCATCCCAAGCCCATCCAAACCTCTGCTATATCAACGCCGGAGTATCATTGGATAATACCTTTGAATTCCTAAACGCTAAAGGGTTTTCCTTATTGGTCAATGGTTTAAAAGAATATTTCGACTGGGCGCTGTTCGATACCTCCAGCCTGCTGAATTATCCGGATACTGCCGTTTTATTACGCCAGGTAGATAGCCTGTTGATGATCGTTGAGCAACAGGCTGATGAAGCCCAACTTCGGCAGGCCGCCAAAAAGGTTCAGCAAGTTCAAGGGAATATTATCGGCGCCATTATGCGTCAGCCGTTGGATTAATACGCTGCCTAGAAAACCAACAAAGAAAAATAAGGCTTACATTGAAGGTAGCGAGTCAGAGTGCACTCAGCATAAATCCTAGGTATAATACTGTGGTAAAAAGAGCCGGACAAACGGTCGCGCGCAGTGGGTTTCTCACTGTGTGAGGAAAGTCCGGGCACCCCAGGGCAAATTGCCGGATAACGTCCGGTGTGGGCAACCACGAGGATAGTGCCACAGAAATGCAGACCGCCGATGGCCGATTTTCGGCACAGGCAAGGGTGCAACGGTGGGGTAAGAGCCCACCGGCAAAGCCGGAAGGCTTTGGCCAGGTAAACCCCGATTGGTGCAAGGCCGGAGGCAGCTGTTTAATCAGCAAGGGCGGCCCGCCCGCTTCCCAACCGCTTGAGCATGGTGGAGACACCCTGCCCAGATAGATGACCGTTCTCGACAGAACCCGGCTTATGGACGGCTCTTTTTACACTGAGTTTATAGTACTTTTGGTCATTACTTTCCTCTCTTAAGGGGAGAAGCAAGCCTCAAAACTTGACAACGGGCGGGTACTTCAACCAAAATCAATTGAATAGACAAGTTACAGTAACGTTTCTGATCGAACAGTTGGGTTTAGAGTCTGACATGGCGAACGCATCTCCTACCGGGATATCACCGGCCACTCTCAAAAACGATTTTCTCTCTTCTATTGTGGTGTTCCTAGTGGCATTACCTCTATGTCTGGGTATTGCCATCGCATCCGGCTACCCGGCAGCAGCCGGTATCATTTCCGGTATTATCGGCGGTCTGGTTGTAGCAACCCTATCGGGTTGCCCTCTGCAGGTTAGCGGCCCAGCAGCAGGACTCATTACCATCATATGGGAAGCCGCCCAAACCCATGGCATTGAAAATGTCGGTATTATAATTCTGGTTGCCGGTGGCCTGCAAATACTGATGGGAATTTTTTCTCTGGGACAATGGTTCCGGGCCGTTTCTCCTGCCGTTATCCAGGGAATGCTGGCAGGTATTGGTGTTCTAATCTTTTCCAGTCAGTTTCATGTGATGGTAGATGATACTCCTAAGGGCAATGGATTGGAAAACTTGTTGTCCATTCCCCAGGCCATTATGAAGGGCTTGGTTCCCGTGGAAGGCTCCACCCATCACATCGCTGCCGGCATCGGCCTGCTCACCATAGTTGTTATCATTGGCTGGAGTTGGATACCCGGCAAACTCAAGATGATTCCAGCGCCACTGGTAGCTGTGATTGCCGCCTTGGTGGTAGCAGCTATCCTGGGTCTACCCATTAACTACGTAGAGATTCCTTCAAACCTGGCAGAATCCGTCCGACTTGTGAATCCATCTCAATTTTCTATGCTGGCGGAGCCCAGCGTTTGGATCACCATTTTAAGTGTTGCCTTCATCGCCAGCGCCGAAACTTTGTTGACGGCCACCGCTGTGGAACAGATGACGGAAAAGTCCAAAACGGACTACAACAAGGAAGTGTTGGCACAGGGTGTGGGAAATGCCCTTGCCGGCGTCTTAGGCGCTTTGCCCATTACCGGCGTTATCGTTCGTAGCTCGGCCAACGTCCAGGCTGGTGCGGAAACCCGTATGTCTGCTATTTTCCACGGTATTTGGATGCTGATTTTTGTGATGGTGATTCCCTTTGTACTGGAAAACATTCCCGTCGCCAGCTTGGCCGCTATATTGGTATACACCGGTTACAAACTGGTCAATGTCCATGCCATTCGCCGCCTGGCCACCTTTGGCAAGGCTGAAGTGGCTATTTATGTAGCCACCGTCATGGGCATCGTCCTCACCAACCTGCTGGAAGGGGTCGTCATCGGCCTGGGGCTGGCTCTCATCAAGTGGATTTACAGTCACTCCCAACTGGACATTGAGCCGGTATCCAAACCTGAAGAAAACGTTGAGTATATTCATTTTAGAGGCAGCGCCAGCTTTGTGAATTTACCCAAAATTGCTTCGGCCTTGGACGCTGTACCCATCGGCAAAACCGTCTATATCCATACCCAAGAATTGCACGTAGTCGATCAAGCTGTTATTGAGTTATTCGAAAGCTTTGAAAAGCGCTACAAGCTCTCTGAGGGAACGGTAAACGTAGAGTGGTCTCAACTAATGGCCAATGCCCGCCGCCAGGATCCCCTACGCTCCTCAGCCGAAAAGGCAAAAGAGAAAGAAGAGAACGGGATCAAATAAGACCCTCGGTCTTAAAATCATGGCTCAAACCTAAACCGGCAATATCTCCGGCGTCTCATTAACTGGCCGGTTGTTTTCATCCACAAACACCAAGGTGGGCTTCCATGTGTCAGCCTGAGTTTTAGGCAGCGTGGCATAAGCCGCAATAATCACCAAATCTCCCCGATTCATCAAATGCGCCGCCGCTCCGTTGCTACGGATCATCCCACTCCCCCGCTCAGCCGGAATGGCATATGTGGTCAGCCGATTGCCATTGGTCACGTTGTAAATATCGATCTGCTGAAACTCCGTCAATCCCGCCGCATCCATCAAGTCCTCATCAATGCTCAGGCTCCCCTCATAATGCAAATCCGCCCCGGTCACCCGGACTCGGTGGATTTTGGCATAGAGGACAGGAATTTGAAGATCAGATGTCATGACCAGATAACATTCTTATTAGGCTGCTACGGGATGAAGAAGCTACTACAGTAACACAAGTGATGACTCCCTTACCAGCCCGTTAAAAGGGTCGTTACTGGCGAATCATCGCCGCAGGCTTGGCGATCATCGTGGTCAACTCCAGGGTCGCCCGCTCACCAATCAGTTCTGCCAAAGCAGCCTGGCCTTTTTCGCTATCAATATGATCCACCCCATATTCCACCTGAGTCTTAATTTCCACCTGCCGGGCGGCAATTTTTTTATTATACCGATGCCGAAAATACATCTGCCCTCCCAGCACTGCCAGGGACACGGCACTCCCGACAACACCCAGCACTGAAGCAGTAGGGCTATCCCGCTCGATAGAGTGTTCTTCTCCTTCTGCATGGGCCTCACCACCTGCATCCAGGGTAGCCAAAGACAACACACTCGAGGCCATCCCTAAACCAGAAAGTCCAATAGCGCTGACTGTGCCAACCTTACCCAGACGTCCACTTTTTTTAAGATAACGACGGATCTCCGGATCCCGTTCATAAGCCATAGTTAAAGCCAGGTTAACCCACAAACTGTCGGACAGTACCGAATGCTCCACAGAACCATGCTGTTGAGACACCTGATCCACATGGCCGGCAACAATGCTGCTGGTAAATTCCACGTTACCGTCATCGGCATGGGCCAGTTCGAGTTTGGTATCGTCTGTAGGCAGCGCCAACTCAACAACTGCAGGCAAATTTTCAGCTACGGACGCATTGTTGATTCCGTCCGCCGCCTGTACAAACGCTATTCCACTAGTATGCCAGGCAACACTTACCATCAGCGACGCCGCCAAAACTTGTTGAGAAGACCATGGATTCATCCTTGACCACCTTTTATCGTTGAAATAGCTGACACCCTGCTCAATTTCTTGCAGAATATGAGGGTATCTTAATTGCAATATTATTGCAATAAAACCATAGGGAACGTCTAGACCAGTTATAACGTCTATGGTTTTATCACGGTGACTGACTGGAAAGGGAGCCTTACGGTGGTGATAAAACACATCCGGCAATTACTCCTCGGGTTTATGATAGGTGCTGCCCTTTTGGCTAGTCTTGAACTCGGCGCTTCAGCCCATGACCATCACCCCATCCTCGTCGCCCAGCGCACCCAAACGGTACAAAAAGCAGGCGTGCAAAAAACCAAGGTTCTCCCCGGCAACAGCCAACATGCCCAAGCCATTCTCAACCGGCTCTTGCAACGCAACGGCCTGCCCCAAAATCTTGTCCAACGCATTGCCGTTGTCCAGTCCAACACCCTCAACGCCGCCACCAACGGCGAGTCCATTACCTTTACCTCTGCCTTGTGGAACAAGCTCAAAACAGACGACCAAAAGGCCTTTGTCATCTCTCATGAAATGGCCCACATTGACCTCAACCATGTCCAAAAAACCCAGGTCCGCCGCATCGGCATCATTGGCGCCGGGTACCTCCTCAACCGGCTCATGGGTAGCGACGGCTCTCAAAAAAGCAAGCTCCTCACCACCACCACCCAGGCCGGACTCGCCCTCACAGACTTAAAGTTCTCCCGAAACGCCGAATACCAGGCCGACGAACGCGGCATGCAACTCCTCGCCCGGGCAGGCTATGCTCCCCAAGCAGCTATTGAAACCCTGGAAATCCTCGGCGCCAACAACTCCGCCAACACCCCCCAATTCCTCTCCAGCCACCCCAAAAGCCGCAGCCGCATCGAAGCCCTAGTCCGCCAGTATCGGTAACCCCGATTTCGAATTTTAAACCGCTATCCAACATCACAACATTCAATCGATAGGACTTACGCAACCCGTCTGCTGTATTTTGTAAAAAGGCCGAACGAGCGGCAGCAATGCCGCGAAGTGAGGCCAAATAATTACTAGGGTCGGGTTTGGGGCCGGATACAGGCCCCACGGCCAACTCTGCTGGCTTTCCAACCAACCATAGCCGCTTATCTACAACTTACACAGGCAAGTGCATTTTACTTCCGAAACCGCCGATCATTCTTCTTCTCAGTCGAAATAATATGCCGCCGCTGCTCAGATTTACCCCCCAATAGCGGCCCACCAGTGCGTCCCTTACGATCCACCACCTTAATGCTCTTAGAATCTTCCGTCAGCATCACATAGGCGTCTTTCAAAATACTATCTACCTCTTTCACCAGGTCCTGACCATAAGACAACCGTTTGGTCTCTTGCTCATGGATATACAGGGCAATCTCCACCACTCGGGTGGCAAACACCTCCAACACCTCTTCCGGCACCGTAGACATCATAGTAAAGGCTCTGTGGAGACTGGGAGTACCGTCAAACCACCGATGTTTATCGCTGGCCTTATACAACCCCATAATCCGGGCAGAACTCACCCCCACCGAGCTGGCCCCACTATTCCGTCGAAGCCGGCGGTGATGATCAATACAATCGTTCAAGTGCTTGGCAATCACTCCTTGAATCTCCGGCGGCAGCTGCTTGGTCAGCTTAATCGCCTGCGCCATTTTTGGCACAGCATCATACCACCGGCTTTTGGGGTGCAAATTTTGTGGATGCTGCCGCTCAAGGAGATCAGGCCGCTCAATTTCATCCATGAGGTAGGCTCCGGAAGCTCTTCCTAAAACAACCGGCTAAAACAAACCGGCTATTCCTTATATCGGCAAAACGTAAACAAAGTTAAGCTATCCATCGTGTTCAACTAAGACTAACTGACAATTAAACACTGAAGCCCCCGCCAATGTGTCATTCCCGCGAAGGCGGGAATCCATTGAGAGGACTTGAAAATCATTGCAGCCACTGACTTTTAGAAAAATCCGAACATTAGATGTGGATTAGCACTGGCAATACGCTATAGCCCGCTTAACTCACCTTTTCAAAATAGTTCTTTGCAGAGCCGTCACGCACAGCTTTTATCAACGTATCCAGCTGTTCGTTAGTAATAATGTTAAAGGTGTCTTCTTGGTGCACAACATCGGCATTGGCTCGGCCATAATTCGGGTTGTTTTGGTTTTCTTGCAACCAGGCCACCAGATAACCAATGCGAACAAACTCTCGACCGTTTTTGCCATCCAAAGATTTATCGTTGTATTCGTATCCCAGTAAGTAATCTCTTTCAATGCTGTCCAAGGCTTCCTTTATTTCCGGGTGATCTTTATACATGTTCAGGGCGATGCGGGACAACGTAGAAGGATCCTGCTTAGGACGCTCTTGAACGCCTATATCAGCATCTTCGTACTCATCTGACGAATCGTAATAGTCTACCGCATAGGTCTGGCGGTCCACCGGTGTTCTTCTCAAGCGCTCCCACAACTGTTCTCTTAACGCCTTGGCCTCTCCAAGTGACTCATATGATTCATCCACAATCAACTGCCATTGAGCCCGCAACTCTTGAAGCTGCTGCTTTTCTGACCCGGATAATTCACCAGCCTGTTCTTTTTCCTCAAGAGAGTCAATATGAATTCTCACTGCATATGATGCATTACTTTCACCCATCCAATTATCCCGTTTTGAATCAGCTTCCCACCATTTCGTATAGGCAACCGAAAGTTGATCTTGGATAGCTTCTTCTTGTTCAACGCTTAATTGCCCGCTTGCAGAGGTTTGTGCCATTGCAGCCTCTGCTAAATTCAAAGCACTATTGACTGCTTCGGTTTCAGAAGCCATCTCATTCTGGAGGCGTTCCATATCAAACCGACCTAATACACTTTGTAATTCTTCAAGCTGCACTTCAGAAGGGCTATCAGATAACGCTCTTGCAGTACCCACCAAGAGATTAAGTTTACTATCAAGTTTTTGCTTCGTATCCAGGGCATTTTCATCCCTTAAAATCTGTTCAATAATGTAATCGTCCAATCTTACGTCAGTGTCGGTTTCTAAATGATTGAACCCAACATAAGGAATGTGTTTATTATGTGTACGCTCATCGTTATAGGTAGCATACGTAGAGTCATCAAGACTGTAGCCAGACACTTGGTGCTGTTGCATCGCGTCATCAATTTTTGCTTTCACCCATTTGCTGACTTGTATTGAAACCGACTTATCTAGCTCGTTTAATGCTTCCAGATACTCGTCGGACGCTTTGATGGGATCCTCATTGTCAGGATCAATTTTTTCCCACTGTGCTGCAATTATATCGGACGCTTGAATGAGGCCTTCTCTGGAATTTAAATCTAATTGATCAATTTCTGCTTTAAATTGTTGAAAATCATCCAGATTCAAGGCATTTGGGTCAATTGGCTGTAGCATTGCCGGTGCAGCTTCATTGTTGACCTGCAATGCGTCTATGCGCCTAAACACATTTTGATAGCGAACATCAAAATCATCAAGAAATCCTAAGGTCGACCCCGACATATGATGTAGCCGCTCCGTCAGCTTCTGATAAGCATCGGCGCCTTGCGCACCTTGCTCTTCAAGTGCTCTAATTCTATTCTGAACTTCCGTTTTCTGATGCTCGTTATAGATTCTGTTGCGAACATCTGCCGCTTCTTCAGCATAGGTTTCTGTTGCGGTTAATTGCGCAAATAAACTATCTTTTTGCTCTTGCGTGATTGGTTCACCGCTGGCTTCAATTTGGCTCAAACTGGTTTCTAATTGGATAAATTCTGCATTTGCCTGATCCCTGTAAGGGGCCATTGCACTATTAATCTCATCCGTCAGTCCTTCCAAGGTATCCAGCATACCTTCCAGCTCAGCCACTTCGGCATCAACAGGCGTTGCATCTGGTTTTGTCACTTGAGCTTGTAAATCAGCGGCTTTGGCCTGAAGGGCTGCCATTCTTGCCCGAAGGTCGGCATCCTGTTGAGTAATCTTGGCCAGTTGCTGTTGCAAAGTCTCATCCGCTCTTTCGGCATCACTTAGTTTTGCCATCTCCTCATCAATTTGTTTCAGGTATCTTTCAGAAGGCCCTTGAATCCGAGCAGCCATTTGATGCAGATAATTCCCTTCCAAATCCGACAGCCGTTGTTTTTGTTCAGCTGTAATGGTATTGCCATGCACCGCCGCTTCCAAGGTGTTCAATTCTTCTTTAAATTTGGTGACACTACTTGCACTACCCCTGTGTGGGCCGTTGGCTCCACGCAATGAAGCCAAAGAAGCAAATACTGCTTCATAGTCCGCACTGGGTTCAACAGCATTGGGGTAAAGCTCTTTATACTTTCCCTGAGCTAATGTCATCAGATCTGCTTCGGAGGTTTGATCCACTGTCTCTAAAAATTTGTCCAACTCCGCCTGGGTAATAACGTCATCACCACCGGCAGCAACTTTAAAGAAGGTTTCATCTTCCCGAGGACTATCAAAGTATTCGTTGCTTGGGGTATGAACGGCGTCAAAAGTATTCCAAAGCTTCTCTCTACGATCATCGTTACCCAATGCATCCCACAGGTCGCGTCTCACTTCAGCATAATCGGCCTCTACAGGGTCGCGGGTAATGACCGGGGGGGTGTTATCCGGTAACTCAGCCGCTGCAAGGGGCTTAATACCCAACAGTTCTTTCAACCAATCCAAAGCCCCCGATTTTTCAAGCTCTGCCGGATCAGCGTTCATAATGTCGTCCAATTGCCGACGGCTTAAAGGCAATGTTTCACCACCTTTTAACGTAACCGTCGCACCGCTGGGTGCATCTCTGTCTGTGACACCCCCAATATCAAAACTATAGTCATCAGCCATAATTTTTATTCCAGCCACCTGATCCGCGATGTCCTGATGACTTTGCAACGCCAGTTCTAATTTTTGCACCGCAACCTGACTGTATGTTTTTTCAAATCTATCTTTCAGGTTATTAAGCGTCGCACTATATCCGTTTGTAGAGGATTTATCACCAACCTGACTGTGGACTTCGCTTAGAAGTTCTTCCATGTTGGGGATCAACGACCGGAATTTCTCGCCATCGGGGTCCTGTGCCGGATTGTAACTGGCTAATTCTTCTTTGAATTCCACGAAGGGCGGATACGTTGTATCTAGAGGGCGATCTTCATGACCCCACTCGGCAACATGTTCCGAATCACCGGCTTCTCCAGCTTCTGCCAACTTATTCTGCAGGGTTGCCAATTCTGTTGCTATTCCCTGCAAATCAGCTCCTTGGGCAGAGAGTTTCTGTAGTTCATCATTCAGTGGTGCTGCATTGTGATGGGCTCGGACTGCTCGTTGCGCATAACCAGGGAGTGCCTCAATATCTGTTAATACTTGGACTGTTTCTGCCTGGTTTTCTTGAAATGCGACCAATTGTTCATTCAATTGTTCTGCCGCCTCGTCCAGCCTGGACTGGAAGTCTTGTCTCGCGTCTGCCGGCAAAGTATCTCCAGCCTGGCTTAAATCATCTCGGACCGATTGTAGGCTTTGGCCAATGGTATCCAGAGCCGCCTGGCTGTTTGCGTTGGTTGACTGGAGTTCCGGAAGGAGCCGGTCAATGTTTGCTTTGATATCAGCCATTTTAGTAGGGACGTCCCTACTGGAGGGCGGTTCAGTTTCAAGGTTAGAAGGCTCCAGACCCAAAAATGCGTGCATGTTTTCCGAGGTATCCAGCAAGTCGGGATTTCTCAGGATGTTGACAGCATCTTCA